>JBKOUS010000126.1:0-13257 GCA_046723505.1 Actinomycetota bacterium
CCGCCGACGCCAGTGTGGAACCAGCAGTCGGGTCCCAACCATCAGACTCCGCCCGGACGTACAGTGCCGTCGGCTCACACCTATCCCGCGCCCTCGGCGCCCTATCAGCAGCCGGTGCCGAATATGCCTAACCCGCCGGACTTCAACTAGAGGCTGAGGTGTCATTCCCGCCGCCAGGCGGTCAGCCCGTCGGCACACCCGACTTTCCTGGTACGCCTGCGAGTTATCCGCCGCCCAACGGTAGACCGGTGCAGTTCACTGCTGCGCAGGAGAACATCGGAGCGGTTGCGTCGGTGCTTGGTGAGCCGACCCGGGCCACGATCCCGCTGCACAAGCTGGCGCCGGAGGCGGCGCTGCGCCGCCTGGAGCTCACCATCGTGCGTCGTCTTGAGGGTTTCCTGCACGGCGATCACATGGGCCTGCTGCCGGGACCCGGTTCGGACATCAGCGACGCCCGGGCCTATGTCCCCGGCGAGGACGACGTCCGCAAGATCGACTGGGCAGTCACCGCACGCACCAGCGTGCCTCACGTGCGCGACACCATCGCCGATCGAGAGCTCGAGGTGTGGGCGTTGCTTGACGTCACTCCGTCGATGAACTGGGGTACGGAGGGAGTTACCAAGCGAGATCTCGGCATCGCCGCGGTAGCGACGATCGGCTTCCTCACCCAGAAGATGGGCGACCGATTCGGTGGCTACATCTTGCGCCCGGAGAGCCTGCGCCGGCTACCGGCCAGATCTGGCCGTTCCGCCTTGTACGGCCTGCTGCGCAAGATGTTGACCGAGCCGTTTGTGCCTGATCACGCCAGAGGCCCGATGATGCTCGCGGCAGGTATCGAGAAGCTGTCCCGGACCCAGCGCCGCCGTGGGTTGAAGGTGGTGGTGTCGGACTTTTTGACTCCGGGTGATCATGAGCTGGATCCCAACGTGGAACCCGACTGGGAGCGCTCGATGCGTCGGCTCAGTGTGCGCAACCAAGTGCTGGCGGTAGAGGTGGTCGATCGGCGGGAGATCGAGTTCCCGAATGTGGGTGACATGCTGATCCGTGATCCTGAGACTGACTTCGAGCGTTACGTGAACACTGGCGACTCAGACGCGCGAGCCAGAATGGATGCGGCAAGTGCGGCACAACGGGAACGAATACGTATCTCGCTTCGTCGTGCAGGTGTTGGGCACATTCAGTTGCGGACTGACCGGGACTGGGTGCAAGACATCGCCCGGTTCGTGTTGGCGTACCGTCGCGTGGCGAGCATGCTGCACGCCCCGCCACAGGGAGTGACGAAGTGATTCCCCAGCTCGCGTTCCTGTCGCCGGAGCGGCTGCTGATCTTGCTCATCATTCCGGTGCTGGTTCTCGCCTACATCTTCGCCAGCCTTCGAAAAAACCGGCGCGGCATGCGCTTTACGAACACTTCCATGCTCGATGTCGTCGTGCCCAAGCAGTCCCAATGGCGGCGTCACCTTGCTGTCGCGCTGTCGCTGCTGAGTCTGATTACCCTCACAGCGGCCTTCGCGCGGCCGAAGACCCAGATCGATGTGCCACGCGAGCGCGCTACGGTCGTAGTGGTGATCGATTCCTCGCTGTCGATGCAGGCGACTGATGTCAGACCGACCCGGCTCGACGCCGCCAAGCAAGCAGCCATCGATTTCGTGAACAAGCTGCCTGAGAAGTACAACGTCTCGGTGGTCTCGATGGCGGGAGCCGCAGCGATTCTGGTGCCGCCGACCACCGCCCATGGCACGGTGCAGAACGCCATCAACGGCATCCAACTGCAGGAATCGACAGCGATCGGCGAGGGAATCGCCACCGGGCTTCGAGCTCTGCAGCAGGCTCCGAAGGATCGCGACGACCCAAACTCGATAGCGCCTGGCGCCATTGTGCTGCTCAGCGACGGCTCTAACACCACCGGCCGCGCGCCGATGCAGGCGGCGGCGGAGGCCAGAACGGCCAAAGTTCCCATCTACACGATCGCGTACGGCACCGAAAACGGCTATGTCGATCTCGACGGCAAGCGGGAACCTGTACCGGTCGATCACGAGGAAATGAAGCGAATCGCCGCGGCGACCAATGGCGAGTACTTCGCGGCGGCCACGGCTGATGAGCTGAAAAGGGTGTACCAGAACATTGGATCCGATATCGGCTATGAGAAGGCCGATCGGGAAGTGACTGCTCGCTTTGCCGGCTATGGCCTGGCTCTCGCCGTCCTGGCAGCGCTCGGCGCCATCTCGCTGGGAGCAAAGTGGCCGTGATTTGTGGGCTCCGCTCGCGCCCTGAGCTTGTCGAAGGCCTCCCGTGACTCCGCTTCTCTCCTTCCTGGCGCCCGGCCGGCTGTGGCTGCTCTTGCTGATCCCGCTGCTGGTCGGTCTGTACTTATGGCTGGTACAGCGCAAGCGGAACCGCAGCATCCAAGTCAGCAAGACGATGTTCGACCTGGTCATCCCACGGGACCGCACGTGGTTACGGCACACCGCGGTCGGTCTTTCGATCCTCAGCCTGCTGACATTGACAGTGGCCTTCGCCAAGCCGAAAGATCAAGTCTCCGTGCCCAGAGAACGGGCAACCATCGTGATGACTATCGATGTGTCGCTGTCCATGGAGGCTAAGGACGTGGAACCCGACCGGCTGGAGGCAGCGAAGGCCGCAGCCGAGCAGTTTGTGACATCCCTCCCGCCCAAGTTCAACGTCGCATTGGTGACATTCGCCGGTACAGCGACGACGCTGGTGCCGCCCACCCTCGACCGTGGATCGGTGACAGCAGCGATCCGTTCCTTGCGCCCTCAAGCTTCCACCGCAATCGGCGAGGGTATCTACACCTCGCTTGCTGCGCTAGCGCAGGTGCCGCCCGACCCGGACAACCCGAGAACGGTGCCTCCGGCCCGCATCGTCTTGCTGAGTGACGGGAAGACCCAGGTCGGCCGGCCGTCAGATCAGGCGGCGATGGCTGCAAGGGCCCAATCAGTACCGATCTACACGATCGCGTACGGCACCCCCGACGGTTACATCGATATCGGTGGCAGGCGGGAGCCAGTGCCGGTAGATCGGGCGGAGCTGGCGCGCATCTCCAAGATCTCTGGCGGGGAGGCCTACACCGCGGCTTCTGCAGGAGAGCTGAAAGACGTTTACCGGGACATCGGCAGCTCGGTTGGCAAGGAAAAGGTGGACCGAGAGGTCACCGCACGTTACGCCGGCTTCGGATTGGGCTTTGCGATCCTCGCTGCGCTGGGGCTGATCTCGCTCGGCGCTCGTTGGCCGTAAAGGCCTCGACCTGGGACAACGCGCCATCGCAGCCCCACTGCCGCGAGACTAAGGTTCAGGCATGGGGAGCGTGGCAGAGAATCTGGCCGCGGTGGAGGCGCGAATCAAGGCGGCGTGCACGCGAGTCGGGCGCGATCCGAGTGAAGTGCGATTGCTACCGGTGAGCAAGAACCAAGGAATGGACCTGATCTCGGAAGCGTATGAGGCCGGGGTTCGGCTGCTTGGCGAGAACAAGGTCCAGGAGGCCATGGAGAAGGCGAGGCACTTCGCTGATCATCCTGATCTCAGATGGGCGATCATCGGCCATCTGCAAACCAACAAGGCTAGGCACGTGGCTGCCGTCGCGTCGGAGTTCCATGCACTGGACACCGTCAAAGTGGCCGCGGCACTTGATCAGGCTCTGGACGATCAGGGTCGCAGCCTCGATGTCTTCCTGCAAGTCAACTCATCCGGCGAACCGCAAAAGTACGGATTGCCACCCGGCGAGGTGGAACCATTCGCCATTGCACTCAGGGCCTATGGGACGTTGCGAGTCCGCGGTCTGATGACCTTGGCTGTGCTGTCGGACGATCAGCGAGAGATCCGAGCTTGCTTCGGACGTATGCGTGATCTGCAACGACAGCTGCAGGGCAGCGACGACGTCGCCGGCACCTATGACGAGTTGTCCATGGGGATGTCAGGTGATCTGGAGATAGCAATCGAGTACGGCGCGACCACGGTGAGAATCGGCCAGGCGATCTTCGGACCTCGCCCTGCGCCAGACACCTACTGGCTGCCGACGACGTAGCGACGATAGGGCGTGAGCATGCGGCGATCGGCGGCCACGGTCGGTAGCGCGGTCTTCTTCGTTGTTGCGCCCGGTGTGGTGGCCGGGCTGGTGCCCTGGCTCATCAGCGGGTGGCAGTTACCCCGGCCCATGTCGCAACTCGCGATCGTCCGGTTGGCTGCGGGTGTGGTGCTTCTGGTACTCGCGGTCGTCGTGCTGGTCCGCGCTTTCGCCCGTTTCGTTGTTGAGGGCGGAGGTACCCCAGCACCGGTCGCTCCTACCGAGCGGCTGGTGGTGGGCGGTGACTACCGCTTCGTACGCAACCCTATGTATCTGGCTGTGGTCACCGCGGTGCTCGGACAGGCGATGATCTTTGGCTCGCTGGCACTGCTGGGATATGCCCTTGCCGTCTGGGCGATCATGGCGGCGATCGTCCGCTGGTACGAGGAGCCGCTGTTGCTGCAGCGCTATGGGGATGAATACCAGCGCTACCGCGGGGCAGTACGGGCCTGGGTGCCGCGGCTGCAGCCTTGGCGGGCCGAGATTGATCACGCCGGCAACTCGAGCTGATCACCGGTCCAGATTCTCGATGGGGATGGGCGAGACCTGATCGGCTGGCTGGAAGCCGAGAATCCGGCCGAGGAAGTCGATCTGCGCCTCCGTTGCCGCCTTGATCGTCTCCGCCCGACGGAAGCCGTGGCCTTCGCCTTCGAACATGATCATGGCAACAGGCAGATGTTTCTGGCGTGCTGCCTCGGCCAGCATCTCAGCCTGTTTCGGCAGCACCACCTTGTCCTCGGTTCCCTGCAGCACCAGGATCGGTGCCGAGAGCTGATCGAGGTGGTGGATTGGTGAGCGCTCGATGTAGCTGGCGCGGTCCTTGGGATACGGCCCGATCAGGCTGTCGATATAGCGACTCTCGAACTTGTGCGTGTCGGTCGCCAGACCTTCGAGATCGGCGATGCCAAACAGGCTGATTCCTGCGGCGAAACGATCCGTGGTCGTGAGGGCAGCCAGGGTGGTGAAGCCGCCAGCGCTCGTGCCCCTGATCGCGAGCCCCGCTGGGTCGGCGAGCCGCTGAGTTCCCATCGAGACCGCACCGGCGATGCAGTCCTGCACGTCAACGACTCCCCAGTGTCCCTTCAGCCGGTCTCGGTATGCACGGCCAAAACCGGTGCTGCCGCTGTAGTTGACATCGAGAATGGCAAAGCCGCGAGACGTCCAGAATTGATACGCGATCTTGAAATCAGCTCCAGCGAAGCTGGTCGGACCGCCATGGGGCAGCGTGAGCAGGGGGGGCAGGGTGTTGGCCGGTGCGCCCCAGTCGGCGTTACGGGGCGGGTAGAAGAAGCCGTGGACCATGCCGCACTCACCAGTCCAGCTGACCGGTCGGGCCGTCGATATCGAGGCTGGATCCATGATCATCGCGGAGGAGGACCTTACGACCGTCCAGTTGCTCTGATCGAGGTCAAGGAGGGTCAGCGCCGCCGGCCTGTCCGGCGAGTTGAGCACAGCGGCCGCGGTGCGGCCGGAGACGGCCAACGAGATAGCGGCCGTACCAGAGGACGTCAACTGCTGGAGCCCGCCGTCTGAAAGTCTGAGTACGGCGATGCTCTGGTCACCGCTGCGGTTGATGCTGCACAGCAGATGATCATGATCGACGATCGCGTATGGCCGCTGGCCAAGTGCCCACTGTGGTTCGCAGAATTCTGCCTCTGTTGGACAGAGCGGCCTTACACCGTCCTCGTTCCACAGGTAGAGGTTCCACCAGTTTGTACGATCAGAAGCGAAGATCAGCTTCTCATCCAGCCAGCGAGGCTGCAGTGCGGACTCGCTGGGACTGCCTGCCACTGGTTGACTGTCCATGATCGCGGAGCCGCTCAATTTGCCGACCATGATCGTGGTGGAGTCCCACGGCATGTTCGGATGGTTCCATTGAGTCCAGGCCAATCGCCCACTGGCAGAAAGCTCAGGCGTGGAGTAGAAATCGGCGCCGGCGCACAGTACCGCACCCCCGTCGGGGTTCGGACCATCAAGATCAAGAGCCACGATGGTGTTCACCGGTTCGCCGCCACCCGAATGGTCCTCGCGTACGGCAATTACCAGTCCCCGGTCGGGATGGACTCGAATGTCGCCGAATCGGAAGGCACCCTCAGGCGTGATCGGCTGGGGTCCAGCAGCGCCTCGAACTGCGTACAGGCGACCATCGCTGAACTCCGAATAGACCACCGTGCCACCCGAGACGTGGTATTCGCCGCCGCCATACTCGTGCACTCTGTCGCGTACGTAGGCCGGAGCTGGGGTGACCTCGACGGGCTCGCCACCGGTAATGAGCCGCCGCCAGAGGCTTGCCCGGCCCCCTTCGGCGGCACGGGACTCCAGCCAGTAGACATGCCGCCCATCGATCTGCACCGCGGAGAGTCCGATTGACGAAGCCGTCAGCTGGTCGACTGAAATAGGCGACACCCAGGATCCGTACGGCGCAATCGTCACAGGCTCAATGTATGAGGGTATGAGGTCACGTCGCTGCGAGCGTCGGCTATCGCGCGCCGGCGATCGGAGGAGGGATGTGCGAACATGCACCGCAAGCGGAGCGGGCAATTCGAGACCGTCGTTCGCGACGAGCGACGACGACGTCGGCTTCCCGGCGCGATGCGCGAGCGGCGAAGCAAGGGGCCGCTCGCGGCGAAGCGAAAAGGGGCGCGCGTCGCTGCCCACCTCTTGGTACAACTGTGGCGCATGGTGCAAGATAGGGAGCACACCAGGTCCGCCCCGCGTGACCGGCCTGAGGCTGTTGGGGAAGGCAGCCCTCAGGTTGCCTTTGGTCTCGCACTTGGAGGATCTGGCCATGAGTACGACCCGTGGGGTTTTGTACGTCCACTCCGCGCCGTCAGCACTGTGCCCGCACATCGAGTGGGCGGTCGGCGGTGTTTTTGGTATGCCCGTGCGCGTCGACTGGATCGTTCAGCCAATCGAGCGTGCCTGCTATCGGACCGAGTACTCCTGGGCCGGCCCTTGTGGAACAGCGGCGCGACTGGCGAGCGCCCTCAAAGGTTGGCAGCGGGTTCGTTTCGAAGTCACCGAGGAGGCCACTTCAGGCACTGAGGGTGAGCGCTACTCCTACACTCCGGCGCTGGGCATGTTCCACGCGATCACCGGGATCCATGGAGACATCATGATTCCTGAAGATCGGATCAAGCACGCGATGGCGCTCTCCGCGCTCGGAGGCAAGGACCTCACCGCCACTCTGCACGATCTGCTTGGAAGCGCCTGGGACGAAGAGCTCGAGCCCTTCCGCTACGCCGGCGACGGCGCACCGGTCCGCTGGTTGCACGACGTCGTCTAACCTCCTCAGCAACGCCGACAAGGCGGCGTTAAAGGGGGATGTTCGTGTGGGTGCCTCTTTGGCCGGTGTCCGCGTCACGGATCGCGGCTGCCAGGGCCGATCGAGTTGCATCAGGGGCGACGATCTCGTCCACAACCCCGATCTCGACTGCCTTCGCCACGCCTCCGGCGATGCGGTCATGCTCGGCGGCTAGCTCGGCCTCCAGTTGCGGACGTAGATCGTCGGCGACCTCGGCCAGCTTGCGCCGGTGCAGAATGCGAACGGCGGCAATCGGGCCCATCACAGCCACCTCGGCTCCCGGCCAGGCGAAGACTCGGGTGGCGCCGAGTGAGCGCGCGTTCATAGCGATGTAGGCGCCGCCGTACGCCTTGCGGGTCACCAGCGTCACCCGCGGCACCACTGCTTCGCCAAAGGCATGCAAAAGCTTCGCGCCCCGACGTACCACCCCGTCCCACTCCTGGCCAACGCCTGGCAGGTAACCGGGTACGTCCACTATCACGACAAGCGGCACCCCGAACGTGTCGCACATCCGGACGAACCGAGCTGCCTTCTCCGCGCTGAGCGAATCCAGGCAGCCTCCCAGTCGGAGCGGGTTGTTCGCGATGACGCCGACCGTCCGCCCGCCAAGCCGCCCGAGGGCAATGGTGATGTTGGGAGCCCAGCGGGCGTGCAGCTCGACCGTCGGGCCCTGATCTAGCAGGCCATTGATCAGTGGGTGAACGTCGTAGGCTCGTCTGGGCGACTCAGGCAGCAGTGCGGCAAGATCAACATCGGCGACCTGCCTGGCGGTCAGGCCTTGGCTAGCCAGCAGAGTCGCCAGTGCTCGGCCCTGTTCTAACGCATGCGACTCGTCGTCGGCGACTACGTGTACGACACCTGATCGGCGCCCGTGCGTGTCGGGTCCGCCGAGCCGCAGCATGTCGACATCCTCACCGGTGACCGAGCGCACAACATCGGGGCCGGTGACGAAGATTCGACCCTCCGGAGCCAAGATCACCAGGTCAGTCAGCGCCGGCCCGTAAGCCGCGCCGCCGGCTGCGAAGCCCAACACGATGGAGATCTGCGGGATGTTTCCGGAGGCCTGGGTCATCGCGTGGAAGATCCGACCGACCCCGTGCAGGGACGACACACCCTCGGCTAGACGGGCCCCGCCGGAGTGCCAAATGCCCAGAATCGGCACCCGGTCGTGCATCGCGTGCTCGTAGGCCCGCACCACCACATCGCAGCCGTCCACACCCATCGCGCCGCCCATCACAGTGGCATCCGAGCAGAAGGCAACGACTGGGCACCCGTTGATCGCGCCGGTCGCGGCCAGCATTCCAGAGTCGTCATCGGGAGTGATCAACTCGACCGAACCGGCATCCAACAGGGCCCGCAGCCGGCGGTTCGGATTGCGCGGATCCTGCTCTCGAGGAAGCTTGATCTTTTTGGGGGCAGCGGCAGCAGGGGCTCCAGTGGCCTGCGGAGCGGGTGCGGTGGTGGTCATCTCAAGCCTCCTGTGGCGTAGGCGTTGGTGAAGGCGACGGCGACGTTGTGACCGCCGAAGCCGAACGAGTTGTTGATCGCCGCCAGATCACCGCTTGGCAGGTCACGTACCTTAGTGGCGATGTCGATACCAAGATCAGGTTCTGGGTTGTCCAGGTTGATGGTGGGCGGGACCTTACGGTGATACAGAGCGAGCAGGGTGGCGAGCGACTCCAGCGCTCCGGCTCCACCAAGCAGGTGGCCGGTCATCGACTTGGTAGCGGTGACGATCGCCTCGGTGTGTTCACCCAGTGATTGGCGAATTGACCCCGCCTCGGTGACATCCCCTTGTGGGGTGGAGGTGGCGTGCGCGTTGACGTGCACGATGTCGCCGGGAGCAAGGTCGGACTCGCGAAGTGCCTTGGTCATGGCCAAGGCCTGACTTGCACCGCTGGGGTCCGGCTGGACCATGTCGTGCGCATCAGCGGTAATGCCAGCTCCGGCGAGCTCGCCGTAGATACGTGCACCACGCGTCTGGGCGTGCTCCAGCGTCTCGATGACAAACACGGCTGCGCCCTCGGCGAGCACGAAGCCGTCCCGGTCGACATCCCATGGCCGCGATGCCCGCTCGGGTTCGTCGTTGCGCCGGCTCATGGCCTGCATCTGAGCGAAGCTGGCGATTGGCAATGGGTGGATGACGCCCTCGGTACCTCCTACGACAGCAACATCGGCCCGCCCCAGCCGCAGCATGTCCAGTCCGAGCGAGATCGACTCATTGCTTGATGCGCAGGCCGACACGGGGGTGTGTACCCCAGCTCGGGCTCCGAGCCGCAGACTGACGTTAGCTGCGGAGGCGTTGGCCATCAGCATCGGGATGGCCAACGGGCTGACTCGGCGAGCGCCTTTTTCTTTCTGGATGTCCCAGTTCGAAAGCAGGGTTATCATCCCGCCGATACCTGTGGCGATGGCTACACCGAGGCGCTCCCGGTCGACGGGGTTGTGCTCTCGGAGCCCGTACCCCGCGTCCTGCCACGCCTCCAATGCGGCGACCACGGCCAATTGTGCGGAGCGGTCGAGTCGGCGGGCCTCGACGCGTTCCAAGATCTCCGCAGGATCGACGGCGGCCTGCGCGGCGATCTGGACCGGCAGATCAGCGGCCCAGTCGGCCTCGATCTTGCGTACGCCGGACTTGCCGGCCAACAAGCCGTCCCAGGTGCTGGGGACATCGCCTCCGAGCGGAGTAGTGGCTCCCAGGCCGGTGACGACAACGCGGATGGCTGACATGGCATGACTCCTGCGAAGCGTGTCAAGTGGTTTGTGCTGGTCTCGGGGCCGTCCTTGATCTGAATGGCCCCGACACGATCAGCGGCGGGGGATCAGGCGGCGGCACGCTCGATGTAGGCGACGGCGTCGCCTACCGTTTTGAGGTTCTTGGCCTCTTCATCGGGAATGCTGACGCCGAACTTCTCTTCGGCGGCATAGATGATCTCGACCATCGACAGCGAGTCCACATCCAGATCATCGGTGAACGACTTGTCCAGCTGGACGTCGTCGGCTGGGACGCCGGCGACCTCATTGACGATCTCAGCTAGATCTGCGCGGACTTCCTCGGTGGTGGGCATCAACAGTGCTCCTTCAGTGTTGGTTGGAATGGTTCCTGCGTCCAGATTTCAGGGCAGAATGATCACCTGACCGGCGTAGACTAGGCCGGCGCCGAAGCCGATGATCAGGCACGTCTGCCCGCTTTGAGCCTCGCCGGACTCCAGCAAAGCCTCGATGGCCAGCGGAATCGATGCGGCGGAGGTATTGCCCTGTCGGGCGATGTCGCGTGCGACGACGACCCGGCTTGGCAGTTTGAGGGCACGGAACATCGCGTCGGTGATCCGCATGTTCGCCTGATGCGGCGCGAAGACGTCCAAGTCCTCGGGATGTACGCCGGCGGCGTCGAGCGCCTCCGCGGCGGTCTTCGCCATCGTGTAGGACGCCCACTTGAAGACGGGATTGCCTTCCATCTTCAGCGTCGGCCAACTGGACTCGCCTTCGGTGGATTGGTACGACTCCGTGTCCCAGGCCAGTGCAGCGTCCCACGGCTGTGTCTGATGAATCAGCGGCGCTTGATCGCCATCAGACCCCCAGACCACAGGTCCGATGCCAGCGAACTCACTGGGGCCGATCACCGCAGCACCAGCACCGTCGGCAAACAGGAAGGCGGTGGATCGGTCGGACCGGTTGGTCATGTCGGTGAGCCGCTCAACGCCGATGATCAACGCGTACTTCGAGGCGCCACTACGGATAAACGAGTCGGCCATCGCGGCGGCGTAGCAGAACCCAGCGCAGGCCGCCGAGATGTCGAAGGCAGCGGCGCTTTTTGCTCCAAGTTCGCTGGCGATCGTGGTGGCGACTGCGGGTGTTTGGTAGAGGTGGGTAACCGTTGAGACGATGACCGTGTCGATCTGGCCGGCTTCGATGCCAGCACGGTCCAGCGCCTTGCGCGCGGCCGCGACCGACATCATCTGGATGGTCTCGTCATCGGAAGCCCAGCGGCGCTCGATGATGCCCGATCGGGTACGGATCCACTCGTCGGAGGAGTCGATCATCGTGCAGATCTCAGCATTGTCGACAACCCGACGGGGCCGATAGCCACCTAGTCCGAGGATGGCGGAGTACTTCGCTCCGAGTGTGACTTTGAGCATCATCGGGTGACCTCGGTTGCGTCTGCGGATTCGACAGTCGGGTGCAGTCGAAGCAGTGGCTGACCAGGGGAGACGGGATCCCCATCCTCGACAAGCCACTCGACGACAATGCCACCGTGTGGCGCGCTCACCGGCATTTCGTCACGGAGGTTCTTGACCATCCCGACGGTGCTGTGGGTTGGCAGGATCGTCTCAGCCTCGATGTCCTCGGTGCGTACGAACTGGCCTTTGCCGGGGGAGACGATCAGGCGCCAGGTGGGACTGCCCGCAATCGGGGACGCTGCTGCTGCAGCGCCGTGCTTCTGAACGAACTCGATCGCCTCTTCCAGCTGATCCGGAGTGTTGAGAGCGAAGAGCTCCACGCCCTTGAGATTCCGCCTCGCGATGCCGGTCAGGGTGCCTGCCGGCGGCATCTCCAGCAGGCCAGTGACGCCCAGATCGCTCATCGCTGTCATGCAAAGGTCCCAGCGGACTGGCGCTGCCACTTGGCCCACCAACCGCCGGAGTACCTCGCGCCCATCGTGCACGACCTGGCCATCGGTATTCGACAGCAGGCGGGTGCGAGGGTCGTGGGTGGAGATGGACCGGGCCAGAGCCTCGAGCCGGGCGACTGCCGGCTCCATGTGCACGGTATGGAACGCTCCCGCAACGCTGAGCTCGATGAGCCTGGCGCGGGCTGGAGGATCGGCGGCCAGAGCGGACAGCTGATCCTTTGTGCCGGCAGCGACGATCTGGCCGGTGCCGTTGTTGTTGGCAGCCGTCAGGCCATGGGCGGCGAGCCTGCCGAGCACATCCTCAGGGTCACCGCCGATGACGGCCGTCATGGAGGTTGGGGTAGCTGCGCTAGCCTCCGCCATGGCACGGCCACGCTCGCGTACCAAGACCATCGCCTGCTCTGCAGACAGCACGCCGACACCTGCTGCCGCGGTGATTTCACCGACCGAGTGACCCGCAACGACACCGACAAGCGGGTAGCCGTCCGCCGGATGCGGAAACAGTTCCAGGGCGGCCAGGAGGCCGGCCGCGACCAGGAGTGGTTGGGCAATCGCGGTGTCTCGGATGGTTTCGGCGTCGGCGTCGGTGCCGTAATGCCTCAGATCGAGGCCTGACACTGCCGAGAGCCAGTTGAGCCGGTCAGAGAATGAGGGCTCGTCCAGCCACGGACCGAGGAAGCCCGGTGTCTGCGCTCCCTGACCAGGCGCCACAATCGCAAGCACATCTGTACTATTTCTTGGTCCCGACGAAAAGGCCGTATCGGGTCGGCACGAATCTTCGGACGCCGAATTGTCACTTCCCTACAAGTTTTTGTTTTCCCCACAGCGTTGCTTCATCCCGATCGTTCCTTGGTGCTCATCGCCCGGTAGGTGCTGGTTCCTCCGGGCGGGAACGGGCGAAGAGCCGGCCGAGGGTGATCGCCAGCCGTAGCGCGTACGCATCGCGTGGGTCGGTAGGGCTGTAGCCGGTGACCTCGTGGATTCGGCGCAGTCTGTAGCGCACAGTGTTGGCGTGGACGAACAATGCACGCGCCGCGGCTTCTACCGAGAGGCCCTGGTCCAAGAAGGTGACCAGCGTCTCAAGCAAACCTCCGCCAGCCACTTGCAACGGCTCGTAGATGTCGTGGGCCAGCGCGCGGCGAGCATGACCGTCGCCTGACAGCGCCCGCTCCGGAAGCAGATCGTGAGACGTCACCGGCCGCGGCGCCTCCGGCCAACCAGCCGCGGCGCGGTAGGCCGA
>JBKOUS010000131.1:0-20344 GCA_046723505.1 Actinomycetota bacterium
GGAAGAGATCGAGCGAATCAGCCCGGCCGGAGGTGAGGATGTTGCGCTGGCGGCAGAGGCTGCGCGGCTGCAGTCCGCAGACGGCTTGCGGGAATCGGCGCAATCGGCGGTACACGCTCTTGCCGGCCCCGACGATGAGGCCGGCGGCGCGCTGGCGATGCTCTACACGGCCCGCAAGGCGTTCGAGCCCGCAGTCTCTGGAGATCCGGCGGCGACCCAGCTGGGTGATCGGCTGGCTGAGGCGAGCTATCAACTCACCGATCTGACCGCGGACTTGGCGCGCTATCTGGACGGCTTGGACAGCCAACCTGGCCGGCTGGAACAAATCGCTGAGCGCCGAGCTCAGCTCAGCACGCTGACCCGGAAGTACGGCAGCACATGTGACGAGGTCCTGCAGTGGGCCGCGGACTCCGCGGTACGGCTCACCCAACTCGGCCAGAGCGATGAGCGGATCGGGACCTTGACCGCCCGACTCGAGGAGCTGCGGACTGAGTTAACCGCACTTGCAGCTCAGATCAGTGTGGCCAGACGTGAGGCGGCAGCCAGATTCAGTGAGTTGATCCGCGTCGAGCTTGCCGCACTGGCCATGCCGCACGCGCAGCTCAGCTTCGAGGTAAGCAGTGCTGACCACGGCCCTTGGGGCGCCGACCGGGTGGATCTGGTGTTTGCCGCCAATCCGGGTAGCGAACTGCGGAGTCTGGGCCGAGTGGCGTCGGGTGGCGAGTTATCCCGAGTCCGGCTGGCCTTGGAGGTCGTGCTTGCGGCCGGTCGCGAAGCCGTCACCTTGGTCTTCGACGAGATCGACGCGGGTGTTGGCGGCAAGGTTGCGGTAGAGGTCGGCCGTCGCCTCGCCAGGCTGTCCCAGCACGCCCAAGTCGTTGTGGTCACCCATCTGGCGCAGGTCGCCGCCTTCGCGGATCGGCACTATGTGGTGGTGAAGGCGGACGACGGTCAGGTCACGACCAGCGGAGTTGTGTTGGTCGCTGAGGAGGACCGCGCTGTGGAGCTTGCCCGGATGATGGCCGGCCTGGAGACGACGGAGTCTGCCGTGGCCCACGCCAGCGAACTGGTAGAGCTTGCTGCCTCTACCCGACCGTCTCTAAGTCGGGGCGCAATCTCATAAAGCTCTCACGTGAGGCTGCATAACGTCCCGGTATGCGGGTGCTTGTACTTGACGATGAAGTTCGGATGGCGGCTGCGTGTCCTCGCGCGTCGCGACGGATGACCGGCCGGTAATGATCAGGGTTGGCTCGCTGCGACTCGACCCGGCGGCGCGGCGAGTCTGGCGAAGTGAGCGGGAGATTCGGCTGTCGAGTCAGGAGCTTGCCCTGCTCGAGGCCTTCATGCGAAGCCCGGGAGAGGTGCTCAGTCACCACCAGCTGCTGGATGCGGCTTGGAACATCGGGCACAACTATCGATCCAACGTGATCGAGGTCTACGTTCGCTACCTCCGAGAAAAGATCGACCGCCCGTTTGGCATACGGTCGCTGGAGACCGTGCGAGGACTCGGTTACCGGCTCCGACGCGACGGCGGCATATAGCGTTTCCACGCTCGCAGCTCGCCAACGCTGCACGGGTGGAAGTATTGACCCCGAGATGCGACTTCCCACTCTGCTGCGCAAACGCGGAACACCTTCCCAGATCAGCGGTGTTGCCCGGCTCGATCGGCGTACCAAGAACCTAACCAAGCGGCTGCGCGCTGGCGAGATCGCGATCATCCATCACAGCGACCTGGATCGAGTCAGCGCCGAGGCGCTCGTCGAGACTGGGGCTGCGGCCGTGGTGAATGCGGTGTCCTCAGTCTCAGGTCGCTATCCCAACCTGGGGCCCGGGATTCTGCTGGAGGCCGGGATTCCCCTCATTGACAATGCTGGCGACCACATCTTTACCCGCGTTCACGAAGGCGAGCTGCTGACGCTCGATGGCGGCAACCTGGTCAACTCGACCGGCACAGTGATCGCGGAAGGCACCCTCTACACCACCGAAATCCTCGAGCACCATCTCGAGTATGCGCGGACTGGTCTTTCGGATCAGATCGAGGCGTTTGCCGAAAACACGATGACCTACCTGCGAGTGGAGAAAGAGCTGCTGCTCGAGGGTGTCGGCGTGCCTGACGTGGCTACCGAGATAACAGGTCGGCACGTGTTGATCGTGGTCCGCGGCTACGACTATCGCGGTGATCTGGCTGCGCTACGGCCCTATATCTCGGAGTACCGACCTCTGCTGATGGGGGTTGACGGGGGAGCCGATGCGCTGATCGAGGCCGGTTACAGGCCCGACATGATCATCGGCGACATGGATTCATGTTCTGACGAGACCTTGCGGTGCGGCGCGGAGCTGGTGGTGCATGCCTACCATGACGGACGCGCACCCGGGCTCGAGCGGATCGAGAAACTCGGGCTCCAGGCGGTGGTATTTCCTGCACTCGGCACCAGCGAGGACGCTGCCATGCTGCTGGCTGACTCCAAGGGAGCCAGCTTGATCGTCGCTGTGGGCACCCATGCCTCGCTTGTGGAATTCCTGGACAAGGGACGAGCCGGGATGGCCTCTACCTTCCTGACCCGTCTTCGCGTTGGCCCCAAGCTGGTTGACGCGAAGGGCGTGTCTCGGATCTACCGCAGCCAGATCAAGACCTGGCACCTGATGCTGTTCGTACTGTCCGGCATCCTGGCGCTTCTCACAGCGCTGCTGTTCACCGACGTGGGCTGGGCATTCGGCAACGTCATCGTCGCGCGGATCCGCGACCTGCTCTACTGGATAAAGGAACTCATCACTTGATCAATTTCCGCTACCACATCGTGTCGTTGATGGCGGTCTTCATTGCTTTGTCCGTAGGCATCGCAGTTGGTGTTTCACTGAGCCCGTCGGTCGATCAGGGACTGCTGCAGCAGGCAGCGCAGGATCGTAAGCAGGTAACGGATCTGCGTGCGGAACTGGATCGCCGCAAGGCACTCGACGAGTACCGCAACGCCTACGACGAACAGGTCGGCGAGGCCGTGACTGCGGGGGTATTGAACGGGGAACGGGTCGCTATCGTCGCCATGCCGGAAGCTCCCGACGAGGTGGTGCAGTTCATTTCGACTGCTGTCGTGGGAGCTGGTGGCACCGTGGTACGCGAAGTCGATGTCAACGCCGAAGCCTTCGACGCCGGAAAGGCAGAAGACATCACCGATGCATTGGCTGACTACTTCGGCCCGCTTGGGCTCAACGACAATATGTCTGCTGCGACCAGGCTTGGTGTCGCTCTTGGAAGATCAATTGGGTCGAAGGAGATGGAAGATCGCGACCCACTCGCGCTGGCCCTGGGGGAGTCGCTGGAAAGCCGGGGCTTGGTGACGATCAGCGGGAGATCGCCAGCTCAAGCGCAGCTGATAATTGTGGTCACTGGTCCGGCATCCGATCCGCGACCGACCCCAGAACAGCTCACTGCACACGTGCAGTTTCAGGTCGGGCTGACCACGCGGGGCGGAGTAGTCCTGGCTGGCCCGAACAGCGAAGACATCGAGGGCACTGATGTGCTGGCGGCCCGGACGGATCCGACCGCGGTGGATAGCCTCAGCACTGTGGATGTGGCCGATCTCAGCAGCGGCGTGACCACCGTCGTACTAGCTGGCAAGGAGCGACTGCTCGGCCGTCCAAGTCAGCACTACGGTGCACTGACGAGGGCCGACGCGCCGCTGCCAGAGCTGCCGGTGCGCTAGTGATGCGTCGGCTGCTGGCCTCCGTGGCCTCGGGGTGTGCCGCGGCCTTGGTGGCGGCAGGCGCCAATCGGCGAGCGACCCAGGCACTGCCAAGCAACGCCGGTCAGGCTCCCAACAGCACCAAATCGGCATCGCGTTGGATCCGGACCAACCATGCAGGGATGAGGGTCACCCTCGCAGAGGGTCCGATCGCGGTCGGCGCGCTGCTTGTCGGTACTGGCATCTACCGGCTGCTGGACAAGTCGGGTCGCCGGAGCTTGGCGGTAGCTGTGGCTGGCGCCGGATCTGGCGCCGTGGGGGCATACGACGACCTCTTCGGAACGACCCAGGCGAAGGGTTTCCGCGGACACCTTCGCGCGTTGCGTTCCGGTGAGCTGACCACTGGGATGGTCAAGGTCCTGGGGGTCGGCCTCAGCGCAGCAGCCGCTGCCACCCTCATCCATCGCACGAACCCTAGTTGTCAGAAGCCGGTATGCCGGGCCCTGGACGGCATACTCGACACAGCACTCATTGCGGCGACAGCCAATCTCACCAATCTGCTCGACCTGCGACCCGGTCGAGCAGCCAAGGCGATCATCCTGCTGGGCGCCGGCGTGTTCAGTTACGGTGCCGCGCCGGCGGTCGGCGCTGCGGCGGGCAGCCTGCCGACCGATCTGGCAGCGCGATCCATGCTTGGTGACTGCGGCGCCAACGCGCTTGGTGCTGCGGTCGCCACTGCCGCTGCTCAGTCCTTACCGCGGCCGTTCCGGCTCCTCGCATTCGGCGCCGTGGCGGCGCTCAACGTGGCCAGCGAGCGAGTGAGCTTCACCGACGTGATCGAACGCACGCCACTGCTGCGCCGCCTGGATCAGCTTGGACGCGCTGCTACGGCACTGTCCACGCCGCGTGAGCAGAGACAATCTCCCGCGTGAGAGCCGGTCTCGCTTCAGTCGCCGCGGGCGTGGCGGGTCTCACTCTCGCAGCACGCCTCGTCGGCTTCGGCCGGTCATTGGTCTTTTCGAAGACTGTTGGAGACACCTGCCTTGGCGACACGTACAACGCCGCCAACAGCTTGCCCAATGTGCTCTTCGAGATTGTCGCCGGCGGCGTCCTCGCCGGTGTCGTGGTGCCTGTCGTGGCACGCCATGTCGGCGCGGGGCGGAGGCCTGACGCTACCCGCACCGCGTCAGCGCTGATGACCTGGACCCTGTTGGTGCTGACGCCCGCCGGACTTGCAGTGCTTGCCGGCGCGCGGCTGTTCGCTGCCGCCTTCGCCAAGGCGGACTGCGCGGGCAGTGCAGACGCCCTGGCCGCGCTCGTCGTTATGTTCGCGCCGCAGGTTTGGCTGTACGGCTTGGCGGTGGTCAGCGCGGGCATACTCCAGGCTCATCATCGGTTTCTCGCCGCCGCGGGGGCACCGCTGCTCTCCAGCGTGGTTGTGATCATCGCCTACCTCAGCTACGCCGCCCTTGCGGCTCCGTCAGCGAACGACGAGCCGACGCACCTGACCAGCCAGGCTCTCGCCGCTCTGGGATGGGGCACGACATTGGGTGTGCTCGTGCTGGCTGCCTGCACACTGGTGCCACTTGGCCGGATCGGGCTGCGGCTCAGGCCGCGGCTGCGTTTTGCCGAAGGTGACCGCCCGGTAATTGTGACGACCGCTGCGGCAGGGATCGTCGGCCTGGTGTTGCAACAGCTCAGTGTGTTGTTGATCAACTGGTCGGCGCAGCAGACCGGTGATCAAGGTGCTTTGACCCGGTTCACCTGGGCAAACGCCATCTACTTGCTGCCCTACGCCGTGCTGGCTGCACCACTGCTGCAGCTGACTTTCCCGCGGCTCGCCGCCGCTGCCGAACAGGGGCGGGCAGACGTCGGCCAGGTGCTCGCCGAAACTGGCCCAGCAACCGTCCTCATGGCATGGCTCGGCGCTGCCTTGTTGGTGGCGACCGCCGTCCCGGTAGCCCGTGTGTTCGTACTTGGTCCCGGCTCAGGACGCACGGATGCGCTGGCTTGGCCGATTGTGGCGTTTGCGCCCGCCGTTGTCGGGTTCACGCTGCTCGGACTAGCGTCACGCACTTTGCTCGCCCAACATATGGGCAAGGCATCCGGCATCGCGAATGCGAGCGCTTGGGCTGCGGTGATCGTCAGCGTGGCTGTGTTGCGCCCGTTGGTTCCGGCCGCCTGGCTGGTGCCGGCGCTGGCAGGCAGCGTGTCGCTGGGAATGGTCGTCGGTGCGGTGGCGGGATGGGTGCTGCTGCGGCACTCTGGGATGGAAGGCGTCGGGCTGGCAAGACCGATGTTGGTAGGCCTGGCGGCTGCTGTGCTGGCGGCCAGCGTGGGGGCGGCCGGCTCTCAGCTTCTGGCGGAGGTCGGCATTGTTGCAGCGGTGCTGGGCGCCTGCACCTTGGCGGTGCTCTGTGTCTTAGTGTTCACAGCGATGTTGCGACTTCTGGCACCCTCACTGCTGGCCCAGATGTGGGCGCTGCGCCGGCGTACGTCGTCGGCAGAGGTGGGTTCCCCGTGAAGGTTGCGCAGCTGCTGACGGCCAGTACCGGCGGCATCGGGCGTCACGTAGCGAGCATCACCCCACGGCTGGAGCAGCGCGGTCACCAGATCCGGGTGTTCTGCCCCAAGGCCACGGCCGAGGCCCAGCGTTTCACAGAGCTTGGCTTTGATGTTTGGCCGCTCACCAGCCAGCGCCGGTTTATTGGCGCCGATCTGGTGCATGCGCACGGGCTGAAGGCGGGTTGGTTGGGGATCCCGATCGCTTGGATGTTCCGCGTACCCCTGGTGGTGACGTGGCATAACGCTGTCTTGGGCGATGGACTCGCGCCGGCAGCGGCACGCCAGATGCAACGAGCGGTGGCAATGGGGGCGGATTTGACACTTGGTGCCAGCCGCGATCTTGTTGCTCAGGCGCAACGCCTCGGGGCTAAGAATGCGCGGCTGTCCCCGATCGCTGCACCGGCGCTACCGTCCGCCAGAATCAGCCGCGACGAGCAGCGACGGGCTCTTGGTGCCTGCGCACAGGACACCGTGGTACTCACGGTCGGCCGCTTGGCGCCCCAGAAAAACCTGGGAATGGTGCTCGACATTGCCGCGGCGGTACGCGACAGGCGCGATCTACGGTTTGTCGTTGTCGGCGATGGCCCGGAGCAGGATGCGCTACAGCGCCGCATCACCGACGAGCGTCTGCAAGTGTCCTTGCTGGGGCGAAGCGATGACATCGGTTCGTTGCTTCCGGCCGCTGACCTCGCGCTGCTGACCTCCACTTGGGAAGCCCGCGCGTTGGTCGCACAGGAGGCTCTGCTGGCTGGCGTGCCGCTGGTCAGCACGCGGGTGGGTGGGATCGATGAGCTAGTCGGGTCGGCAGCAGTGCTAGTCCCGCCCGGCGATGTCGAAGAGGCAGCGCGCCAGGTCATTGCGCTTGCCGACAACGCCGATCGGCGGCGCCGTCTCAGAGAGGCGGGCCTGCATCAGGCAGCCACCTGGCCCGACGAAGACGCTGTTGTCGACAACCTGGTCAAGGCGTATGCGGACCTCACTCGACACCGACGTTATAAAGGCTTCTGGGACGACTCCGGCGGGTTCACCGTGCGTTAGCCGCCCACGACGTAAGCTGGAGGCCCGTGGGGTACCGCGAGAAATTCACCAAGCATCTGTTTGTGACCGGGGGTGTCGCCTCTTCACTCGGCAAGGGGCTCACGGCTTCCAGCCTCGGCAACCTGCTGGTCGCTCGCGGACTGAGCGTCTCCATGCAGAAGCTGGACCCGTATCTCAATGTCGATCCCGGAACGATGAACCCCTTCCAGCACGGCGAGGTGTTCGTCACCGACGATGGCGCGGAGACCGACCTCGATGTTGGTCACTACGAGCGTTTCCTGAATGTCAACCTTTCTGGCGACGCCAACATCACCACCGGCAAGGTCTACTCCTCAGTGATCGCCAAGGAGCGGCGGGGTGACTATCTCGGTGACACGGTGCAGGTCATTCCTCACATCACCAACGAGATCAAAGAGTCGATGTTGGCCATGGGAGGACCGGACATCGATGTTGTCATCCACGAGATCGGTGGCACCGTCGGCGACATCGAGTCTTTGCCATTCCTGGAGGCGGCACGTCAAGTGCGGCACGACGTCGGCCGGGAAAATGTGTTTTTCCTCCACGTTTCCCTGGTGCCCTACATCGGTCCCAGCGGCGAGCTGAAAACCAAACCGACGCAACACTCGGTTGCTGCGCTACGCCAGGTCGGCATCCAGCCGGATGCCGTGGTGTGCCGTTCCGACCGAGACATTCCCGAATCAGTGAAACGCAAAATCTCTTTGATGTGTGACGTCGACGAATCCGCCGTGGTGGCCGCGATCGATGCCCCGAGCATCTACGACATTCCTAAGGTGCTGCATTCAGAAGGGTTGGACGCCTACGTGGTGCGGCGGCTCGACCTGCGGTTCCGCGACGTGGACTGGACACGTTGGAACGACCTGCTCGACCGGGTGCACCACCCGAAGGAGGAAGTGACAATCGCGCTGGTCGGCAAGTACGTCGACCTGCCTGATGCGTACCTCTCCGTTTGCGAGGCGCTGCGCGCCGGTGGTTTCGCCAACCATGCGAAGGTCGCGATCCGCTGGGTCGGCTCGGACGACTGCCAGACTCGCGAGGGCGCGGCGCGGATACTGAGCGAGGTCGACGGCGTCGTCATACCAGGCGGCTTCGGGATCCGAGGCGTGGAAGGCAAGGTGGGCGCCATCCGCTACGCCCGGGAGAACCAAATCCCGATCTTGGGACTCTGTCTCGGCCTGCAGTGCATGGTGATTGAGGTTGCTCGGCACATGGCCGGCCTCGCCGGAGCCGACAGCAGCGAGTTCGCGCCTGATACTCCGCATCCGGTCATCGCCACGATGGCCGAGCAGGTCGCGATCGTCGAAGGCGGCGGCGACCTTGGCGGGTCCATGCGCCTCGGTTCCTATCCGGCCGAACTGCTGCCGGGCTCGATCGTCGCCAAGCGCTACGGTCAGGCACATGTCGAGGAGCGGCATCGGCATCGTTATGAGGTCAACAACGCTTACCGCGACCAGCTGGAGGATGCGGGCCTGGTGATCAGCGGTACCTCGCCGGACTCCACGCTGGTCGAGTTCATCGAGTTGTCGAGCGAGATCCATCCCTACTTCGTCGCCACTCAAGCGCACCCAGAGCTCAAATCACGGCCAACCAGACCGCATCCGCTCTTCGTCGGTCTGGTCGAGGCGGCGCTGGACCGCAAGCTGGCCACGCGGCTGCCGGTGGACGACGACCATCGATGATCGTTCTCGGCCTTGACGAGCTGGCTGACGTGCCACTCGCCTGGCCGGTCGCCTCCTCGACTGTGCTGGCCCGGGGGACGATCACCACTTATGTCCAAGATCAGGTGAGGACGCCCGACGGGCACCTGATCGCGCGGGAATATCTGAAGCATCCGGGAGCGGTTGGAGTGATCGCGCTCGATGATCATGGCCGGGTCGCTTTGGTCCGGCAATACCGGCATCCGGTACGCCACCGCCTGATCGAGCCGCCAGCAGGACTGCTCCATGTTGCAGGCGAGGATTACCTAAAGGCCATTCAGCGTGAGCTGGCAGAGGAGGTTGGACTCGCAGCTCGACGCTGGGCCGTACTCGTGGATCTGTTCACCACGCCAGGAATCCTCGGCGAATCATTGCGCATCTATCTCGCCCGCGACCTGGTGGCCGTCGATCCTCCCGACGGTTTCACACTCGAGGGCGAGGAGGCACACATGGATACTGTCTGGGCATCTCTAGACGACCTCGTCGAGGCGATCCTCGATGGCCGCTTGCATAACCCGGCCGTCGTCTCGGGGGTATTGGCCGCCTCGACCGCGCGGCAGCGGGATGGTTTCGTGAGCCTTCGCCCCGCCAACGCCGCTTGGCCTGCTCATGAGGTGATCGCGACCGAGGGAGTCTAGTCGGCTCGTTGAGATTCTGGGCAGCCGCCGCCCGCCACCTCACGGTCGGGCAGACCGCTCGCGGTGGATCAACAGATCGCACCATCGCTTGGAAGGTGTCGTCAATGGCGCCCTCCCAGCTGACCCGCGGCACGCTATCGGTGCGTGGCATGATCAAGCTGATGCCCACGTCAGGAGGATCAATGAGAGTCGGCGTGCCCAGCGAGGTCAAAAACCATGAGTATCGGGTCGCCATCACGCCAGCTGGGGTGAACGAGTTCACAAGGTACGGCCATGAGGTGATCGTCCAGTCCGGCGCCGGCATCGGCTCATCAATCACCGATGACGAATTCGCAGCAGCCGGGGCCAAAATCGCTGCGAGCCCCGGCGAGGTGTGGCAGCAGGCGGAGCTGATCTTGAAGGTCAAGGAGCCAATCCCGATCGAGTACGACCGGATGCAGCCAGGCCAGGTGCTGTTCACCTACCTGCATCTGGCAGCCAGCCGCGACTGCACGCGAGCCCTGCTGGACAAGAAGGTCACCGGCATCGCGTACGAGACGGTGCAGCTGAGCAATGGCACCTTGCCGCTGCTGGCTCCGATGAGCGAGGTAGCCGGTCGTCTGGCGCCCCAGGTTGGGGCCTATCACCTGATGCGGCAAGGCGGCGGTCGGGGCACCCTGATGGGCGGTGTCTCCGGCGTCTATGCCGCAAAAGTGGTGGTGATCGGTGCCGGTGTGTCGGGCATGAACGCCGCGGCGATCGCGCTCGGCATGCAGGCCGAGGTGCTGCTGCTGGACCGCAACATCGACAAGCTGCGGGAGGCTGATCGGATCTACCAGGGGCATCTGCAGACCGTCGCCTCCAACGCGTACGAGATCGAGCGCGCTGTGTTGGACGCAGATTTGGTCATCGGCGCCGTGCTGGTGCCCGGTGCCAAGGCGCCGACCCTGATAAGCAATGAGCTGGTCTCCCGAATGCGACCGGGCAGCGTGCTCGTCGATATCGCCATCGACCAAGGTGGCTGCTTCGAGGACAGCCGGCCCACCACACATGCGGAGCCGACCTTCCGGGTACACAACTCGGTGTTTTACTGCGTGGCCAATATGCCTGGCGCGGTGCCCAACACCTCGACATATGCGCTGACCAACGTCACGCTGCCGTACGCGCTGAGCCTCGCCAACAACGGTTGGCAGGATGCGCTCAAGGCTGACCCCGCGCTCGCACTCGGACTGAACACCCACGAAGGCGCGATCATCAACGGTCCAGTCGCCCAGGCGCATGGGCAAGAGCACCAGGAGCTGGTAGACGTCCTCGGCTGACGCTCCCACGATGCAGGGACTCATCCAGACCTACCTCGACCATCTGACCGTGGAGCGAGGCATGTCCCGGCACACCGTCGGGGCATATGGTCGCGACCTGCGCCGCTATGTGGGCTACCTCGCAGACCAAGGCATCACCGATCCGTCCCAGATAACCAGCGCGATGATCGGCAGTTACTTGGCGCAGCTGCGCGAGGGCGTAGGGGCACCAGACGGTACCGGTTGGATAGAGCCGCCGCTGGCGAGTGCGAGTGCCGCGCGGGCGATAATCGCCGTACGCAGTCTGCATCGTTTCGCTTGTGCCGAAGGGCTAACCGGTGAGGATCCCGCACGGAGCATCCGGCCGCCGAAACCGCCGAGGCGGCTGCCGAAAGCCCTGAGCTTGGAGCAGGTCCAGGCCATGCTCGCCGCCCCAGCGACCGATACCGAGGTTGGTATTCGTGATGCAGCGCTGTTGGAGTTGCTCTACGGCACCGGGATAAGGATCTCCGAGGCAGTCGCGCTCGACGTGGACGATGTCGAGCGCCTGGTACGGGGGATTGGTAAGCCAGCACCTGGACTGCGGGTTCTCGGTAAAGGAGGCAAGGAACGCATCGTGCCCGTGGGCTCCTACGCACGGGCGGCCCTTGATGCATACCTGGTACGCGGCCGGCCGGCACTCGCCGCCGCCGGTCGCGGCATTCCGGCACTGTTCCTGAATACCCGTGGCGGCCGGTTGTCGAGGCAGAGCGCCTGGGCGGTCCTGCGGTCGGTGGCTGAAAAGGCGGGCATCACAGCCGACGTGTCGCCGCATACGTTGCGCCACTCCTATGCGACCCATCTACTGGATGGTGGAGCAGACGTCCGTGTCGTCCAGGAGCTGCTCGGTCACGCGTCTGTCACCACCACGCAGATCTACACACTGGTAACCATCGACCACTTACGGGAAGTCTTCCTCACTTCCCACCCCCGCGCGTATTAGTGTCGTGTCGACAAAGCTGCTTGCTGCTCGGCGGCACTGGGCGCGGCGGGACGCAACCCAGCTGGTGTCGAGCCGTCCGGCAAGGAGGAGGCAGGAGTGCAGGAGCTCCACGAGGGCGGCGAGGCTCCGCCCACCGTCGTGGCATCCTCGCCTAGCGTGGTGGCCGACCTGACCGACGAGCACTATCTCGATACCACCGACTTCGAGTGGCCGCTGCTCAGGTCCGAGCAGCGGACCGACGTTGGTGAGGATCTCGTCTTGGCGGCACCACCGGACGGTGCTGCGCAGTCGGTCGACCCCCAGCCGCTGATCGGTCCCACCGGTCGACCCTGGCCCGACCTGCCGACACCCCCACCGCTGACCGAGCACGGACCAGCCCTGATCATCGCCATGTGCAATCAGAAGGGCGGAGTCGGAAAGACCACTACGACGATCAATCTCGGCGCTGCTCTGGCCGAACTCGGCCGGCAGGTGCTGCTGGTGGACTTCGATCCGCAGGGTTCGCTTTCGGTCGGCCTCGGGGTCAATCCCCACACCCTCTCGGCAAGCATTTACAACTTGCTGCTGAGTCGCGACACCTCGATCGACGACGTGATCGATCAAACCAACGTTCCCGGGCTGGACATTCTGCCCAGCAACATCGATCTGGCGGCGGCCGAGATTCAGCTGGTCTCGGAAGTGGCGCGGGAACAGACCTTGGTTCGGCTGCTTGAGTCGGTGAGGAGCCGCTACGACGTAATCCTCATCGACTGCGCCCCATCACTCGGACTGCTGACGATCAACGCGTTGACAGCAGCCGACCGAGTCATCATGCCGCTGGAGACCGAGTTCTTTGCGCTACGCGGCATCGCGTTGCTGACCGACACAATTGCCAAGGTGCAGGACCGGCTGAATCCGAAGTTGGAGATCCTGGGAATCCTCGGCACCATGTACGACCCCCGTACCTTGCACAGTCGCGAGGTGCTGGAGCGAGTCGTGGAGGCCTTCGGAGAGCAGGTCTTTCACACCGTCATTCGGCGCACGGTGAAATTCCCGGAGACGACCGTGGCTGGGGAGCCGATCACGACCTACGCCCCCACATCGCCAGGAGCGGAGGCTTACCGCAACCTGGCTCGTGAGGTGCTGGCCCGATGCCGCGTCGCGTAGGGCTAGCTGCAGCGTCGGAACTGACAACAGAGCCGGCAGGGCGGCGTGGTTCCGGCCGTATCCGCCACGAGGAGAAGATCACCGTCTACGTGAGCGCTGAGGAATTGGTGGCGCTGGAGCAGGCGAGATTGACCGTGCGGGCTCAGTACGGCATGGCCGTCGACCGCGAGCGGATTGTTCGTGAGGCGATCGCGGCGATGCTTGCCGATCTCGAGGCGAGTGCCGACGACTCCGAGCTGGTTCGCAGGTTGTCCACGTCGTGAATCTCAGTCTGTCAGCGGAGGTAGAACAGGGAGCAGGGCTGCCCGACCGCGCCGCCGGGAAGCCTGAAGGCGGAGGTTTCGAGGTTCATCTCGACAACTTTGAGGGCCCCTTCGACCTGCTGCTGCACCTGATCTCACGGCACAAGTTGGATATCACCGAGGTTGCGCTCTCTCAAGTAACTGATGAATTCATTGGGCACATCAAGGCTGCTGGCTCTAGCTGGGATCTGGATCAGACGAGCCAATTCATGGTGGTGGCCGCGACATTGTTGGACCTCAAGGCTGCTCGACTGATCCCCTCCGGTGAGGTCGAGGATCCAGAAGACCTGGCCTTGCTGGAAGCACGGGACCTGCTGTTCGCGCGGCTGCTGCAGTATCGCGCATTCCAGCGCGTGGCCAGCTATTTCGCTGCGACTCTCCTGGCGCAGGGGCGCCGGTTTCCGCGCGAGGTGGGGATGGAGCCACGATTCGCCCGGCTGATGCCGGAGGTGACGATCTCAATCAGCCCCGCCCGGCTCGCCGACCTGGCCGCGAAGTCGATGGCACCGAAGCGGGCCAGTGTCTTGTCGCTGGCCCACCTGCATGCGCCGGTGGTGAGTGTTCGGGAGCAGGCCACGGTCGTGGTTGCCCGGCTGCAGCAACAGCGCGCCATGACCTTTCGAGCACTCACCCACGACTCTTCCAACATGTTGACCACGGTGGCCCGGTTCCTCGCACTGCTGGAGCTGTTTCGCGACGGCGCTGTCGCGTTCGAGCAGCTCACGCCGCTCGGCGAGCTGACCATCCGTTGGACTGGGGCCGATGATGGTGAATGGGCGATATCTGATGAGTTTGACGAGACCACTGGCACACCCGAGATGGATGAATGAGCGATCAGGTTGAGGACCTGTCAGCGCCTGAGCCGTCCATAGCAGGCGGAGGCGGTGACAACTCGGTGAATGTGGCGGGGGCTCTGGAAGCGCTGCTGCTGCTGGCTGCCGAACCGGTCACCGAGTTTGAGCTGGCGCAAGCGGTGGGGGTGCCTGAGTCGGTTGTCGCAGAGACGCTGACTGAGTTGGTCGCTTTTTACACCGAGACCGGACGGGGTTTCGAACTCCGACAGGTCGGTGGTGGATGGCGGTACTACACCCGTGAGGACTATGCCGACCTGATCACCCGATCTGTGGTGGAAGGCCAGCAGTCGAGGCTATCCCAGGCGGCCCTGGAGACGCTGGCGGTCGTCGCATACACCCAGCCAATCTCTCGAGCCCGAGTGTCTGCCGTGCGAGGAGTCAATGTGGACGGCGTGATGAGAACTCTGCTAGCCCGTGGGCTGATCGAGGAGGCCGGTCATGACCCGGAGTCCGGCGCCGTGCTGTTTAGCACCACCAGCTACTTCCTGGAACGAATGGGTCTGGAGACGCTGGAGGATCTGCCGCCCCTTGCCCCACAACTGCCCGAAGTGGAAGAGCTGGAGGCGGAGCTCGGCCAGCTGGCCGCGACTGTGACGGGCTCAGGCCACATCGATCCCGGACCTGCTGAGCCGGAAGCTGAGCCGGTTCAGCAGCCGCCCCAGTGACCGAGCCTGCCGAGGGCGTACGCCTCCAGAAGGTTTTGGCTGCCGCTGGAATTGCCTCTCGTCGGGCATGCGAGGTCCTCATCAGCGAGGGACGCGTCGAAGTCAACTCCGAGATCGTCGTCGAGCAGGGTAGAAGAGTCGATCCCGAGCGTGACGTCATCCGTGTCGACGGCGCCCGTATTCCGCCACCGCGCCGGCACCGATACCTAGCGCTGAACAAACCTCGCGGCGTAGTCGCCACAATGCACGATCCAGCGGGCCGGCGCACAGTCGCCGATCTGCTGGCCGAGCCTGCCGACCGCCGAACGACGAGCACTGGTGGAACCCGCCCGCTCAAGAACGAGCGGCTGTTTCACGTAGGCCGGCTGGATACCGACACCGAGGGCTTGTTGATATTGACCAACGACGGCGACTTCGCCCACCGACTGGCGCACCCCTCGTACCAGGTACCGAAGACCTACATTGTCGAAGTAGCCGGGTTAGTGGGCGAGCAGACTCTCCGCCGGTTGCGGCGCGGCATCACGCTCGAGGACGGACCCGTGCGGCCTACCTCGGTCAAGATCGTGTCCACAGCCGGCGACAAGACGCTTCTCAAGATCACGATTCAGGAGGGTCGGAATCGCATTGTGCGCCGTACGATGGAAGCGGTTGGCCATCCGGTCCGCCGATTGTCGCGGATCGGAATCGGACCGGTTCGGCTCGGGAGCCTGAAAGTCGGGGAGTACCGGGACCTGACCCGCGAGGAGCTCGGCGGGTTGCTGGACATCACCGGTGGCTGACCAAGCGGGAGGACTGACCGCGCAGGCAGAGGAGGGCAGTGGACCGCAGAATCTTCGGACTTGAGACGGAGTATGGCGTCGCGTGCACCTCTGGCGGCACGCGACGGTTGACTCCGGACGAAGTGGCGCGCTATCTGTTCCGCCGGGTCGTCACCTGGGGACGTAGCAGCAATGTCTTCCTCCGCAATGGATCCCGCATTTACCTCGATGTCGGATCGCATCCGGAGTACGCCACGGCAGAGTGCGACGATCTCATCCAGCTCATCAACCACGATCGCGCCGGCGAGCGGATCCTGGAGGACTTGATTGTCGACGCCGAGCATCGGCTGGCGAGCGAGGGCATTACCGGTGACATCTACCTGTTCAAGAACAACACCGACAGCCATGGCAACTCCTACGGCTGTCACGAGAACTATCTGATCTCGCGGATCGGTGACTTCTCCAAGATCACCGACGTGCTGGTGCCGTTCCTGGTTTCCCGTCAGTTGATCTGCGGTGCGGGCAAGGTGCTGCATACTGCCCGCGGAGCGGAGTACAGCGTCAGCCAGCGCGCTGAGCACATCTGGGAGAGTGTGTCGTCGGCGACCACTCGCAGCCGACCGATCATCAACACCCGCGACGAGCCGCACGCGGATCCCGAACGATACCGGCGGCTGCACGTCATTGTCGGGGACTCCAATATGAGCGAGACCACCACGCTGCTGAAGGTGGGGAGCGCCGAGCTGGTGCTACGGCTCATCGAGGCTGGCGTCCCGATGCGGGACTTCACACTGGAGAACCCAATTCGCGCGATCCGGGACATGAGCCGAGACCGGTCCGGGCAAGTAAGGGTCGCACTGTCCAACGGGAGGCGAGTTTCGGCGCTCGAGCTGCAGACTGAGTACTACGAAAAAGTGTCGGAGTTCGTCCGACGGGAGAGCCTGGGTACTCGGATCGTCGATAGGGTGCTCGACCTGTGGGAGCGGACGCTGCGGGCGGTAGCCGAGGACAAGCTTGCGCTGATCGACACCGAGATCGACTGGGCCATCAAGCTGAAGCTGCTGGACCGTTACTCGGTGAAGCACAAACTCGGCTTCGCGGATCCGCGGATCGCACAGCTCGACCTGGCGTACCACGACATCCGACGGTCCCGCGGAGTCTTCTCCTTGCTTGAGCAACATGGCCTGGCCGCACGCGTTACCACCGACCCGGCGATCTTCCGCGCCAAGGCCGTGCCGCCTCAGACCACGAGGGCCAAGCTTCGCGGCGACTTCATCCGTGCCGCGCAGGAGGGCCGCCACGACTACACCGTCGACTGGGTACACCTGAAGCTAAATGACCAGGCGCAGCGCACGGTGCTCTGCAAGGACCCATTTGTCGCCACGGACGACCGGGTCGAGCGCTTGATCGCCTCTATGCGCGGCTGATCGCGCGCCCTGTCATCGGGATCCCTCTGGGTTGACCCTGTACCCTTCTCCGGTGCCTTCTTCTCGGGTCAGGCTTGCAGTCGGCCTCGGGCTCGCCTCGCTGCTGCTTCTCTCCGGATGCGGCAACGACGAGCCGGCCGGTGATGCAGCTTCAGAGTCTGCAACGCCCGCGCCCACGCCGACCTCAGCCAGTCCGTCTGCTTCGCCGACACCGACGCCAAAGCCGAAACCGATCAAGGCGTCGAACAACTTCGACAAGGTCACCGTGACCGGCGGCTATGGGGATACACCGAAGGTCAAGGTCGACACGCCATGGGCAATCGACAAGACGCGAACCAAGGTGCTTGATGCATCGAACGGCCCAGTGATCTCAGCAGGGCAGGGCGTCGAGGTCAACTACTACGGGGTGAACGGGCGAACCGGGAAGAAGTTCGACGAATCGTTCAGCACTGGGCAGCCGGTTGCCTTCAGCTTGGCGCAGGTTGTGCCTGGCTTCAGCAAAGGGCTGGCCGGACAGCACAAGGGCAGCCGTGTTCTGATTGCCATGCCGGGGCAGGACGGCTACGACCCAATGGGTGGTAACCCTCAAGCTGGGATCGAGGTCGGTGACACTTTGATCTTCGTCGTCGATCTGGTTGATGCGCAGCTTGCCGGCCCGGAGGGCACCTCGGTGCAGCCTAAGGCAGGACTCCCGACCGTGACTGATAAGGGCGGCAGACCCGAGATCACCATTCCGGAATCCGAGCCGCCCAGCACGCTCCAGGTGCAGCCACTGATCAAGGGCAAGGGCAAGAAGGTCGGCGCCAACGACACCATCACCTTCAACTATCTCTGGGTGCGATGGAGTGACGGCAAGGTGCTGGAGGAGTCGTACAGCGGCAAACCGGCTAATGCTCCGCTATCAGGGCTGCTCCCCGGAATGGTCAAGGGTCTGGAGGGCCAGACGGTGGGGAGCCGAGTGTTGCTTGTCATTCCGCCTGCCGACGGATACCCGGACGGCAATGCGACGCCGTCGATCAAGCCGGGCGAAACGCTGGTCATGGTCGTCGATCTGCTCTTCACTCAGAGTCGATAGGACTCGGTGGGGAGCCGATCAGCGTTGTTGCGTGGCGGCCTGCTGCAGCTCCGGCCAGGAAGTAGCCAGGATCAGCGTCCAGGCCGCGGCCCATACTCGAAAGCTCGATCGGTGACGCCGCGAGAACTGTTCTGAGACCGGCGAGGTCGACCATGATCAGTCGGTGCTGGGACAGCTGGCGCACCCCGGCGGCAACGGCACTAGCCAGCGCGGCCATCGCAGGGGAGCCATCGCCAGCAAGATCGGGCACCGCGATATCAGCCTTGCAGAGCGCAACCCGGCCGTAGGCGGTCAGACTGTGATGAGAGACTCCGCGGTGCCGCTTCCTGGAATCGGCGCCCGAGATCCGCAACGTTCCGACCGGGCGGCCGCCTAGGACGGCGGCTGCGTTGATGGCCTCTCCCGCGTTGACACCAGAGAATCCCCAGCGAGTGCCGGTGCCGAGATTGCCCGGCCCCTGGCTCACCACGACGATTTCAGCGTCGAGCGCGAGCCGGGCCGCCAAGAGGCCGGAGTGGAGGGTCACTGCCTCAAGATCACCACCGAAGGCCTGTCCCACCGTCACCGTTCCGGCCAGCAGGCCGCTGGCCCGCAGTTCCGCCACCGAACGCGAGAAGGCGAGCGGCAGCGCCCCTTGATCACTCATGATGTAGACCACCCGAGTGGCGGGGCGGTCGTTTTCGATGGCCAGCAGGACAGGGGCCAGGGCAGAGTGCAGGTCAGCGACAACGACCGGCATTCCGTCGATCGAGTCGGCATCGGCTAGCAGTTCATGGTGCGCTGAGCCTTGCTCATCGGCTCCCGCCACCATGGCTTGCAGCGGCAGGTAACGCGCCTTCACGAGGTGCCCGCTCGGTTGCGGCGGTTGCGCAGCCACCTTGCCCTCAGCGTCAAGAACAGCGATGACGAGGGCGTAGCCACCGGTTCCGAGACCGCGGTCCAGGGCTGCGACATTCATCAGGACCCGATCACCGACGGCCGGGGCAGCCATCAGGTCGGTATAGGCGAGGGCGGCCACCTCCGAGGCTGAGGTGGCGTCACGGCGCGCCACGCTGAGCTCCACGGCACCCTTCCACCGACCGCGCACATCGGTAACCGTCCCATCGGCCCAAATGATCACGTGCCTGACCTTAGCCCCTGACCACCCATGGACTACGAGGAAGGCGTTCCGGATCGAAACGCTCGAGCAGTACCTCGGGCGAGATCTCTTCGCCAGGCGATGCCAGCTCCAGCGACTCCGAGAGGAGCCCAAGCACGGCGCGTGGCTCCATGCCCAGTGCAGCCCGATCAGAAAGCGTGACAGCTCCGTCCCGCTTGGCCAGCCGTCGGCCTTCCGGATTCACCGCCAGCGGTACGTGCACGTAGGTCGGCGACGGATATCCCAACAACTCAGCGATAAAGGCCTGAGTAGCGGCCGCTGGGAGCAGGTCGTCACCGCGTACCACCTGGTCAATCCCGGAGAAGGCATCGTCTACCACGACCGCCAGGTTGTAGGCAGGGACGCCGTCGTTGCGTCGCAGCACGACATCGTCAACCTTGGCGGTGATATCGCCGTGCAACAGGTCGTGCGCTGTCTGCACGGCGCCGTCGGCGCGGAGCCGCAGCGCGGGCTGCCGCCTCCGCCTCCGATCGATCCGCTCGGCCTCGGTCAGATTTCGGCACGTCCCTGGATATCGGGCCACGCTGCCGTGCGGCGCCGACGCGGCCTCTGCGATCTCCCGGCGACTGCAGAAGCATTCGTACGTGCGATCCGCCAGCTTCACCATTGCCTGCTGGTACGCGGTCAGCCGCTGCGACTGCACGACAGGCTCGCCGTCGAAGGTGATTCCCAGGGCTGCGAGGTCGGCTAGCTGCTGCTCGGCCATTCCAGGCCGAACCCGCGCCGCGTCGAGATCCTCGATCCGCAGCAGGAACCGACGGCCTGTCGATCGCGCGAAAAGCCACGCAAGCAATCCGGTGCGCAGATTTCCGAGGTGCAGCTCACCAGTCGGGCTCGGCGCGTATCGTCCCGCTCCGGTGCCGCGGCGAGGGTTGGAGCGATCATCTGGCGAAGCACCCGTGAAGCTGACCGGCCTGTCAGACATCTGCTGGTACCGTGCTCATCGAGGCTCCGGTGAGAAAGTGATCGCACGCAATGGCACCCCGCAAGACCGAGAGAATTCTCAACCTCACCATCTGCTTACTGGTATCGGGCCGCTATCTTCCCAAGAGCCGGATTCGCG
>JBKOUS010000259.1:0-7443 GCA_046723505.1 Actinomycetota bacterium
CGAACGTGTCCCGCGGCTGCATGCCGTGGCGGAGGCGGCCCAGCGTGGCCGGTTGGATGCTGAACGGCTGCGCGCGCTGGCCCTTGAAGAGGCTCAGGCCGAGCTCCAGCAGCTGCCTGGCATCGGCCCCTTCTACAGCTCCTTGATCGTCATCCGCGCCTGTGGCTACGCGGATGCGCCTAGCTTCGGAGAGCCTCGCTTAAGGGCTGCGGTTCAGCAGGCGTACGGCATTGATCATGAGCTCAGCGACGCCGAGATGCTTGCGGTGGCTGAGTCTTGGCGACCGTTCCGGACCTGGGTTGCTGTCATGATGCGAGCGTTATCTCCCTCGGGCGCGGCAGCATGAGGCCGTGCCCGACGGTGACATCGTCTGGCGGGCGTGCCACAGGCTGAATGACGTTGCTGGCTGGCCAGGTGCTAGGTCGAAGCTGACGGTACGGTCACCTCCAGCGTCACAGGCAAGAGTGTGGAGTTCAATGGCCTGCTGAAGACTAACCTCGAGACCGGTGAGACCATCCTGGAGTCACACAACGTCCCTGAGTCTGCCGGCGAGGCGATCGGGAAGCGGCTAAAGGGCTGACAGCACGGAGGCGCCGTTCGATGCTCTCTTAGAGCATGCCGTGGCGGTTTGCGTCACCTCCTGGACAGTCGATGAGATGGCTGAATTCCGCTTCGCTGGCGCGGGTGGGGGTCGACCCCAGAACAAGGGATTTGCGCCGATTTGGTCTCGTTCTGACCGATCGTTGTCGGGAAGGGTCGCTGGATAACGATCATGCCACGATGCCCCAGTGGTGGTACGCCAGCAAGCCGGCTGCGCCAATCTATCCTCATCGCACCCCTGGAGGATCGATGAGCCAAACTCTGCAGCGGCCGACGAATCAGATGTCTGCCTGGCTGGTGTTTTCGGGCGTCCTTATTGGGATCGTTGGAGCGACCGTGACGAAGCACGCCGAGGATGTCGGCAAACTCCTGGGGGCGCTTGGCAGGAGGACGGCTACCTCGGATCCGGGGACGGCATCGCCCGCCGATTGGGGATTGGGCTTGCTCATCCTCGGGGTTATTGTGCTGCTCGCTGGGTTCGTCGTTATTGCAGCTCGGCGGCCCACGTAAGCGACGACATAGTCGAGGACTCAATCCATTGATCTGGAGCGAGCGCCCTGATGCAGCGCCTCGGCATCGAAAAGGCAAGGGCAGGGTTGAAGCTGTTGCACCGAACGGCGCCCGTATTAGGGAACGCGCGCTCTCGATCCACCTGTCCAGATAATCGAGGAAGTTCTCCAGCTGCCGAGGCAAACGTTGGTCGGGCGCAGATGTTGGTGGGGCGGGTGGGACTCGAACCCACGGCCAAGGGATTATGAGTCCCTTGCTCTAACCGGCTGAGCTACCGCCCCAGGTGTTGGAAAGTCGGTCGGATGATCGAGGCCGATGATAGCGATGATGACCTTGCACCGCTTCGGCGCGTCATTGGGTCGGGTTAGGGCCCACTCTCGGTAAAGTCGCCGCAGCCTGCAGACGCAATGCCGATAACACTGGAGGATCCGTGGCCGATCTCATTCCGGCAGAATTTGAGGTGCTAGATCCGCGTTTCGCAGGTACGGGCGGCGACCGTTCGGTCGTCAGACTCTTCTCCGGTGGTCGGTGGCTGGAGGGACCGGGCTATCACGCGGCTGGCCGATTCGTATTGTTCAGTGACATCCCGAATGATCGGATCCTCCGCTATGACGAGGTGAACGAAAGTACTGACGTCTTCCTGACACCGGCTGGCTTTACGAACGGGCGTACGGTCGATCGGCAGGGCCGATTCGTAACCTGTGAGCACGGTGAGCGCCGGGTGACGCGAACCGAACACGACGGCTCGGTCAGAGTGCTGGCCACCTCATACAACGGTCGCCGCCTGAACAGTCCCAACGATGTCGTGGAGCATTCGGATGGATCGATCTGGTTCACCGATCCTAGCTATGGCATCCACACCGATTACGAAGGCCACGAAGCCTCATCTGAGATCGGCTCGCGCAACGTCTACCGTCTGGATCCGGAGAACGGAGACCTAACGGCGGTGGTGGAGGACTTCGCCCAACCCAACGGCCTGGCGTTCTCACCCGACGAGCGGCGCCTGTTCATCGTTGACAGCGAGCTGCACCACATCAGAGTCTTCAATGCTGATCATGGAGCGCTTACCGGTGGCGAAGTCTTCTGCGCCGACGACCAGGGCTACGACGGGATCCGATTTGATCATCTCGGTCGCCTCTGGGGAGCGGCTCATGACGGTCTGCACTGCTATCACCCGGACGGCTCATTGATCGGCAAGCTGCACCTGCCGGAGATCACCGCCAACCTCGCCTTCGGTGGTCGCCAGCGCAATCATCTCTACATCACTGCGACCAGCTCGCTTTACGGCCTCCGGGTCAATTTCCGTGCGGCCTCCTATCCAAGTTGATCTTGGACAGCTGCCTCCTACGGCGCTAAATCACACTGCGGAGGGTTGGCGACATCGACATGCAGGCGAGCAGTAGAGTCGGAAATGCGGCATCGCGCCGAGAGAGTTTCAGGGGGAAGCTGCATCTGCTGCAAATGTTCGCTCGCACGGTGAGCCGCGATGGGCTACTAACCGCGTCCGAGGCGCGACTGCTTGGCCTCGTCAGCGTGAGCATCGTCGGATTGATCCTTCTTTCGACGTTGATTGATCCTCCGCACTGGCTTCAGGTCATCGCTCTTTTCGTCCATCTGATCTCTCTTGTGGTCGGCTTCGGCTCGGTGCTCGCAGTCGACTGGTACGGCCTGCTCTCCCTGTCCCGCCGAGTAACGATCGGCGACGTGCTGCTCACCGCCGAACGGATGACGCCGCTTATCTGGATTGGGCTCGCTGGTCTTACCGTGAGCGGAGCAGTGCTTAAGCCAGATTTGAGTTCATGGCTGATCGTGGTCAAGCTCAGCTGTGTGCTTGGTGTGGGAATTGTAGGAGTGCTTGCCCTGTCGACGTCACGGCTCATGGAACGCCAGATGCCGACCCCTGCACGGTCCGTGGTACGTCGTGGCATGGTTCTCGCGGGCGCGTCACAGACGTTTTGGTGGACCGCCGTCAGTATCGGCTTCATGAGCAATCAGGTTGCACGGTGACACCTTCGTGGAGTACAGAGTTGCCGCACTAGGTTGGGCTGGGTGAGCGACCAATCCTCAGCTGCCACCGATCTCACACTTGATCAATTCCTTACAGCGATACGTTCGGCGGCTGCACGCTTCCATGATCATGCTGCCCAGGCAGGCCTGACCGCAGCTGTTCCGAGCTGCCCGGACTGGGACGTTGCAGCGCTTCTCACACATCAAGGCATGGTGCACCGCTGGGCAGCAGCGAACATACGCGGCGAAGCCGATCATCGTACGGGGGACTCCGAGACTGCGGCGGCTGCTGCGCAGGACCTCCTCGCGTGGTTTGACGAGGGGGCTCAGGCGCTGACGGAGACCTTGATCAAAGCATCTGATGATCTTGACGCAATGGTGTTCCTGCAGAACGCGCCGCCACCACGGTTGTTCTGGGCGAGGCGGCAGGCACACGAGACCACCATTCACGCAGTCGACGCCCACGCCGCTGCGCTGCAGCGGCTGCCACACCCGGCTGAGACCATGATCAACGATCAGTTGGCAACCGACGGGATCGACGAACTGCTTCGCGGTTTCCTGCCCCGGAGCAAATCCAAACTGCGTTCAGAGTTCCCGTATGTGATCCAGATTCAGGCGACCGACGTCGGCCAATGTTGGCAGCTGGCCGTCAGCGAGCAGCCTCCGTCAGGTGCCAAGGGAACCCCCTGGCCGCCGGATGCAGTAATCAGCGGTACTGCGCTCGAGCTGTACCTGGGATTGTGGAATCGCACAGAAGACCTCAATGCCCAGGGACGCCTAGATGTGGTTGATCAATGGCGCAAGGACGTACGGGTGACCTGGTAGCGATTCCTGGCTGTATCGGATCGATGCGATCCTCTAGCTGTCTAGGCGAGCGAAGATTGTCAGCACCCGCGGCCGGGCGATGAGGATCGCGCCAGCAAGCAGCGCGAGCCCAACAATGGTTGCAATCGAGGCGAGCAGGTGTTGTGACCAGCTCCACTGGAGTTCGACATCTGCTCCGTTGGGCAGCCCCATGAACGGCGCCACCACAACCCAACCGACGAAGAGCCACCCCACAGCCAGATACCAGAACGGGAGACTGCGCGGACTGACAGGTCGTCGCTCGAGCAGGCTCATGGCTAGTGGGACCACCCACACGAAGTGATGCAACCAGGACACGGGTGACGCCAGCAGTCCCGCAACACCACAGAGGTTGACCGCGAGCCGAACATCGCCGAGACGGTGCCACAGCGCAGCTGCCCATACGCCGGCGGCTGCGACCGCACAGGACAAGACGAGTCCGATGATCGCCGGCTCCGGTCCCAGCCCGAAGATCCGGACGATGTCGGCCATCACCGACTGGTTGGTGTAGTAGATGATGCTGTGCCCGAGGCCGGTGTCGCCGTGGGCCAACCTTGTCCAAAACTGATACGAGGCCGGTGGGACTGTGGCCGCGCTTGCCAGCGTGACCACAGTACCGGTGACGACGGCGACCCAGAAGGCGCGAAACTTCCGCACGACCAGCAGATAGATCACGAAGATCGCCGGTGTGAGCTTGATCGCCGACGCAACAGCGGTCAGCATCCCTTCCGGTAGCAGGCGCCGAGGAAACACCCGAGGACCGGGGGCAAGGTCCAAGACGACGAGTGCCACTAAGAAGACCCCCAGCTGCCCGAAGGCCAGCGTTTGGACGACAGGCTCCACGACATAGACCACCGCAGCACCGGCCAGACTGAGCAGCCAGCCCGTGAGGCCGAAGCGATTCAGGATCGCGACAAGCGCCACGGCGCTAGCTGCGGTCCAGCCAATCTGGACCACCGTTGCCGGCAACAGCGCGAGCGGCACCGCCAGAACTGCCGCAAAGGGCGGATACAGGAACTGCAGCGGCCCGGGAAGATCATAAAAGTTGCCACCGCCCAGCAACACCGAACCTGCACGGCGATAGACCTCGAGATCGACCATGATCGGGCGCCATGGGATGAAAGTGCCGCCGCCGAACGTGGTCGCACCGACGTAGAGGGCAACGAGAACTGGCAGTGCACAGACGCCCAACCAGCCTGCGAGCCGAACCCAGAAGCCCTTCTGGACGGTCGGAGCGGACGTCTCAGCCGCGCTGACCAGTGATTCGGAAGATCTGATGGCTGCGCTAACCACTACAGCCTCGAGCGTGGAGTGTTGCTTGCGGCTGGCGATCCAGTCGCGGATTCTGTTGGCTCGCCGCCGCCCGATTCGGTGCCCGACGGTCCCGGCGATCCGGAGGATGGGGATCCCGATGGTGCCGGTGACTGCGGCGATCCTGATTGTGTGCCTGACTGCGGGGATCCAGACTGTGGCGGCCCGACGGAACTGCCTGTTGGCGGCGGTGGCGACTGTGGGGGTTGATTGCGGAAGATCAAGATCGCGATAAGCACGGCCAGTGCCGCAAGCAGCAGCATGAGGAGCCACGACACCAAAATCGTTCGCCAGCCTGCCCGGTCAAAACGGCCAGGCCATGGCAGCGGCCAAAGACGCGCCAGGCCCGGACGCACCCGGTGGATCCAGTACTGCTGGTAGTCAGGGCCGGACGGAACACCCTGCGGCGGGAGCGTCGCGATCTGCACGGCGTCGAGGATCCACATTGCCTGAGCAACGGCAGCCGGCGAGCCGTCGTAGGCCAGCGCCGCCCATGGGGCGACGGAACGGTCGTCAGGAGCAATGGGATCGTCCTCCCCGCCGCGATATTTGCGGCTGAGTCGGCCGGTGTCTTGCCCATGGCCACCCCGCGCGAGCACCGTGTCGATATGCAGACTGTTGATCTCGCCCGCAAAGCGAGCCCGCGCCGCCGCATCGGCTGCTGCACCGTCGGATAGCAAGATCACCATCGCGGGCGTGTTAGCTGCGTCGTGCGCAGTGAAGGCGATTCCGGCGGGCGTTGCGCGGAGTCGCGCGTCGAGCCAGAACTGACCAACCTTTGGTGGATCATCGGCCAGCAGCGGCGTTACTCGCACATAAGCCGGGCCTGCGCCAGACCCCTCGTCGAAGCCTGGATAAGAGGTGCCGGAGCTGGCCCACGACTCATTCGGCTCTCCGGCCGGTGGCTCAGTGCTCGACATCACTCTCCATCTCGCGGCCTCGATCCGGAGGAGGCCGACCGCCGCGCGGTGCGGGGCACGGAGAGTCTATTCGGCCATTACAGGCGTCACTTCATGCAAGCTTGGGAGCCGGTACCTGGACGCAGCATCCCAGAGACTCACCGAAACTTCGGCACGTGGGGATGGTCTATTGTCTACGTGCTTCTCCGAAAGTTCCTGAGGCGCCCGAGGCAGACCGCGTCACAGCGGTGTATGTGCAAATTCACAGCGTGCCCACAGCGCACTCTGACAAGTTCGCCTAGTTCTGGGTTTGTGCGGGCCCATAGCCTTGAGTCCGGCGTCTGCGAGAATGGCTCGGTGCGCAAGCGGCGACGGTTCTGGAGTTCCGGACCGCCCACGACGCTGGGCAGAAGTAACAGGAGAGGTGTGTGAGCAGTCCGTCGTTTGGCCAGCCTGTGGAAGAGCGCCCGGCCGCTCGGACCTCGGGCCAGCTTGGAAACCAGACCGCCTCGCAGCTACTCGGGGACGCCATCGCCCAGGTTCAGCGAGTGATCGTCGGGCAGGAACACATGGTCGAGCAACTCATGGTTGCTCTGCTCGCCCAAGGACATTGCCTGCTCGAAGGTGTACCTGGCGTGGCCAAGACGCTCGCAGTACGCAGCTTTGCCACGGTCGTCGGTGGTGAGTTCGCCCGGATCCAGTTCACTCCCGACCTGGTCCCTTCCGACATCATCGGCACCCGTATCTACCGGGCCAGCCAGGAGAGCTTCGACGTCGAGCTCGGGCCGATCTTCGTGAACTTTGTGCTCGCCGACGAGATCAACCGCGCGCCCGCGAAGGTGCAGGCGGCGATGTTGGAGGCAATGGCTGAGTGGCAGGTTTCCATCGGCGGCACGACATACCCGGTGCCGCAGCCTTTCATCGTGATCGCCACTCAGAACCCGTTGGAATCCGAGGGTGTTTATCCGCTTCCCGAGGCACAACGTGACCGCTTCCTGCTGAAGGTCGACGTACCTTACCCGGCCGGTAACGAGGAGTTCGAAATCCTCCGCAGGATGAGTGTCGATCCGCCGACCTCACAGCCGGTTCTGAACCCGCAGATGATTCTCCAATTGCAGCGTCAAGCTCAGGACGTTTTCGTTCACAACCTCGTCGCCGAATATATTGTTCGGCTCGTCTTAGCGACGCGTACGCCCGCCGAGTTCAACCTGCCGGATCTCACGTCAGTCATCCAGATCGGCTGTAGCCCACGTGCCACGCTCGGCCTGGTGGC
>JBKOUS010000144.1:0-27877 GCA_046723505.1 Actinomycetota bacterium
GCGAAGCGGTCCGCCCGTCATAGTGCGTAAAGTCAATTGCACTCTGACTGGCAGCCCGCCGGATTCGCCTCCTTCCTCGCTCGCGAGCGCCCCCCGATCCTCCTACGTAGCCCAGCCGCGAGCTCCTGCAGTCGGCGAAGCGGTCCGCCCGTCATAGTGCGTAAAGTCAATTGCACTCTGACTGGCAGCCCGCCGGATTCGCCACCTTCCTCGCTCGCGAGCGTCCCCCGATCCTCCTACGTAGCCCAGCCGCGAGCTCCTGCAGTCGGCGAAGCGGTCCGCCCGTCATAGTGCGTCAAGCCAGCGTGCCAGGATCGGGCTATGACCGAAGACTCCGCACCGCTCCTGGGCGCGTCGGCGGCCAGTACCGAGCACATAGATCCTGATCATCTACGCAAAGAGGGCTGGACCATGGCCCTCTACGTGGCCATCTGCTTGATCGCCGCCCTAACCGCGTTGGCTAATGTGACTTCCGTCCCGGGGCACATCATGGGCCTGGTGTGGGGCACCACAGTCGGTCTGGCGGTGGCGCACGTGTTCGCGTTCCGCATTGCTGGTCGTCTCGTCCATGAGGGCGAACTCCCCAAAGCCGATCGCATCATTTCCGTCGTCCAGTTGGCTGCTGCCGCCGCGGTCGCGCTGATTGTGAGTGTTCCGGTTCTCCTGGCCCCAACCGTCTATGAGATCACCTGGGCTCGGTACACGTGCGCCGCCATCATCGGTGTAGTCGGCTATCTGGTTGCTCGCGGCGCGGAACGCAGTCGGATCCGGTCCATAGCGTTCGGCATCGCCGTGCTGGTCGCTGCTTTCGCCGTCGCCGCGCTCAAACACGCGTTGGCGGGGCACTAGCTGGCTGTGTCAGATGGCGCCTCCACGCTGACGATCTCCGCGAGCGCGACGGTGATGTTGTCCGGCCCGCCCCCGGTTATCGCTGCCCTCCACAACTCGAAAACCGCCGCTACGCCACGGTTTTCTTCCAGCACAGCGGCGATCGCGGCGTCGTCAATGACGTCGCTGAGCCCGTCGCTGCAAACCAGGTAGCGCGTAGCATCGTCGATCGGGTGGGTCGAAACGTGCACATCGAGGGGCTCGGGGTCGCCGTACCCACCGAGTATCTGGGTAATGATCGCGGTGTGAGTCGCCCCCGGCGGCAATTCTGGGCTGTCGTCGACGCTGACCTGCTGCATCCCTTCACGACCGTATGAGTAGACCCGGCTGTCCCCGACGTTGAAGACGTATGCCTCGCCAGCGGTGAGGACCACACCGGCAAGCGTCGTTCCCATTCCTTCCCGAGCTGGATGACGCGCAGCTTCGGCGAACACCGTGCGATTGCAGACTTCCACGGCTTGGCGTACGGCGTCCGCATCGTTGAGTTGTGGTGCGAGCCGGGCCAGTGTCTGCACCACCACGCTGCTCGCCACTTCGCCGGCGGGATGCCCGCCCAACCCGTCGGAGACCGCGATTATCACCGGATCCACCAGTGGGAGCGCGAACGTCGCCGGCGCAGTCGTGACGGTCGCGCACGTGGTCCACGGACCGACGACCACGCTGTCCTCGTTGTGGTCGCGTACGAGTCCATCGTGGGTGATTACCGACACCTCCGCGAACCGTTCCGCCATGGGTCCAGCCTGCCGTGTCGCCGCGCGATCCGCGGTCAAGCAGCGAGGTGGGTTTCAGCTCGCTGCGGGCGTTGATCTTCCTGTGGCGGCGCGCAGATGCACGCCCGTGGAAGACAACATCGCTGGCGATCACACGCCTAAGGCACCCACAAACCCTGAAGAGTTCACGCCAGCCGTGCCGTTGCCCGGCGTGTCGGGCCGTTTCCGAGCATCTAGCGTGACCTTTGGAGGGACTGCGGGGCTGAGCCGGTGGTCAGTAGCGTCGATTCCATGACTGTGCAGTTGAACCACACGATCGTCCGCGTACGGGACAAGCAAGAGTCGGCAACCTTCCTAGCCGAGATTCTCGGCCTGCCCGACCCAACGCCCTTTGGTCCGTTTCTCGTTGTGCAGGTCGCAAATGATGTTTCTCTGGACTTTGCCGACGACCACGGTCCCTCAAATCCGCAGCACTATGCCTTCCTGGTCAGTGAGTCTGAGTTCGATGAGATCTTCGGCCGTATCCAGGAACGCGGCCTGCCGTTCTGGGCCGACCCGTTCAAACGCCGGCCGGGCGAGTTCAACACCAACGACGGAGGCCGCGGGGTGTATTGGGAGGATCCCAGCGGGCATTTCCTGGAGATCATCACCCGCCCGTACGGCAGCGGCGGCTGACGGAGGGCTGGAACAGCAACTCATGGGCAGCTCATATCAGCAAGTGAGTGTCCTCAAGATTTCTTGACCGCGTACTCGAGCGTCACCGTTCCGGTCTTGTTGTAGACCTGGTTCTCGATAAGCCGAAGCCCCGCTCGCTCCGGGGTGTTGGGGAGGAACGGCACGCCGCCGCCGAGGAGCACGGGGATGATTGCGACCCCGACTGTGTCGACCAGCCCGAGCTCTAGCAGGCTACGGAACAGCACACCGCCGCCGAAGAGCCAGATGTCCTTGCCCGGCTGCGCTTTCAGGGCAGAGATGATCTGCATCGGATCTTCGGAGACGATGACGCCGCGGGCATCAGCCTGTTGCAGCGTCCGGGAGAAGACGTAGGACTTCACACCCGGCATCCCACCGCCGCCCCCGGTGCCGGTCGCCTCGTACGTCTTGCGGCCAAGAAGGATCGTGTCGAAACGCGCAAACATCGCGCCGAAGTCAAGCTCCGGGTCGATCATGATCCAGTCGCTCTCACCCTTCGGGCCGGCGATATAGCCGTCAAGGCTCATCGCGGCCGAGTACACGACGTTGCGCACGCCCGCTCCTCCGTTGGGGTCGAGTCTCTCGTACGGCGAGGACCCCAGACGCTAGCTACGTGGGCTGCTCATGGCAACCCAGGGACTAGCACCGCCACCATGCAGCGCTCTGACGCGACGCTGCAAGGTCCCATATTCTGGGGGTTGATAGGCAAGTAGCTACTTGCCTATTATGGAGGCGTGGGCGATGTGTTCAAAGCCCTGGCCGATCCCACGAGACGCAAGATCCTCGACGAGCTAGCTGACCGCGATGGCCAGACGCTCTTCGAGATCTGCAATCGGCTGATCATGAGGCACCAGATCTCGTCCTCACGGCAGGCGATCTCGCAGCACCTCGATCTGCTTGAAGCAGCGGGCCTGGTGCACACCCGCAGGGAGGGCCGTTACAAGTTCCACTACCTCGACACGGCACCGCTGGACCGCATTGCCGAGCGGTGGCGCCCTAAGGAGAAGTAATGAAGATCAATCTCGCGAGCGTATTCGTCGACGACCAGGACAAGGCGCTCAGCTTCTACACCGAGACGCTCGGGTTTGTGAAGAAGACCGAGGTGCCGGCGGGTGAGTTCAAGTGGCTCACGGTGGTGTCGCCGGAAGACCCCGACGGGGTCGAGCTCGTGCTGGAGCCATCGGACCACCCCGCGGTGAAGCCGTTCAAGGACGCCATCGTCGCTGACGGCATCCCCTATACGTCGTTCGCAGTCGCCGACGTGCAAGCCGAGTACGAGCGATTGAGCGCGCGCGGCGTGAAATTCGTGCAGAAGCCGACCAGCATGGGCCCGGTCACCACAGCCGTCTTCGACGACACGTGCGGCAATCTCATTCAGATCGCTGCGATGAACTAAGGCGACGGTTTACCGCCGCGTGCTGGTGGCCGCGGGACCACCGCGGATAAGGACCATCTGCGCCGCTCTGAGGGGAAGGTGCGAGTATCGCCGCGTGGGATCAGTGCTTGTCGTGATCGGCGGACTCCCGGCGACCGGCAAATCGACCATTGCGACCGCGCTGGCAAGCCGGACGGCGACGCCCTACGTACGCGTCGACCGCATCGAACAGGCGATTGTCGCCTGGTCCCCGCTTTCTCATCCGCTCGGACCAGTGGGATATGCGGTCGCGTATGAACTGGCCCTGGAGCAGCTGCAGCTCGGCTTGGACGTCATCGTGGAGTGTGTGAATCCTGTCGCTGTTACCCGCGACGGCTGGCTGGGTACGGCGGCAACGGCCAGCTCTGGTCTGATCGAGGTCGAGGTCATTTGCTCAGATGAAGCTGAGCACCGGGACCGCGTCGAGACCCGCACCTCCGATGTCGACGGATTGGCGAAACCGACGTGGTCGGCAGTCGTCCGGCGTGAGTACGAGCCATGGACCAGAGAGCACATGGTGATCGACACAACGACGACCCGTCCTGAGAATGCCGTTGACATGATCGCGGCGGAGATCGCGGCTGCCAGGCCAGGTAATGCCAGCCGTATCACACCGGCATGATGTGTACGTCTTCTCATCACAGCCGTCGAACGTCAACCACCAGCGCAGTCGCCCGCTAGGCCAATATCAGGGACAACGTCCTGGATCTTGCCAGTGACAACTTTCCACTGGTAAGATGGCTGCATGCTCGGCAAGTATCACCATGGTGATCTTCGTGCGGCCGTCCTGGCAGCCGCAGCGGACGTCATTGCGCGCGATGGCGTTGACCAGCTGAGCCTTCGCTCGCTCGCGGTCGAACTTGGCGTCAGTCACACGGCGCCTCGTCACCACTTCGGCAGCCGTGAGGGTGTTCTGACAGCTTTGGCTTGCGAAGGTTACGAACTCCTTGCAGACGCACTCGAGAATGCGGCCTCAAATGGCGACTTCGCCGCCGTTGGTGTCGCGTATGTGCTGTTCGCGGTCGACCATCCAGGGCACTTCGCCGTCATGCATAGGCCGGAGCTGGTTGACGGTGCCAATGCCGACTTGAAACGCGCGCAGCAACGTACGGCCGCCCAGCTCAACGCTGGCGCTCGCACTCATCGCGGTGGATCACCCGAGGGCCTTGCGGTGGCATCCATCGCGGCATGGTCGCTGGTGCACGGTATGGCCACCTTGCAACTCAGCGGAGCGCTAGATGCCGCAGGCCTGCCTCAGCAGGCGGGTGGTGACCTTCGCTCGATTGCATTGCGGGCCGTTCACCAACTCTTCAGCGGTATATCACCCAGCGCACCAACCCCTCGAAGGGAGAACTGACATGGTCCTCACCCCCGCCGACACGATCACCGCCGGTGCCGTACTCCTTGCCGTCGTCGCCGTCGCCTACGGCGGCACATTCCTGCTCCGTGTTCATGCCGGAAGTCCGCCGACCAACGACCTGCAGAAGGCGTTCTTTCGAGCCGGGCACGCCCACGCCGGCGTGCTAGTGATCTTGGGTCTTGTGATCAAGATCTTGACCAGCACGGAGGGCGTGCCTGCGCTGGCGCAGCAACTGAGCGACGGTGTGCTGTATGCCGCGATCTTGATGCCAGCCGGATTCTTCCTCTCCGTTACTGCGCGCGATCCGCAGCAGCCCAACCGGCTCTTCATCTTCTTGTGGATCGGGGCCGCCTCGCTCACCGTCGGCTTGGTGTCTGCCGGGGTGGGCCTGATCATGGCCGGTACCCGTTGAGCCGGCTTGGACGAGGCCGGTGATCATGGGCGAGTTGTCGGAGTGATCACAATCGAGCTGACTTTCGGATGGCCTGAACGACGTACTCGGCGTGCGCGTGCACGGCGGTGAGATCCGCCCAGCGCTCCTCGTCCACGCCGTCTAGGTACATGGCTCGGGCTCGAGCGAGGACTGGTTGATGCTCGGACGGAAGCTGCTTGAGTGCCCACGCCGCAGCCGCGTCCTTCGATCGAATCTGCCCGGTTTCCAGCGTCATCCAGATCCGGGCCAAGGTGAGCAGAACGTTGCGGGTGTCGGACTCAAGATCGCTGAGCAAGTGCGGGATGCCGGCGACCGCACCGCGGATCAGGTCGTCGTGTGGCACCGGATCCAGCAGCTGCGCCGGTGGAGGTCCGCGAAGTACAGCGTTGCCCTGCAGCACCATGGTGATCAGGATGGATAGATCAGGAGCAGGCTCTGGCTGCGGCGCCCCGCCCAGCTCGTACTTGTCCCGCAGCCATTCGCCGTACAAGAACTCCCGGCGAGGTGGGTACTGCCAAGGCCTGACGTCAGCTTCGACGACGACGCTCAACTCGACCGGTCGTGCAGGGCCGCTGCGAGCTCGTGGGCCAGACACGTCAAGCAGTCCCTCGACGAGTGTGCGACGCTCCGTCTCAGTTGTCCGGCGCTCGAGGACGACGAGGACATCGAGGTCGCTGGTCGGCCGCAGGCCACAAAGTACGGCCGAGCCGTGCAGGTACGCGGCGAGCATGCCGCCGCCGAAGACGCCACTCAGCAGCTCCACGATGCCCTGCAGCTGCCCAGCCTCCGGCCAGTTCCGATCAGTGGCGGTTCGGATCACGAGAGCAGGTTAGACGCTCCCCCACCTCGAGCGACTGGTATGCCGACTCAGCCGGTGGCCAACACCAGGAACCGGTGGGAGATGGCATCGATGGGCTTGGACTGGGATTGGGCATGCAGTTGGTGAAGGCGTGGCTTCGCGCTGGTCCAGTCGAGATCCTCGAACGCCCACGGAGCCGTGCGTACGTAGCCGATCAGCGCGGCAATGTCGGAGAACCACATCGTCATGTGATCCTCGCGAACCTCGTCGATGACCCAGCCTGCGGCCTCGAGTTGGCCAACTGCCACCTCAGCCGTCCAGACACGTTCGTCGACCGGCAGGCCGAGCAGGGCGCGAACCGAGGCCCCTTCGTCGCTACCGACCTGCTCAGTGAGGAATCTGCCGCGCGGCTTGACGATCCGCCGAACCTCAACGGGATCAAAAGCCGTGTGTCGGTTGAGAATGGCGTCAAAAGCATCGACTCTAAACGGCAGGCCCGGTCCAGCTTGTTGGCCCGGCCCGGGCAGGTTATCCGCACTCCCGAGCGCGACCACGAGCTGCACGCCGAGCGGTCGCAGCGTCGCCTGTGCGGCAGGAACAGTTGGCCACCACTCCTCGTACGCGACTGTCAGCTTGGGCAGAGGAGCCAGACTCGCCAGGTATCCGCCCTCACCCGTTCCCATGTCAAGCACAGACTCGACCTCTGGAAGGATCGCTCGAGCCATTCCCACATATGACCAATCCGGCTGGTCGGCCCGGTAGCGTCCGGGCAGAAACCCGGCACCCCAGTACGCCTCAACATCGAGGCTGAGGCCCTCGGCCATCAGCCCATCAAAATCCACCGTCGGCATCACCTTCACCGACCCGACTTACATCGGGTAGCGAGCCTCGCCCACGTCGGTTCGGGCCGAGAGTCCGGACAGCTTGGCCACCGTGAGTAGCACGGCACAATCTTCCAGCGCCTCGAGGCTATGGCGGTCATCGGGCATGATCAGCAGGTCACCCCGAGCGGCCTCCCACGACTGGCCAGCTGCTGCGAGTCGTACGCGCCCATGCAAGATCAGCGCCGTAGCCTCGCCAGGATTCTCGTGCTCGGCGAGGCGAGCCCCCGCAATCATGCCGATCACTGTTTGCCGCAGCACCTTCTCGTGACCGCCGTAGACAGTGTCGGCGGTGTGTCGACCACCCGCGGTTGCGGCTAACTTCATCTGCTGGCGTGCGAGGGCCTCGAGCGAGATCTTCTGCATGCCAACAGTGTCCCAACTCGAAACGGCGCCTGCTGGCCGGGAGTGCAGCTTGGCAAGCAGTGTCGTGGCCGCGAACCTCGACCTGGCGGCTAGCGTGATCAACTCCGCATCAGCTACTTGGACGGCGCCGTATCCGCTGATGAGGCAGAGTCCAAGTAAACGATGCGGAGTGAGCCAAGATCGCGACCTCGTTGGCCGCGAGAGGAGGTTCCGGCCGACCGTGCGCGTCCAGCTCAGTCATAAGTGGCCAGCCGACCGTCCGGCCGATGGCCAATTCAGAGCGACCGAAGGTTTCCTTGTAGAGAAGACTCTGATCACCCCGTGAGGTGGTCGAAGTCCCCTCGGACCCACGCGATGTAGCGGTCGGCTGATCGGCGTACCCATCCGGCGGCATCGCCGATCACCTGCCCGGCGAAGTTGTCGTAGAGCCGGTCGAAGTCGAGTTGCAGTACCCGATCAGCGACCTTCGCCACGACGGCAGCCGACAGCGGAATCTTGTTCGGGTAGCTGCGCATGAAAGAGACCCAATGCTCGTCCGGCGTGCACGCTACGGTGTCACCGCTCAGCAGCACTCCGCGACCGTCAGCCCCCACAAAGTGAACGACCGCGCTGCCCGGAAAGTGGCCGCCGATCCGATGCAGCATCACCCCGGGAAGTACTTCATTCTTCTCATCCCAGGTGGCGATCACTGGGTCATCACGCTGGGTCCACTCCCGGTCCGCAGCCTGCACGTACACCGGAACCCCGCCGAACCGGTGGGACCACTCGACCTGCACCCCGAACATGTGTGGATGGCTGGCAGCAACCGCTGCCACCCCACCCAGCTGACGAACGGCCGCAATCAATTCATCGTCTAGGTAGCCGTTCGGATCCCACAACAGGTTGCCAGATGGCGTTTGAACGAGCAGCGCGCGCTGACCGATCCCGACCGATGGCTCAATCGTGATGCCATACAAACCGGGCTCGACTTCGACGACCGTTCCCCGGTGTCCGGCAGCGCCCAGCTCGCGCAACGTGGTCCACTGCTGACCCGTGGGGCGCACGTACTGACGCTCATCGCTGCAGATAGCACAGACTGCGGCCGGCTCGCTGGTGTCTGGTTGCTCCACAGCGCAGGTACGACAGACAAAGATCGTCATGATGCCCTCCGTGGGTTTCAGCGTGACTTCTATTCAAGCCTGCTCTGCGCGATGAGTTGCTGCGGGTGCCCAGGTCTATACGTCTGTCACACCATCCGACTACGGAGGTAATCGATGAGCACGCAGCCGAGCCCGCACTACCTGAACGTCCCGGGCGGGGGCCTGTACTACGAGGTCCGGGGCTCCGGTCCGCTCCTGTTGGTGATCGGTCAGCCGATGACCAGCGCTCCATTCGGGCCGTTGGCCGACTTGCTCGCCGAAGATCACACGGTGGTGACCTACGACCCGCACGGGCTGGGCGCGAGCACGATCGATGATCCCTGCCTAGACGTAACGCCCGAGATCGAGGGCGACGATCTGGCCTGCATCATCGACGCGATCGGCGGCGAGACGGCGGATGTGTTCGCCAGCAGTGGTGGCGCGATCACTGCGCTGGCATTTGCCGCTCGCCATCCTGACAAGGTCCGAACCGTCATCGCCCACGAGCCACCGGTCACTGAGTTGTTGCCCGATGTGGCGCACGTACGCACCGCGGTCGACGATATCGAGGATGCCTACGGCGGGGCCGGGTCAGGCGCGGCCTGGGCCAAATTCGTCTCCCTCGTGATGCATGACGGACCGGTGACCGAGGCCGGAGTGTCGCTGGCTGCATGGCCGGCGGCTGGCGACGGTAGCGCAGACACTCCGACTCAGGCCGGTGAGGATCCCGACGGCGGCAATACTTCGCCAGAGCCCTCGGAGAAGCAGCGGGCCGACGCCGAACTGTTCTTCCTCCAAATGCTGAAGCCCTTTACCCGCTACCAACCTTTGATCGAGGTACTCCGCTGGGGCGGTCCGCGAGTCGTCGTCGCTGTGGGCGCGGCTTCCGGCAACGAGATTGCGCCGCGCTCCGCCGAGGCGCTGGCCGAACGGCTCGAAACCCCACCCACCTTGTTCCCCGGCGACCATGGCGGGTTCCTGGCCGACCCCGCTGCATTCGCCGGAACCATACGGCAGGTGCTTACCGAGTCTCGCCGAAACCTTGAGGTTGCGGTACGCGTTTCCAACAGATGAGCGGGTCGCTAGGGGTCTTGCAACCAACAATCGACTCGCAGTTGGCCGAAGCTCACGTCAGCCCGAGCAGTCGACTGCTACTGCGAGCGCCACGCAGATCTCTCTCATGCGGCTATCCGCGAGCCGGCCAAGGCGATCGACAAGCACCGCGACCGACACGCTCTCAACCGAGTCCAAATTGACTGCGGACCGGCGGGGAACTGGCTTGCCAAGCCTCGGATAGTGGTCGTACAGGGGGCGACCAAGGCCCTGCGCAGCCGCGGGATCGCTGAGTCGCGCGATAAGACCACGACCGGGCGTATGCCGGCTCGGCAAGCTCGCACCACCACACCTCTCCGCGTCCGGGCAGCGTTATCACGAGGCCGCTGCAGCTTGCCGAAATGAGGCGAGGTCGCCCCACTCGTCCCGTTCGTCGAGCGGGTATTCGTCGTAGGCCGCATAGCTGGCGTCGATTTCGGCGGAACGGCAACGCCTCAGCAGCGCCTCAAGGGCCTCGTCGACGAGCGCCGCGTCGCTACTACTGGGCCGCAGTCTGCGAGCGCTGTCGAGCAATTGCTTATCGACGGTCGTGCTCAGCCGTGTGCGAGTCATGCCATGAGCATGCCACTGGACGCCGCAAAGTAAGCTCACTCGACAGCCGGCTGCCCGCAGTCGACTGCTCGGCCAACCTTCCATAGGCGGTAGCAGAGCAATGGTCACCGCAGATGACATCCGTGCAGTCGCGTTGTCCTTGCCGCGGACGGAAGAGGCGCTCGTCCGCGACCAGGTCAAGTTTCGAGTGGGCCGGATTGTCTACGTGGCGCTGAGCCGCGACGAGCTGTCGATGGGCTTCGGCTTTCCGAAGGACGAGCGCGCAGCGTTGGTCGCCGCCCAGCCAGAGAAGTTCTTCATGCCCATTCAGTCCGATCTCCGTTACAACTGGGTTCGGGTCTGGCTGAAGTCGATCGATCAGACCGAGATGCGCGAATTGGTCATCGACGCGTGGACCATGGTCGTGCCGAAGCGGGTTGCCGCCGAGTATCTGCATGATCATCCGTCGGCGACCACGCAGCAGCGGCGTTACCAAGCGCGCCCTTGACTGCGGGCGACCTTCCCCGCTGATCCGAGAACGACCCCCCTAGCGTTGCTGACGTGGACCTGCCGACGGCTGCCCCGACGTTTACCCCGTACGGCTTCACGCACTTGGCCGTGCTCGTCGGGACAGTCATTGGTGCGGTGTTGCTGGTCCGCTTCGGGCGCCGCTACCGCGGCACACCCAAGGAGCAGAGGTTCACACGTCTGTTCGCCGTCGTCCAGTTCGCGGTGACGTTCGGCTTCATGGCGCTCTGGCTGATCCCGCCATTGTTCAACTTGCGGCAGTCGCTCCCGTTGCAGCTCTCGGATCTGCTGCGGGTCGTTGCTGGCTACGCACTCTGGAGTCGGCGACCTTGGGCGTTTGCGCTGACCTACTACTGGGGACTAACCCTGAACCCGCAAGCGTTACTCACTCCTGACCTGGTGCCAGACATCGCACCCGCGCTGGAGATCGCCTCTTACTGGGTCCAGCACGTACTGGTGATGTGGGCGGCGATCTACCTGACTTGGGGTCTGGGACTGCATCCAAACTGGCGCAGTTACCGACTGACACTGCTCGTCACCGGGGGTTGGGTCGCAGTGGTCCTCGTGATCAACCGCGCTCTGGGCACCAACTATGGCTACCTGAACGGCAAGCCGGGCGCGGCCTCACTGCTGGACTTGCTGGGCGACTGGCCCTGGTACCTGCTGGCGGCATTTGCTGTGGCAGCTGCTGTGTGGGCCTTGATCACCTGGCCGTGGACGCGAGCTCAGCAGTGATTTGGTGGCTTGGCGGTCACGCGTAGGTCGTCTGCGATCATAAAGCACCCGCGGGCGTCAGCGCGGCATGCGCAGCGCAGACAGCGGCCCGGCCCGTAGTGGGACGGTTCGCCAGCTGGCCCGGAACGTCCCGTCGGCCAGCGAGCACGTGAGCCCGAGCCGGTGGGGCGTCTCGAGAAAGATGACCTCCGATCGGAAGGTGTCCTCGTCGGTCCAGCCGCCGCTGACGGCCAGCGGCACACCGGTCTTGCCATGGTCCGTCTCGGACAGGTTGGTACGCCAGCCTGCAACGCCGACTGTTGCACCGAGCGCAGCATCGCCCTCGACGAAGGTCAGCTGCCACAGCTCAGCATCGCGGCGAAGCCGGACGGCAGTGAGGGTGGGTTGGTCCTCACACACTCCGCCCGTCGGCACGAACGATGCCCTTGCCCAGGCATCTACCGACGAGTCCGGAGCACGCTTGGCCTGGAACGCCGCCAACTCCAGTCCGTCGAGGCGGGCCGCCAGCTGATCCGCGACCGGTGACGGCTCCAGCGTCGCGGCCGTCATGGCAGGCAGCAGATTTGCCCAGACGGCATCCAAGATGCCCTGCATGTTCTCGGTTCCGGCAGTGGTGGCGATCACTGCATCGTGTTCGGGAAGCACCACGCAGAATTGCCCGTACGCCCCGTCACCGCGGTATCCGTGTCGGGCCATCCAGAACTGGAATCCATAGCCCTGCTGCCAGTCCGGCTTCGCCTCGTTCGGGTCTTCCATCTCGACCCGGGTCTCCACCTGGACCCGGGTAGCATCGGCGACCCACTGCTCCGAAAGCAGCCGCTGACCATTCCAGACCCCACGCTGGAGATAGAGCAATCCGAGCCGGCCGATCGCGTCGGTGGTCGCATGGAGTCCGGTGAACCCGAGGTCGCGACCGGCGGCATCCCGTTGCCAGCCAGCCGGACCGATTCCCAGTGGGTCAAACAATCTGGGTCGCAGGTACTCGATCAGGGTCTGCCCAGTCAGTCGCTGGAGAATCGCGGCGAGGGTATAGGTACACGGTTGGTTGTAGGCGAACACGCTGCCCGGTTCGCGATCGGGCGGGATGAGCAGGAACCCGCGTACTGGTTCGACTCGATCGAGGGCCAATGTTCGTTCGATAGTTTCCTCAAGATGCCCGCTGGCCATCGCAGCCACATGGCGGACCAAGATCGACCGACTGCGCCGATCGGTGATCTCGCGGTCGAGCTCGGGAAAGTAGGAGAGCACAGTCGCATCGAAGTCAAGCAAACCTTCGGCGATTGCGAACGCCGCGGCAGTCGAAGTGAAGCTCTTGCTCAGCGAGTAAAGCAAATGCGCCTGCTCCGGCAGGTACGGTGACCACCAACCCTCGGCCACCACCTGACCGTGCCGGATGATCATCAAGCTGTGCATCTCGATGTCCAGAGCAGACTCCAAATTGTCGAGAAAGGCCAGGATTCCTGCCGGATCGACGCCCTGGGACTCCGGTGAGCTGCGCGGTAAGGCGGTGACATTCATACTCGCGAGCCTAGAACGAGAGGACCTAGACGCCGACCACGGTTACCCGGTTTGTCTGAGCAGCAAGAGCGCCCAGATCGGATACGTCACTGGTGAGAACCGCACCGTTTGGCTCGGCCAATGCAATGACCAGCGCATCAACAGCCGATCCCATCAGCGCGCGACGCCGCAGCTCGGCCGCTCGACGGGCGAGGGTCAGCGGCACCGAATCTTCGATGAGGCAAGTACCGATGAACCGGTTGAGTACGGCATCGCGACCAGGGCGGCCCTGGAGTGACTCGACCAAGACCATGGTCGGAATCACCGGCGGCCACAGGTCCTCTCGACGCAACGAACGCATCAGTGCGGCGGCGTTCGTCGACCGAGCAGCCAGGTAGCTGATGCCGCCACTGTCCAGAACAAGCACCAGCTACCCCGCGCGAGTCAGGTTTCGGTCTCGTATCTTCCTGACGATGACGTCAGCTCGAGCCGCCTCCTCCGGAGTGGGCTCGCCCACCTCTGACAGCAGTTCTTCGACATACAGATCGGCTGCTTCAAGTGCCCGCTGCCGCTCGAGTTCGGCGCGCAGGGCCGTCTGGAGCAGCTCCGAGGCACCGAGACCCCGCGCCTTGAGCTCGTTGTATAGGTCGTCAGGCAGATATACCTGTACCCGCGGCATGCGTATAACTATACGCCTACTCGAGGTTCTGGGCGTTCAGGAAGCGAGTTCGCCTGTTGTCGGGAAGCGACCTGCTGTGGCGTCCAAGATCACGCCGAGCCCGAACTCGAACTCGAACTGTACGATACCGTGCTGTACTAAGTACGACCAGGGATAGCCACTCCACGTTCGAAAGGAAGTACCTCATGGAACTGGAACCTCAGGACATCCAGGTCACCACTGGCGCCAACACTCCGACGCCACCCGAAGGCAGAATGCGAGCCATCGTGCAACGCGCGTACGGCTCCCCCGACGTCTTTCGTGTTGCGCAGATCAGGATCCCTGAGGTCGCCGACAACCAGGTGCTGGTACGCGTGCATGCAGCTGGCTTGGATCGGGGCACATGGCATCTGATGGCCGGCCAGCCATACCTGCTCCGGCTTGCCCTCGGACTACGCAAGCCGAAGAACCCCGTACCCGGGCTCGATCTTGCCGGCACCGTCGTCGCAGTCGGCTCGGCAGTGACCAGATTCTCCCCAGGTGAGGAGGTATACGGAACCGGCCACGGCTCCTTCGCCGAGTACGCCGCGGCACCAGAAGATCAACTCGCCCGCAAGCCCCGCAATCTTTCCTTCGAGCAGGCCGCGGTGGTTCCGGTGTCAGGGCTCACCGCCTTGCAGGCCCTGACCGACGTGGGACGGGTCGAGGCTGGGCAGCGGGTGTTGATCATCGGCGCCTCCGGCGGCGTCGGCAGCTACGCCGTACAGCTGGCCAGGGCTCTCGGGACCGAGGTCACCGGCGTGAGCAGCACCACGAAACTCGATCTTGTGCGGTCGCTCGGCGCCGATCACGTCATCGACTACACCCGAGAAGACTTCGCCGATGGTGAGCACCGCTACGACCTGATCCTCGATATCGCGGGAAACCCCACGCTTTCCCGGCTCCGTCGCGCCCTCGCACCCACTGGAACGGCTGTCATCGTCGGCGGCGAGCAGGGTGGCCGCCTGTCCGGGGGACTAGACCGACAGTTCCGCGCCGTGGCTCTGTCACTCCTCGTGCGCCAGCGGCTGACATTCTTCGTCTCTAAGGAACGCGGCAGCGACCTCGAACGGCTCACGGAGTTGATCGAATCCGGAAAGCTGACGCCCAAAATCGACCAGATCTTCTCGCTGGACCAGGTGCCGGAAGCCATGCGCCACTTAGCAGCCGGTAAGGCACGAGGGAAGATCGCCATCACCGTCTGAGCAAACGTTGACCCGCTTGACCTCATCGTTACCTGAGCGGTAGTTCCGGAGCTACTGCTTCAGCGGAGCTCTCGGTACCGTGAAAAAGGTGAGCGCCGCCGCGCGAGCCGTGATCGCCAGCGCGGTCGTCGCTGCCGCACTGGGGACTGGCGCAGTGGTCGCCCTCGACGGTCGTCGTCCTGCTGCGCAGGCTGAAGACGCGAACGCGTCTGCCGCTGGCGCCCAGAGCACGCAGCCGTCCCGCAGCTAGACATCGGCAAGTCCAACGCACCGAGATCCGGCGCTGCTGCTGCCCAACATGCGGAGCCTGAATCCGACCGATCTCCAGATTCGCTGCATCCTTGGCCAACTTCGGGCCGGGACCGCTGCTGGTACGGCCGCATGGCCGCTCGAAGTGTCCGCGCGGGCAGCACCCCGCCGTGCAGGTGCTCCATCGCGACGCGAACAACGACGGCACTTTCCAGCTGAGAGGTGACAAGGCTGAACTACGACGTGACGTCGGGTGCATGCTCCACCACCCCGCCCACAAGCACTGGCACTACGACGCAATGGCCCGCTATTCATTGCGCCTGCCGGGCAGCGACGAGGCCCTCGTCGCACGCAACAAGGTCAGCTTCTGCCTCCGCGACAACCGTCGGGTGCGCGTACCGGCGCAGATTCAAGTAGCGCGGGCAATTCCGCCGGTGCACGCGCAGCAGTCAGGGGCAAGGGATCTCACCCGGTTGGACCGACCTATACAAGGCAGACCTCGACGGACAGTGGCTCAGGCTCCCTGGAGGAGTGGACGGCGATGCGCTCTGTCTGGATCTGGAGGCCGATCCGCGCGGGCAGCTGACCGAGACCAACGAGATGGACAACGCAACCTCGATCGCGATCCAGGTTGACGGAACGAATGTACGTACCGTCAACTCCGCACCCTGCCGCTGACCATCGGCCATGCTCATCCAGCTGGCGGTGCCGGGTTTCCTTCGCGCGCTCGGAACGTGTAGGTGTCGCGGGTGAGGGTGCGATATGACTCGGCGACGATGTCTTCTAGGACGGAGAGATCAATCTTGTCGAGATCCTTGATGTAAAGGCATCCGACGCCAGTGGTATGCGGTCCTAACCGTTCGAGCTGCTGCTCGTATCGTCCGACACCATCGACCAGATAGATCGTCGTCGCGGCTTTGCGCGGGGCAAAGCCCGCTGCCGCGACATCCCCCTCGCGACCGCTCTGGTACTTGTAGTGGTACTGGCCGAAGCCGATGATGCTGCCCCACAAGTGCGGCGGCTCCCCGGTAACACGGGCCATGAGCTCGAGCAGCTTCTCTGCGTCCCGTCGCCGCTTCTCTGGGGTGACACCGTCGAGATAAGTCCGTACGGGCTCGCTCAAGTCGCCCTGTGTCGCTCCTTGGATTTGCTCGAAGACATTGTCAATACTGCCGTACACGCTTCCGGGGGTCCGCCAACGAAGTTGAGCAGTGAACCCAAGCCGTGCATACGACCCAAGCGCGACGGTGCTGACCGCCGACCCTGCACCAATTCGTACGATCTGTTCCATGCAACTGCGCCGCAAGCGCTTCGATCGCCCTGACGAGGTCCGGACGGTCGAGAAGGCCCACATCGATCTGGTGGAGCTGGGAGAGTTGGCTATCGGACGCGCCGTCTTCGAGCCAGGCTGGCGTTGGTCGGAGCATGTCAAGCCGATCGTCGGTACCGAGAGCTGCCAGGTGCATCACGTCGGGTACGTGGTGTCCGGGCATCTGCACATCGAGATGACCGACGGCGCTTCGCTGGATGTCATGGGTGGTGACGCTTTCGAGATCCCGCCCGGTCACGACGCGTGGGTCATCGGCGACGAGCCCTGGGTTTCGGTTGACTGGGCGGGGCGCCGGCTCTTCGCGAAGTCGCCACAAGAGATCTCCGATCGCATCTTCGCGACCGTCGTCTTCACCGACCTGTCCGGGTCTACGGAAACGCTGAACCGGCTCGGTGACGCCCGCTGGCGGTTGTTGCTGGCCGAGCACAACGAGGCGGTGCGTACTGAGATCGAGCGCTTCGGCGGGCGAGAGGTGCAGACCACCGGGGACGGCTTCCTCGTTCTCTTCGACAGCCCGGCCCGTGCAGTGCGTGGGGCGGCAGCGATGATCGACGCCTCCGCCGACTATGGCCTTACCGCGCGCGCGGGGATTCACGCCGGGGAGGTCGAGCTTCAGGGCGACGAGGTCCGAGGGATCGCGGTCCATGCCGCAGCGCGCATCCTCGGCGTGTCGCAGCCGGGCGAAGTCTTGGTCTCCGGGACCGTCCGCGACCTGCTCTCGGGCTCAGGACTCGGATTCGCCGACCGGGGCGAGTTCGAGCTCCGCGGCTTAGACGGGCGTCGCAGCCTGGCGGCGCTGGTTCGCTAGGGCTTGCGGGGCACGAGACCGTGCGGCGTAGCCGCGACCGAAGTGGGGTTGTGATGGTGCCCGCCGGCGATGGTCAAGTCTTCGATGGAAGCTTCTGCGTCAACCAGGATCGCAGCATGGCGGCTGGAGCGGCCCCGACCTGCTTATCGATGACTTCCCCACGGTTCAACAGGACCAGGGTCGGAATTGCTTGCACGTCGAACTGGCTGCTGACGCCCGGCGAGTCGTCAGCGTTCACCTTGACCAACTTCAGGCGTCCTGCCAACTCGCCCGCGAGCTGCTCTAGCGCCGGGCTCACCTTCCGGCAAGGACCGCACCAGGGCGCCCATACGTCAACGAGCACTGGGATGCTCGCGGCCTCGGCAACGGAGGCGAAGTCGGTGTCTGTCGCGTTCACCACCCAGCGCAACGGGGCATGGCACTTTCCGCAGCGTGGCGCACCTTTGGCCACAGACGGAACGCGGTTCTTCGTCTGACAGTTGGAACACACCACAACTTGCGTCATGGAGTTCTCACCATTTGCGCTCATGGCTCCCTCTCCTCTCGCGGCAGGCCGCTCGAAGTGACAAGTTTAGGTACTCGACTATGTTCCGATTCAGCCGATGGGGCCGAGGAGGGTGCTTTCGGATGAGTGATCGGGTTCTGGTTCTTGGTGGCGGGCTGGCTGGTGTGGCTGGTGCGCGCCAGTTGGGTGATGACGGGGTCGAGGTGACGCTGGTTGACCGCAACGACTATCACCAGTTCCAGCCGTTGTTATACCAGGTCGCCAGCTCCCAGCTGCCCGCTGAGGACATCGCCCGGCCCCACCGGACCATCTTCGCCGAATACCCCTCGGTCGAGGTGGTGACCGCGCAGGTGGCCGCCGCGGACCTGTCCGCACGCAGTCTCACGCTCGCCGACGGGAGGACGCTGCAGGGGTCGCACCTGGTGATGGCCGCAGGTGCACGGCCGAACTTCTTCGGGGTGCCCGGCGCCGCAGAGTACGCGTTTCCGCTGTATTCGGTGGCCGACGCCGAACGCCTGCGGCTGCATCTTCAGGGCCTCCTGCAAGCCGCGATGGGCGATGCGGCGTCCCGTGACCCCGGCTCGATCGACATAGTCGTTGTGGGGGGCGGGCCGACCGGGGTCGAGACCACCGGAGCGTTGGCTGAGCTGATGCTGGCGCTGCACAAGTCCGGGGGACTGGCGGTGCCGGGCCAGATCACGCTTGTTGACCTCGGCGACGCCTTGTTGGGACAGTTTTCCGACAAGGCCCACGAGTACGCGCTGAAGAAGCTGACCGAGGCGGTGCGGAGGTTCGGCTGGGAGTGGGCGTCACCTCGATCCACCCCGATAGGGTCCAGTTCAACGACGGCAGTGCCATCTCGACCCGGACCGTGGTCTGGGGCGGGGGCGAGTCGGGGTCTGCGGTGGCGCAGACGGCCGGATCCTCCCTGGGTCGCGGTGGCCGCCTGGACGTCCGCCCGGACCTCACGGTGGCCGGCTACCCGGGTGTCTATGCCGTCGGAGACGTCGCGAACATTCCGTCCGGTGAGGACGGGGCAGCGCTGCCCCAACTGGGCTCGGTGGCCCAGCAGTCGGGGAAGTGGGCCGCGCAGAACATTGTCCGTGAGCTGCACGGAGAGCCCACCAAACCCTTTGTTTACAAGGACAAGGGCATCATGGCGATGATCGGCCGCAACGCTGCGGTTGCCGAGGTCGGGAAGCATCACCATCAAGTGGAGGGCCCGGTCGCCTTCGCCGCCGCTCGCCTGGCCGGCTGGGCGTACACGCGATGCTGCTCAGCGGCGTGCACAGCAAGACTGACGCATTCCTCACCTGGGCCTGGAACTATTTCGACCGCGACCACGCGGCCACCATCGAGGCAACGGCAGCAACACCGGAACGGCTTGCCTGGGCCGACCACGGCGAGGACGTGCCGCACATCGTGCTGGACCGTCCGCAGGAGACCACGAGCACCAGCACTGAAATCGCTTGAGGACGCCGGAACCCCAGACATGGCGTCGAGAGCCGAGAGCCGGGTCGTCAACCGGGCTGGGCTGGTCCAGGGCATCACCTTGGTGACCTTCCCCGCAGCCAGTTCGATCTTCACCGACCCCACTGAGTACGACATCAGCGATCTTGCTCGTCGGCACGTTCACCCTAACAGCGGCTATCCCGAACGACACCCCCCTGGCTTGGTGTCGCAGTGTTCGGCCTGGCCGGTCTAGGCTGCTCGGCACTGCTTCCGTTGACGATCAGCCTGGGCCAGAACAGTCTGGCCACCATGTCCGCGGCGGTCGCGGGCGGAGTAATCGCGTTCTACCAGGTCTGCTACGGAATCGCCGCATTCGGGCTCGGCCCACTCGTCGACCCAGCCTGGCAGCGCTTTACGGCTGGACCGCGGTAGCCGCCACCGCTATGGCCCTACTGTCCTTCGCGATCCCAAGGCATCAAGCCTCTCCGCGGCAGCAGCATCCTCGGCCCGCGGGCCACGGACAGCCAGCAGATTCGGGAGGGCTAGGTATGGTCCAGAACTTCGAACAGGCGCCCACAGACCACCATCGACTCCTGGCTCCGGGCTGCCGAGGACCTCGAGGTGCTCAGGGACCGTATCCGAGCGTCCCGTCAGAGGTGCGTGACCCGGTTGCCTGGCGAGGACCCCTCGTCGGCCCCTTCTTCCGGAAGCAGGCCCTTCTGGTCGAGTGTGTACAACAAGGCGAAGGCAGGCACGACCAAAAGCACGGCGAGCACGGTCGCCACAAGAACTGCAGTAATCGTTCCGGTCGGTGCTGCTGCCTGCGACACGGTCAGCGATTCGGGCAGGAGGTAGTCCCACTGGGCAGCTCCCCACCCGAGTACCAGCGATCCCGCCGCCACTACCGCTGCCACCCGCCCTCCTCGATGGGGCCGGCCCCGAAGCAGCACAAGCGCGCCAAGCCCCGCTAGCACCGAGATCACGACCAGAGGCAGCGCTCGCGACGTGAGTCCGTCGAAGAGGTATCCGGCATCGTTGCGTACCACGAACAGGCCCACGAGGGCAGTGACTCCGGCCACGACGCCCGCCGCCACGGCCCGGATGCGGAAATATGTCACCATCGACTCGTCGGAGAGCCGACCGGCGTCCCACGTAAGTAACACCGCGGCGACGTACCCCGTCACGCAGACCGCCAGCAAGCCTGCGACGATCGACGTTGGGTTGATCCAGCTGTTCACCGGATCGCCGGCTTGTCCACCAGCTGGCACCCGCCCAGAGGCGATCCCTCCCGCGACTGCGCCGAAACAGTAGGGCACGAGGACCGACGAGACGGCGAAGATGGCTCCGAAGTGGCGCTGAAGACGGGTTCGAAACACCGCTTTGCGAAAAGCAAAACTCGCACCGCGCAGCACGATGCCGAGCGCCGCGAGCGTGAGGGGTATGAACATTGTCAAGGTGATCGACGCGTACGCCTCAGGGAAGCACGTCCACAAGACGACGAAGACGAAGATCAACCACACATGGTTCGCTTCCCACACGGGGCCGATCGAGTGGTCGATGACCTCGCGCGGCCGCTTTCCGCGCTCCGCGCCTCCGGCGGTCAGATCCCAGAAGCCCGCCCCGAAATCTGCCCCTCCGAAAATTGCGTACATCAGGACTGCGGCGAACAGGATGATCGCGGCGGCGGTGCTCATCCGGTTCTCACCTGGGGCCTCTCGGCCAATTCGCGTGGCCCGTATGGGCTGTCGGTCTCATCGAATCCGTCCCGGGCGCGCGCGCGGCGAGCCATCCCGCGCAATACGAGGATTGTCGTGATGCCTAGCCCCGCGTAAAGGAGCGCGACCACGATGAAGGTGATCCAGACACCGACATTGGCTGTGGCAGCGTCTGAAACCCTCATCATGTTGTAGACAATCCAAGGCTGGCGTCCGACCTCGCTCACTATCCAGCCCGCTTCCATAGTCACCACGGCGAGGACGCCGGTTACAGCAGCGACGCGGAGGAACCATCGACTTCGAGGCATGTCTCGTCGGAAGATCCACGACGCCCAATACCAGAGCGTGAACAGAAAGAGCAATGTCCCCAGGCCAACCATGACGTCCCAGCAGAGGTGGACGATGTTCACTTCCCGGATCGTCGGTCGTTGATCAGCAGGAACGCTGTCGAGACCTTGCACGACGGTCGCCCGACCGGTGCTCGGATCTGACAACCAAGACGCCAAGCCGGGGATGGCAATGCCGCCCGTCACTTCCCCGGATGAGTTGAGATGGCCGAGCAGGGTCTCAGGCACATCACTGCCTGTCTGGGGCACCAACTCGAGGGCGGCGAACTTGACCGGCTGGTTGTCGTAGACCCAGCGAGCCAGGCCATCGCCCACCCCGATCTGGACGGGTGTGGCGATGGCTGCGACCGTGAAGGGGATGATGAAGCCGAGCCTGTGGTAGCGGTCCCGTCGCCCGCGCAACATACCCGTGGCGTACACCGACGCGATCAAGAAGCCGCCAACCAGGTAGGCGGCGACGATCATGTGCGTGGCCATCAACGGCATTGCATCGTTGAAGATCACCCCAACCGGGTCGACGTCGACGATGTTGCCGGTGGAGTCGAGGGTGACGCCCTGAGGAGAGTTCATCCACGCGTTCGCGGCAACCACTGAGGCGCTGCCGAATATACCGGCGATGGGGATCGGGACGCCGGTCCAGAAATGCGACCACGGCTTGAGCCGTCGCCAGCCGTAGATGTAGATCGAGATGAAGACGGCCTCAGTGAAGAAGAACAGACCCTCGAACGCGAAGGGTACGCCGAACGCCTCTCCCCATTTCCCCATGAATTGAGGCCACAGCAGGCCGAACTCGAAAGACAGAACCGTCCCCGTCACCGCCCCGACCGCAAACGTCACCGCCATGTACTTGGACCAGCGCTGCGCGAGTCGCAGAGCGTCACGGTCGCCGCGCCTGATCCCCCGGTAATTGGCAATCAGCGTCATCGCCGACCACGACACCCCCAGCGGCACCAAGATGATATGAAACATAAGCGTGAATGCCATCTGTGCCCGTGCCCACGGAACCGGGTTGACTTGCATCAAAACGGGACCCAATAGGTCAGCGAAAGTCGGGGTCATGGAGTTGAACCACCTTCGACAATGGCGAGACGGCGTGGGTTGATGTGGTCGTCCATGGCGGCCTCAGGTCTCAGGCAAGCCGCTTTGTGATGTGATCGCCTACCCGCAACGCGTTCGCGATGGCGGTCAGGGAGGGGTTCACGGCGCCGATGCTTGGGAAGAAGCTGGTGTCCACGACGTAGAGGTTGTCCACGTCGTGCGCTTTGCAGTTCACATCCAGCGCGCTCGCGGCGGGATCGGTGCCGAAGCGGACCGTGCCTGCCTGGTGTGCTGTCGCACCGATCGGCATGCTCTAATGCAGGTACAGGCTCCGGTCCAGCAAGTGGTGCTCGTGCATGCCGAGCTTGCTGAGCATTCCGTCGAGTTTGTGACGCAGTCGCTTGACACCCTCGATGTTGTTCTTCTCGTCGATGCTGAGGTGGATTGCCCCTTCCGCGTCGACGGTGACACGGTTGTCGGCCTGCGGCAGGTCCTCGCCACAGAGCCAGATGTCGACGGCGTGGTGCGCCAGGACCTCGAAGGGGAGGTCCGGAGAGATCTTGCCGGCCCATCGCGGCGCTTGTGGTGGATCTCCTCGTCGTCAGACTTGCCGAGCATCTGGATCCCGCCGAGGGGGAAGTCCCAATCGTCCGCGCCGAGATACCAGTCGTTCATCGCCAGCGTCTTCTGGAACCGCGTGGGGTTGGGCTCCCTGGAAACGGCCATCAGGGCGTCGTTGTTGTGCCGCATATAGTGCCGCCCGACCACTCCGGAGCTGTTGGCGAGCCCGTCCGGGTGGCGGTCGCCGCGAGACCTGAGCAGCAGGGCCGCCGAGTTCACCGCGCCGCAGGCGACGACAACGATGTCGCCGGTGAAGGTGGCAGTGGATCCGTCGTCCAGAAGTGTGACGACCCCGGTCACGCTGCGCCCGGAAGCGTCGGTCTCCAGGCGCTGCACATTGGCGCCGGTGACCAAGGTGACGTTGTCTTCAGCCAGCACCGGGTCTACACAGATGACCTGAGAGTCCGACTTGCCGTTCAGCACGCACGGGAAGCCATCGACCCGGTCGCAGCGGATGCAGACACTTGAACGTGCCGCGAGGCCCGGCTCGACCTCCACGAGGTTGACTCCGATAGGCAGGTGGAAGGGGTGCAGGCCGAGCTTCTCCAGGTCGTCGCTGAGCTGTTGGATGCGGGGTTCATGGGAAACGGGCGGGTAGGCGTACTGCTTGCTGGCCGGGCCCTCGGTCGGGTCCTCTCCATGTTGGCCGTGGACCAGGTAGAGGTGCTCCGCCTGGGTGTAGTAGGGCTCCAAGTCGTCGTACGAGATCGGCCAGGCAGGCGAGATCCCGCCATGGTGGCGAAGCTCGCCGAAGTCCTCAGGACGGAGACGGAACAGCGCCGCTCCGTAGAACTTGGTGTTTCCGCCGACGTAGTAGTTGACCTCGGGCTGGAACTCGTTGCCGTGCCGGTCGTACCAGAGCTCTTGCGCGAGGTACTTCCCGCGTACGAACACTGCCTCGGTCTGCCAGTTGTCGCGCTCCCGGGGCAGGAACGGTCCTCGCTCCAGCCAGAGCACCTTTGCGCCGTTCGTCGCGAGCCGGTGCCCGAGGGTCCCACCCCCGGCTCCCGTCCCGATGATGACAACGTCGTAGTGCTGGTCGTCTGCCATGCCGGGTCCCTCCTGGAACGGGTTAGCGGGTCTAGGCGGCTAGATACACACAATGTCCCGCCTCGACGCGAAGGTCATCACCCGGTGCGGGTGATCACCACCACAGCCGCGCAGAGTCACCCGCAACGGGTGACGACTCGATCGCCAGTCGGTGGTTGACTGCGGAGGGTCTGAGCCGGGTCCAGCGGCTGGGCTGCGGCGAGACCCATACCCCGTGGAGTCGATCACGCCAAGGAGATAACAATGGCAACGACGATCGAGAGCCAGACTGCGCCGGTACGCGGCCAACCCGACAGCGCGGATCAGCGGGTCGCCGACATCTTCGTCATCTTCGGGATTACCGGCGACTTGGCGAAGGTGATGACGTTCCGATCGCTGTACCGGCTCGAGCGGCGCGGGCTGTTGCAATGTCCGATCGTCGGAGTCGCGGTCAACGACTGGACGATGGACCAGTTGGTGGAGCGAGCCCACGAGTCGATCGAAGACACCGGGGAGTCGATCGATCCCACCATCTTCGATCGTTTCACTGCGCGGCTGTCGTACGTGCAGGGTGACTTCGGCGATGCAGCGACCTACCAGCGGGTCGCACAAGCGATCAAGGGCGCCGAGAAACCCGTGTTCTACCTGGAGATCCCGCCCTTCCTGTTCGGCACTGTTGTCAAGGGCCTCGCCGAGGCAGGCCTGACAGCGACGGGGCGTGTCGTTGTGGAAAAGCCGTTCGGAAACGACCGAGCCTCCGCCCACGCCCTGGCCGAGGAATTGCACGAATACATCGACGAATCCCAGCTGTACCGGATCGACCACTACCTGGGGAAGATGGGCCTGGAGGAGATCCTCTACCTGCGGTTCGCGAACACAATGTTCGAGCCGCTCTGGAATCGCAACTTCCTCGAATGCGTGCAGATCACGATGGCGGAGTCCTTCGGTGTGGAGGACCGCGGACACTTCTACGATCCCGTCGGTGCGCTACGCGACGTCGTCGTCAATCACCTCATGCAGGTCGTATCCGCTGCTGCGATGGAACCACCTTCCGGACGTGACCCACAAACGATCAAAGACGCTCAGGTCGCGCTGTTCCGCGCGGTCGGCGAGGCCGATCCTGCCAACTACGTCCGCGGCCAGTACGACGGCTATCTGGGTATCCCTGGCGTCGCCGCTGACTCGACCACAGAGACATACGCCGCGCTGCGGCTCGACATCGACAACTGGCGCTGGTCAGGGGTGCCGTTTTTTATCCGAACCGGCAAGCGGCTCGAAGTTACCCAGACGGAGCTCAGGCTTATCTTCAAGCAGCCGCCCCGGCTGGGCTTCGGCTTGCACGCCGATCGACGACCGGAACCGGGCCAGGTTGTCGTCAGGCTCGATCCATCGACTGGAATCAGACTTCGCGTGGAGGCTCGGCGCGCGGACTCACGTATCCCTGAGACAATCCATCTCGACATGGAGTTCGCGGAGGAGGGCGGCGAAGGGCCAACGCCGTACGAGGTGTTGCTTCACGCTGCGATGGTCGGACAGAGTACGCGGTTTACGCGCCAGGACGGGGTCGAGGAGACGTGGCGAATCATGCAGCCGCTGTTAGACGCGCCGCCCCCCGTACACCGGTACGCTCCTGGGTCGTGGGGGCCGCGGGCAGCGGATGGGCTGACTGCACAGAGCGGCGGCTGGCACCAGCCCTGGGTGGGGCAATGAGCGCGAAGGCGCAGCGAGTGGAGCGCTCGCAGAGCGCCGCCGCCCCCTCCCCGTTCCCGCCGATTGCGGACTATGCGTTCCTGTCGAACTGTCACACCGGGGCCCTGATTGCGCCCGACGGAGCGGTCGACTGGCTCTGCGTCCCGCGCTTCGACGCGCCCAGCGTGTTCGGCTCCCTGCTCGACCGGCAAGCGGGCTATTTCAGGCTGGGGCCGTTCGGGATCAACCACCCGGCTGCGCGCGAGTACGAGCCTGGTACGAATGTCCTCACGACCACGTGGAAGACGCCGACGGGCTGGCTCTTGGTCCGCGACGCCCTGACGATGGGTCCTCGGGAAGGCGAGGACGAGATCACACCGCACACCCGTCCGCCTGCCGACGACGACGGTGATCACTTGCTGGTGCGTACGGTGCGCTGCCTGGACGGCACAGTCGAGATCGAGCTGGTGTGTGAGCCGGTGTTCGACTATGGCCGGTCGCCGGCCGAATGGACGCTGCTCGATGGCGGTCGGAATTCAGCCGACGCTAGCGGCGCCGGTCAGACGATCAGGCTGCAGACCGATCTCGCGCTCGGCGTCGAGGGCAACCGGGCGCGCGCTCGGCATGTTCTCACAGCCGGTGACGAGTGCTACTGCGTACTGTCGTGGGCCGACGGCCTGGCGGCACCCGGCGACATAGCGGAGGCGAGCCGCCGCGTCGAAGCCACCACGCGGTTCTGGCGCGACTGGCTGGGACGGGCGCGGCTCCCTGACCACCGCTGGCGCGACCCGCTACAGCGCTCGGCACTGGTCATCAAGGGCCTCACCTACCTGCCAACCGGCGCCACGGTCGCCGCACTCACCACCTCGCTCCCGGAGACCCCGGGCGGCGAGCGCAACTGGGACTATCGCTATACCTGGGTGCGCGACACCACCTTCACCCTTCAGGCGCTGCATTTCCTCAACCTGGACTGGGAGGCCGACGAGTTCATGCAGTTCGTCGCCGACCTCGAGCCGAACCAGGACGGTGGGCTGCAGATCATGTACGGAATCGATGGACGGCGCGACCTAACCGAGTCGAGCCGCGAGGATCTGTCTGGCTATGCGGGAGCTCGGCCAGTGCGAGTCGGCAACGGCGCGTTCGACCAGCGCCAGAACGACGTGTTTGGCGCTGTGCTGGATTCGATCTTGTTGCACGTTCGACGCAGCGATCGGCTCCCGCGGCGGCTGTGGCCGATCGTCCAGGCGCAGGCCCAGTGCGCCACCGCGATGTGGCGCGAGCCCGACCAGGGCATCTGGGAGGCTCGCGGCAAGCCTCAGCATTATGTGTCCTCCAAGCTGATGGGCTGGGTCGCGCTGGATCGCGCGGCGAAACTGGCTGAAATCCGTGGTGATGGCGATCTCGCGGCGACCTGGCGGGCCACGGCTGCTGAGATCAAGGACGACATCCTCGCTCATGGCGTCGATAAGCGCGGCGTGCTACGTCAGCACTACGACACGGATGCATTGGATGCCTCCACGCTGCTGGCAACCCTCTTCGGATTCCTGCCCCCAGACGACAAGCGGCTTCGCGCAAGCGTGCTGGCCATTGCCGATGAGCTGACAGAAAACGGCTTCGTGCTGCGCTACCGCACCGACGAGACCGACGACGGCCTGTCCGGCAAGGAGGGGACCTTCCTCATCTGCTCGTTCTGGCTCGTGTCGGCCCTGGCGATCATCGGTGAGGAACAGCGAGCCCGTGATCTGATGGAGCGCCTGCTACGGGTCGCATCGCCGCTCGGACTCTTCGCCGAGGAGTTCGACGTCGACACAGGTCGACACCTCGGCAACTTTCCGCAGGCGTTCTCACACCTTGCGCTGATCGAGGCTGCGGCACGGATCATCCTCAACGAGCGGCTAGCAGAGATCTCCTGACCGGTCGTTTACGACGTGATGCTCCTGGGTCTGCTGCTTCGGCTGAATCTCGGAAGGCCACGGAGTTGACCCGATGAAGCTTGCACCCGGTCTGCATCGCATTGGCTCGGATGTCGTCAACGTCTACCTGGTTGAGGATGCCGCGGGTGTCACGATCGTCGACGCTGGTCTGCCTGGTCACTGGCGTGAGCTGGAACAAGAACTGACACAGCT
>JBKOUS010000001.1:0-27056 GCA_046723505.1 Actinomycetota bacterium
AACGCTGAACGTCTCACTCTCGCGGGCGGATGCGCGAGCGCCCGCAGGACGCCAGATCACCCGTGCGGTCCGGCCGCCATCGGCGCGACGTCGCTGCTCAATCCATGCCATGCCAGGGCCTCCGAACTGAGTCGGTGCCCCCTGCGTGCCCCCATGGGCTTTCGGGACCTGCCAGGATCTCCATATAACCCCAGGTCAGGCCGGGGTTCGTACTGGTGCGCGAGGGGGGATTTGAACCCCCACGTCCTTGCGGACACTGGCACCTGAAGCCAGCGCGTCTGCCGTTCCGCCACTCGCGCTCGGGTCGCAGCCAGATTTGCGAACCAGCCGGGAAAGGCTAGCACGACTGAATCGTTACCTCTGCGTCAGTTTTTGCACCCATGCCAACGGTTCCAGCTCAATTCTCTGCCTGGCGGGCCCACTTACGTTCGGCGGATAGCATCTAGGTGGACCTCGGGGAAAGGAGGAACATGGGCATTTTCGCGCGCTTTGAGAAGAAAGTGGAGGGCGCCGTCAACGGCGTCTTCGCGCGCGCGTTCAAAGGCGATGTGCAGCCGGTCGAGATCGCAGCGCGCCTGCAGCGGGAGCTCGACGCCGAGGCCAAACTGATGTCCCGAAACAAGCGCCTGGTCCCCAACGAGTTCAGCGTTCACCTTTCCCAACACGACCATGACAAGCTCGCCCCGTACGCCAACACCCTGAACGCCGAATTGGCAACTCAGCTGCGTAACCACGCCCGCGAAATGGGCTACGTCTTCAATGGCCCGGTGAAGATCAGCTTCGGGCTTGACTCGCAGCTGCCCACCGGCCGCTTCACCGTCACCTCCGAGGCTGTCGCCGGCATCACGCCACGCGCCGGTCGGGCAAGCGAGACAGCTATCAACCGGGCGCCGCTTGTGCTCGAGGTCAATGGCACTCGGCATCCACTCCAGCCGCCAGGACTGGTGATCGGTCGTGGCAGCGAGGCTGACCTGCGAATCAACGACCCAGGGATCTCCCGCCGCCACGCCGAGATCCGGGTCAACGCGGCTGGTCCAGGCTTGCAGATCGACATCGTCGATCTGGATTCCACCAACGGCATCTTGGTGAATGGACAGAGGGTGCGACATGCCGTCCTCCGGGAGGGATCGCGGATCGAGATCGGCTCCACACGTATGCTCATCCATGCTCCCGCCGGACGATGAGACGCAATGTCGGAAATCGCGCTCCTGATCATCAAGGTGGTCTTCCTCGCCCTGCTCTGGCTGTTCATCCTCTCAGTGGTCTCGGTGATCCGGAGTGACTTGTTCGGTAGGACGGTGCGGACCTCGGACCAGCCTCGAGCCCAGGAGCTGGAGACGCCCCCGGCGCCGCCCAGGAAGGCCAAGCGGCAGCGCGGCCAACCCCGAGTGTTCACGATCTCCCAGGGCAACCAGGCGGGTCTTTCCGCCGACCTGGCCAGCGGAATGATCATGATAGGCCGCGGCGCAGATTGCCAGCTGATCTTGGACGACGATTACGTCTCTACTCGGCATGCCCGCGTTGTCGGTGCCCCAAACGGCATCTATATCGAGGATCTCGGCTCCACCAATGGCACCTACGTTAACGGCCAGCGGATCACTGCGCCAACCTCCATCACGCTTGCCGATACGGTACGCATCGGCAAGACCATGCTGAGGCTGGAGCCGTGATCAGATGACTCTCCAGCTGAGCTATGTCGCGTATTCCGATATTGGACTGATCCGGAAGAACAACCAGGACTCCGGATATGCGAGCCCACATCTGCTCGTGGTCGCCGACGGGATGGGCGGCGCGGCCGCCGGCGATCTTGCCTCCGCCGTGGCGATCGACTCGATCCGGAAAGTCGAGAGTCCCACCACCGGCGATGACATGCTTGCGAGGTTGGCTCTTGCCATCGACCAAGCCAATGACAAGATCGCGGAACTGGTCGAGTCCGACCTTTCCCTGGAGGGCATGGGCACGACCCTCACCGGAGGCATGTTCGACGGCACCAATCTCGGCCTCGCACACATCGGGGACAGCCGCGCCTATCTGTTCCGCCATGGTCACCTGGAACGGCTGACGCATGATCACACCTGGGTTCAGTCCCTGGTTGATGACGGGAAGATCAGCGAATCCGAAGCCGCGATGCACCCTCACCGCTCGCTGCTGTTGAAGGTACTGAATGGGCAGCCGACCAACGACCCCGACCTCACCATGGTCCAGGTCATGGCGGGTGACCGGCTGATGTTCTGTAGCGATGGCGTATGTGGGTTGATCGACGATGACGCGATTGAGGCGGCGCTGCATCGACATGACCTGAATGATGCCGCAGAGTGTCTCATGGCCGAATCTCTCAATCAGGGTGGGATCGACAACATCACGGTGATCGTTGCCGATGTTGTGGAATCGGGAGGCAGCGACGATGTGATCGTGCTCGGTGCTGCGTCGGCGCAGCCCAGCCCGGCCGACGGCCTGCCTCACGTCGAGAGCGCCGAGCAGGACGACCCGGAGGAGACGCTGGTCACAAACCTGGCAGACTTCGAGTCCTCGCTCGTCGAAGATGAGGAGCGATATAGCCCTCAGGCACCGCATCGACGCCGCTTTCGGAGACGGCTCATCGGCCTGCTCGTCCTGCTCATCGTCGCGCTGGCCGGACTCGGAGTGGTGTACGGCTGGACCCGTACCCAATACTTCGTCGGCGCGGATCAGAACAATGTCGCGATCTTTCAAGGGCTGCCGCAAGGACTCCCAGGCTTGTCTTTATCGCGGGTATATGAGGTTCAGCAGCTAGCGGTCAGCGAGCTGCCGCCGTTCTATCAAGAGCAAGTCAAAGCAAACATTGACGTCTCGAGCCTGGACTCGGCCCGTGCCACAGTCGCTGAGCTGACTGAGGCAGCCAGGACATGTGCGAGCCCTCAGCCAGCGACTTCGCTGCAGCCCCGGCCGACACCCAGTCTGAAACCGAGCCCCACACCAAGCAAAGACCCCGGGATGCCAAGCCCGACACCCTCGACGGACGCCACTGGGCCGACGGGTCCGACCTGCTGATCATGCAAGAGGTGGCACCTGTCAGCGTTGTCCCGCGCAAACGTCGCGGGGTTGAGCTGGCTCTGATCATCTTCGCGCTGGGGCTGGCTCTCGGCGCGTACGCACTGGTCGACCTCAATGTCACTGGTGAGCTGTCGCCGACCTTTCCTTACGTGGCTGGCCTTTGCGTCTTGCTCGCTGCGCTGGCGCACCTAGCTGTCCGCTGGCGACTCCCGTACGCCGATCCGGTGATCCTGCCGTGCGTGATCTTGCTCAACGGCCTCGGCTTGGTCATGATCCACCGCATCGACTTGATCAGCGAGCCCCCGCTGAACGGGGCCCGCCAGCAGCTGATCTGGACCGCACTCGGCGTTCTGATCTTCATCCTGGTCGTTACCTGGCTCAATGATCACCGGCCACTGCAAGGGTTCACTTATACGATCGGCCTCGCCGGCATCGTGCTACTGCTGCTTCCGCTGGTGCCTGGTCTGGGTACAGAGAAGTTCGGCGCCCAGATCTGGATCCAGGTCGGTTCCTACAGCTTCCAACCCGCCGAGGCGGCCAAGGTCTTGCTCGCCATTGCCTTCGCGTCCTACCTGGTCGAGAAGCGCGACGTACTCGCGCTCGCCGGCTACCGGGTGCTCGGCATCGATCTGCCACGGGCCCGAGACCTCGGCCCAATCCTGGTGATGTGGCTGATCAGCCTCGCAATTTTGGTATGGCAGCGCGATCTGGGAACCTCACTGCTGTTCTTCGGGCTGTTCGTGATGATGCTCTATGTCTCTACAGAGCGGGCTGGCTGGGTGGTGCTGGGCACACTGCTCTTCGCGGCGGGAGCATACTTCGGCTACCTCAACTTCAGCCACGTCCAGCGCCGGGTTGGCGCCTGGCTGGATCCCTTCTCCGACTTCGACGCCTACTATCAGGTCATCGCTGCGCAGTTCGGCATGGCTTGGGGTGGTCTGCTTGGGACTGGCCTGGGGCTCGGACGGCCGGGCCTCACACCGTTGGCCCGGAGCGATTTCATTGCCGCCGCGATCGGCGAAGAGCTCGGTATGACCGGCCTCATGGCAGTAATCCTGATCTATGGCTTGATTGTTGCCCGAGGGCTACGAATTGCCCTGCAGTGCCGGGAGCCCTTTGGCAAGCTGCTGGCTACCGGCCTGTCCTTCGCGTTCGCGCTCCAGGTGTTCACCATCATCGGCGGCGTTACCCGGCTGCTCCCATTGACCGGCCTCACCACCCCATTCATGTCGCAAGGCGGTTCCTCGTTGATCTGTAACTGGATCGTCGCTGGGCTGCTGCTGGTGATTTCCCACCAGGTACGCAAGCCTGCCGCGACGGTTGCCCTGATTAATCCGGACGCCGAGAAAACCCAGCTGGTCAAGGCGGGCGCATGAACAAGCCCATCCGGCGGGTTGCCTTCGTCGCGATGATCATGTTCGCTCTGCTGCTGGCAAACGGCACCTACATGATGATCTTTCGGCAATCCTCCCTTGCAGCTCAGTCGCAGAACCGGCGGGTGCGCGACGCTGAGTTCGCCCAGAATCGGGGGGCCATCTTGGCTGCCGGAAAAACCGAGATCGCCAAAACAGTCCCTGCGAAGGACCGCTTCAAGTATCAGCGGGTCTATCCTCACGGCGAGCTTTACGCACCGATCACGGGCTTCTATTCCTACGACCGCGCGAGCTCCGCGCTGGAGAGCACCTACAACGCCCAGCTGTCGGGCACCGACGACGCTCTCTTCGTACGTCGGCTTATCGACCTCGCCACCAACAAGACGCCCAAAGGGGCGAGCGTCCAGACCACGATCGTGCCCAAGATTCAGGAGGCTGCCGCGACAGCGCTCGGCAACCAGAAAGGCGCAGTCGTTGCGCTCGATCCGAAGACAGGCGCCGTGCTCGCCATGGTGACCAGCCCAAGCTTCGATCCGAACGACATTGCCAGCCACGACATCGAAGCCGCCGGCAAGGCGTACGACCGCCTGAAGGCAAACCCGCAGCAGCCACTGTCCAACAGGGCGGCGCGCGAGATCTATCCGCCAGGCTCGACGTTCAAGCTGGTGACAGCGGCTGCCGCACTCGCTGATGGGAAGACCCCAGACACCCTCGTCGACTCGCCAGATCGGCTTAGGTTGCCCGGCACGCGTGTGTACCTGCCCAACTCCACCAACTGCGGCGGCACCAAGATCACCATCACCCAGGCGCTCAAAGTCTCCTGTAATACTGCGTTCGCCAACCTGGGTCTTGAGCTTGGTGAGGACAAGTTGCGCGAGCAAGCACAACTCTTTGGCTTCGACAGGCGACACCTGTCCGACCTCCGTGGCGTGGCGAGCCAATTTCCCGACAAGCTGAACGATGCGCAGCTGGCGCTGAGCGCCATTGGCCAGTTCGATGTGGCGGCTAGCCCGTTGCAGATGGCAATGGTCTCAGCTGCGATCGCCAACGACGGCGAGCTGATGGACCCGTTCGTCGTGAGCAGGGTGCAAGCCCCGGACCTGAAGCCGATCCAGACCCACAAGCCCGAGGTCCTTTCCACCGCCATGACCCCAGAGAACGCTAAAGAGCTGCAACAGATGATGTCTGTAGTGGTCAGCCAGGGCACTGGGGCCAATGCGCAGATTTCGGGCGTGGCGGTTGGCGGAAAAACCGGCACGGCCCAGTCGGATCCCAAGCGCAAGCCGTACGCGTGGTTCACATCTTTTGCGCCGCTTGACGACCCGAAAATCGCAGTCGCTGTGATCGTCGAAGATGCAGATATCCCACGGACAGACATCGGCGGCGGGCGGCTAGCAGCACCCATCGCCCGGACAACTATGCAAGCGGCACTATGACGAGCTGCTCGCTCCAACGAGTGCAGGAGCTTGCTGCGCAGCGTGACCAACATTGGCAGCCACCAAACGCCTGCGCTTCAAGCGACGAAGGAGTCGGAACGCCTGCCACTACGTGGGCCATTTCGTGCTCGGGGGTCATATGGCTGAGAATGGCAGCTGGGGTTGAGGGAGGATCATGGGGATGACTAGCAGCCCAACGACGGTCGGGGGCCGCTACGAACTGGGCGAGCTGTTGGGCCGCGGTGGCATGGCGGAGGTCCGCCGTGCTGTCGACCAACGGCTCGGGCGGTCCGTTGCGGTGAAGCAACTGCGTGCCGACCTCGCTATCGACCCGACGTTTCAGGCGCGGTTTCGCCGCGAGGCACAGTCTGCCGCCGGCCTGAACCATCCGACGATCGTCGCCGTCTACGACACCGGCGAGGAGATCGATCCTTTGTCCGGCGTTTCAATCCCCTACATCGTGATGGAGCTGGTCGAAGGCACGACGTTGCGGGATGTGCTACGCGAGGGGCGCAAGATCCTCCCCGAGCGCGCGCTTGAACTCACCCAGGGTGTCCTGGAGGCTTTGAGCTACAGCCACAAGGCCGGCATCGTGCACCGCGACATCAAACCGGCCAACGTGATGCTAACCCCCAATGGCGGGGTCAAAGTGATGGACTTCGGCATCGCCCGAGCCGTCGCAGACACCAGTGCCACCATGACCCAGACCGCAGCAGTCATCGGCACGGCTCAGTACCTTTCGCCAGAGCAAGCCCGAGGCGAGACGGTGGATGCCCGCAGTGACCTCTACTCCACGGGTTGCTTGGTTTATGAGCTGCTTGCAGGCCGGCCGCCATTCGTCGGGGACTCTCCAGTGAGTGTTGCCTACCAGCACGTACGCGAGGCTCCGGTGCCACCCAGCCAGCTGGACCCGGAGATTACACCTGAGATCGACGCCGTCGTACTGAAGGCGCTCGCCAAGGACCCGAACGACCGCTACCAGTCCGCCGGGGAGATGAAGGCCGACATCGCTCGCTTGCTCTCCGGCGAGCAGACCACCGCTCAGCGAACAACCGCCGTGGTGCCCATGGCGGCAGGAGCGATGGCCGCCAACGCATACGACACCCCCACCCATGTGGCTGGGCCGCCAACGGTCCTCCCGCCTGAGGAAGTTGAGGAAGGGGAGTACGAGGAAGAGGAACCGCAGAAGAGTCGAGTCGGCCTGGCAATCCTCATTGCTGCGCTTATCGTGCTGGCGTTGGGGCTAGGTGGCTGGGCGCTGTACCGGGTGTTGAACCCGGCGGACACGGTCGCGAGGGTCGAGGTGCCCAGCGTGCTCGGCTGGACCGAGCAACAGGCGCGAGATCAGCTCACCGCCCACAACCTTCAGGTCGAAGTCAAGAAAGAGAACGGCGACGAGGAGTCCAAGGGCACGATCACGGCCCAAGATCCCGTCGGCGGCACCGAGGTAGCTGAGAACAGTACTGTCACCATCACCTTGAACGAAGGCCCTAAGACCGGCACCATTCCCGATGGCCTGGTCGGCCAGGATGTCGATGAGGTTGGAAACGCTCTCGATGATCTGAAATTCAGCAACGTCAATACCGTTGCCGCCAAGAGTGAGGACCCCGACACCCAGCCAGGTGAGGTGATCAGCATCTCGCCGAAGGAGGGCTCGACAGTACCGCTGGATAGCAAGATCACCGTAAGGTACGCCACCGGCAAGTCCGAAGTGCCGAACTTCGAGGGTCTGACTCGGGGCGCTGCGATCCGCGAGGCCAGGGATGCCGGCTTCGGTGAGCCACAATTCTCAGAGCGGGAAAGTTCTAAGCCTGCCGGTACCGTGATCGCGCAGAGTCCGAAAGCTGGAGCGAGGGTCGACCGAGACACCAGAATCCAACTCACGCTCGCGACCGCGCCACCACCTCCTCCGCCGCCGACCACCGAGCAACCGACCGAGTCACCGACGACATCAACGACACAACCCACACCCACACCCACATCGGCATCGACATCGACTCCATCGCAGGGGAATCAGAGCGAGTCGACCCCGCCCTGATAATCGAATGCATAATCGAATATCTGTGCTAGTGTGAGCCTATGTCTAGTGCTGTTCAGACGTCTCTGTTCGATCTGACACCAACCGACCACCTCGCGCTGGGGCCGCTAGGCGGCATGGTGACGCGGCAGCCTCTGGGCCGAGGTGCCTGGGTAGACCTGCTGCCCGGCTGGTTGAGCGGCGCCAGCAGCCTGTTTGAGAACCTCCTGGAGCAAGTACCGTGGCAGGCCGAGCGGCGACAGATGTACGAGCGGGTGGTCGACGTGCCGCGATTGTTGAGCTTCTATGGCGAGGGTGATCCCCTTCCTCACCATGAATTAGTGACGGCCCGCGAGGCTCTGAATGCGCACTACGAAGCCGAACTCGGCGAGCCTTTCACGACGGCTGGGTTGTGCCTGTACCGCGACGGGAGCGACTCAGTCGCCTGGCACGGCGACACCATCGGGCGCGGTAAGACCGAAGACACGATGGTGGCGATAATCTCGCTCGGGTCGCCGCGACAATTCCTGCTGCGCCCGCGAGGTGGCGGCGCAACGATCAGGCAGCTGATCGGTCACGGAGATTTGCTGGTGATGGGCGGCTCCTGTCAGCGCACCTGGGAGCATGCGATCCCGAAGACCACTCGGCCAGTGGGTCCGCGGATCAGCGTGCAGTTCCGGCCGAGTGGCGTACGGTAACTCGGCCGGTCGACTCGTCGCTCTGGTCGGCAACTACGCCAGGAATTCCAGCAAGGCCTTGTTGATCTCCTCGCCATGTGTCCACAGCATGCCGTGTGGGGCGCCCTCAATCTCAATGTAGGTAGCGCTGGGCAACATCCTGGCGAACTCGCGGCCGGTGATGTCAATGGGAACGTTGCGGTCCCCAGTACCGTGCATAATCATCGTCCGTACGTCGATCTTGTCGATGTCGGCGCGGAAATCGGTGCACCAGGCCGCCGGAGCCCAGACCGAGGCGTACGCAGAGGCGTTGGCTGCCAGCTGCCAGCTCGCCCGCAGCGCTTCCTCACTTATCCGACTGCCCAGGTTCTCGTCGAGGTTGTAGAAGTTCTCGAAGAAGCTGGTGAAGAAGGCGTAGCGGTCAGCCTTGATTGCATCGAGCATGCTGTCGATGTCCTCCTGTGGGACCCCAGCCGGGGTCTCCTCGGTCTTCAGCATGAAGGGTTGGAGCCCGGAGATGAACACTGCCTTCGCCACCCGGTGGGACCCGTACCGGCCGATGTAGCGCGCCACCTCACCAGCGCCCATGGAGAAACCGACCAGAACGACATCATGGATGTCCAGCGCCGAAAGCAAACTGCTGAGGTCCGCGGCGTAGGTGTCGTAATCGTGCCCGGTCGTTGGTCGGCTGGACTTTCCGAAGCCGCGTCTGTCGTAGGTGATCACCCGCTTGCCCGCTTCGAGCAATACCGCGGTCTGCTTTTCCCAGGAGGAGCCGTCCTGAACGTATCCGGCAATCAGCACCACGGGCTGGCCGGAGCCATGGTCCTCGTAGTAGAGCTCGATCGCGGCGCTATTCTCTGTTCCTACGGTGACATAGGGCATGGGGGATTCCTCTCTCTTAGGGGTCGGCTGGGATGGTCAGCGTGCTGACATTAGCGGGGCCATGCCGACGGCCCGCGCGGGAGCCTCCGCGTCACCGCAGATCGCCAACCAATTGGCCAGCATCTGGTAGCCCCATTCGGTCAGCACTGACTCGGGATGGAATTGCACCCCTTCGACTGGCAGCTCGCGATGGCGTACGGCCATGATCACTCCGCTGGGTGTGGTTGCCGTAACGTCTAGCGCAGCAGGCAGCGTCGCCGGTTCGATCGCCAGCGAGTGGTATCGGGTAGCGGTGAATGGCGATGGCAGACCGGCGAGGACACCGGTCCCCTCATGGCGAATGAGCGAGGTCTTGCCGTGCAGCAGTTCGGGCGCTCGATCGACCACAGCGCCGTACGCCACGCCGATGGCCTGCAGCCCGAGACAGACGCCGAAGATGGGCAGCCGGCCCGCGTGGGTTCGGACTATCTCGACGCACACCCCTGCCTCCTCAGGTGTTCCCGGACCTGGCGAGAGCAGGAGCCCGTCGAAGCCATCCGCGAAATCGGGATCGTCGAAGCGCGCGTCGTCGTTGCGCCAGACATCGACATCGGCGCCAATCTGGGCTAGATACTGCACCAGGTTGTAGACAAACGAGTCGTAATTGTCGATGACAAGGATCTTCACGCCAGGCACCTGATCATTCTCGCCCAGGGTGAGGTCGCGCGCTTGCCGCTGGCCGCCTTCGCTACTCACGGCGAATCGGTATATGGCACCGCATAGACCAGGTCGAGGGAACCTTCGTGCCCTGGAAATCTGACTTTCGCCTCCGATTCCTCCCGAAAGACCAGACCGTAGGAGTCGACGTACTCCTGATAGATCTGGATCGGCTCGGATTCGGCGAGCGCGGCATGCAGCTGTGCTTGATCGCCAATCGCGCTGATCTGATACGGCGGCCCGTACGGAATGCCATGCAGCACGACCGTGTTGCCCACGCACTTCACCGCAGTCGTCGAGATCACGCGCTTACCTTGGATCGTCATGGCCTCCGCCCCGCCTCTCCAGAAGGCATTGACCACGGCCTGGATGTCTTGCTGGTGCACTACCAGGAGGTCGGGTTCGATTCCATTCGCTGCCACGCTCGACGGGGCATCATCGAGGGTTACCGTAACCGCCGGCCCGGTGACCGGCGTCAGGCCCACGCGGCGGGCCCGCCTGGCGAGATCGGGCGCACGGTTTGAGCGCTCACTGGCGCCAGCGGCGAGCCCGTCGACCTCCTGACGCAGCGCAGTGACCTGGCGGGTCAGTTCGGTGTTATGACGCGACTGAGCCTGTACCAGGCTGACCAGATCAGTGTTCCGGGCCGGTCGCAGATCGGTGCCCTGCGCGTGCAGCGCGCTGAGAATGATCATCAGTCCGGCGAACGCGCACACCGCTGCGGTGAGCGTACGAGCAAGCGGTCCGCGATTTCGATTCCGGCGCCTGTGGGCGTCGCGAGCTCGCCGCAGGACCGTGACCAGCCCGCGCCAAGCATCGGCGATCGTACGTTCGGCCAAGTCTGAGTCCTTCTGGATCGAGCATGAATTGCCCCGGACGAGTGGTTGACATCGCTCCCGGGGCGAGTCTTTGACTACGCTACCTACTTCAACAGCAAGGAGAATCTGGTGCCCGAGTCGAGAACCCGAAAATCAGCCGAAGAGAAGCAAAAGCTCAAGGCGCGGCAGGCGTCGAAGCCAAAGAAAATCAAGGCTCCAGCGAGTCGGCGCTGGGTACCGCCAACCTTCATCACGGTCGGATTGCTCGGTGTGGCCTGGCTGATCACCTATTACGTGGCAGGCAGCTACATTCCGTTCATGGACGCGCTCGGCAACTGGAACATCCTCATTGGCATGGGCGGAATGGCCGCCGCGTTCGCTATCGCGACGCTCTGGCGGTAGTGATCTGTTCGGGAGCCGCTGCGCTCAATGAGCCAAGGTCAAGTCCCGCTGCCTATTGGCGATAGCGTCCATGACTCGGACGAAGTCTGCAGAGAGGCGATTCCAGTCGTGCTCGCGGAGCGCCATCCGATGGCCATTGGCACCCAGCTGGCAACGCAGTTCAGGCTCAGCCCGCAATCTCGAGATCGCGTCGACCACCGCAGTCGAATCATTCCAGGGCACCTCGAAGCCGATATTCTCCGACTTGACCAGGTCCGAGGCCAGCGGTAGCGGCGTGGTTATAACCGGCACTCCTAGTGCGCAGTACTCCACGATCTTTGTCGGCAAACTAACCCGGTAGTTGGGGAGGTCTCTGAGCAGGCACAACCCCGCCAACGAACCACTAACCCGAGCCAGCGCCTCCTCACTCCGCAGGAAGCCGAGCCATCTCAGATCGCCGGCTTTCGCGGCGTTCTGCAATGCATGCCTCGCCTCAGGGTCAGCAGCCTCACCGATCACCTCAAGGGTGACCGCGCCGTTGGTGCGGCGGCGCAATTCCCGGCCGACCTCGATCATGGTGTCGCAACCACGAGACATCGTTACTGAGCCCAAATAGCTGACACGGTCATCGCCCGCTGGAGCCACAACCTTCGGAACCGACACCGAGTTGGCAACCACGGGGTGCCATGTGCGGAACCTCTGCTGGTAGGCGGACTCGGCCAACAACAGGTAATGCCTCCGTTCCGCCAGCCTCTCTGCGCGGCGCCAAGCTGCTGCCACCGGACGACGCAGCAGCGCCGGCATCCAAGACTTGACCTGAAGCGCAGCCGCGGGATCCTCGTGGACGTCCCAAATCAGATTCGTCAGTCCGAGCCCGGCAGCCGCCAAAACGAGCTCCGGGTCATGAACCAGAACAACATCGTGATCCCGGCCCAAAGACCGCAGGATCGTGCGGGCCGTCCGCCACGCCGCGACGCGGTGTCTGCCGGAGGACCGGGGGACATTGATACACCGCAGACCGCCGCGACCTGGAGCCGCAGGGCGAGCTGGTGGAAGTTCGAGCCCGAAGGCGTCAAACGGCGCCACGTAAGTCACGTCCCATTCGGCAGCCATCAAAGCCGCGAGTTGCCGTTGCCGAATCCTTGAATCTTGGGGGTTATGAACGACTGTTACGACCAAGGCCGAATGTGCGCGCGCCTGGCGGCCCAGTGGCGTCGTGCCACCCACCGACAAAGTGGCCATTTTCCGTTACAGGAGCTGGACGTTGGCCGCCCGACGGGCGACACCACGGGTGTCTAAGAATCGTTGTGAGACTGCCGTCATCGCGTCGACGTCATATTGCCGGTGATTCTGCAAAAGGACACAGATATCTGCCTCCGCCAACGACATGTCGACGTCGTCCACGCGCGGGATATCGATCTCAGAAACTGAGAACTGCTTTACCAACGGATCGTGGAACCGCAGTACGGCACCCTGCTGAAGCAAGATCTTGGCCAGTGGGATTGCCGGGGACTCTCGGGTGTCGGCGATGTTTGGCTTGTAGGTCACACCCAGAAGTAAGACCAACGACCCCCTCAGCGATCTCCCGTCGAGGTTGAGCTGATCTTGGATTCGCCGCGCGACGTACCGCGGCATGCTGGCGTTGATCTCTTGGGCCAACTCAACGAACCGGAACGGATAACCCAACCTCGCCCGTACCTGATGGGACAGATAGTTGGGGTCGATGGGGATGCAGTGACCGCCCACGCCAGGCCCCGGTCGGAAGGCTTGGAATCCAAAAGGCTTGGTGCTCGCCGCGGCAATCACATCCCACAGATCTACGTCGAGTTCGTGGCAAAACCGGGCCATCTCGTTGACCAGGGCGATGTTGATATGCCGATAGGTGTTCTCCAGCAACTTGGCCATCTCGGCCTCGCGGGTGCCTTTCGTACGAACCACCACGTCGATGAAATGGGAATAGAAGGCCTCGGCGGCGTCGCCGCATGCCTCGGTGTATCCACCGATTACTTTGGGCGTGTTCTTCGGGCCGAAGGTCTTGTTGCCCGGGTCGATCCGTTCTGGGGAGAAGGCGAGGCAGAAGTCTGTTCCCGCAACCAATCCTCCGGCTTCGAGCATCGGCCGAATCTCTTCGTCCGTCGTTCCGGGATAAGTCGTGGATTCCAAGACCACAAGGGTGCCGGGCTGAAAGTGTCCGGCCACAGAGCGCACAGCAAGGCGCAGGGAATCCAGATCGGGAGCACCATCCTTCGAAAGGGGCGTGGGGACACAGATCACGATGGTGCGCGCTCGGCTCAGCTGGACTGTGTCGGTAGTGGCGAAGAAGCCACGCCGCAGCATTTCTGCAACATCAGAATCAGCAAGATCGTCGACGTGCGAACGGCCCTGATTGAGCCCGTCGACCACCTCACGACTTATGTCTAGACCAATCACTCTCAGGCCCGCTGCGCTGGCTTCCCGCGCCAAGGGCAGCCCCACATACCCCATACCGATGATGACGACGTCAACAGACCGGTCCATGTTGCCCCCGACCTCCATGTCACGTGCAGCGGCTGTTCGGGTCGTTGCCGTGCGCCTAAGACTCAATGAACAGTTGTTGTCCCTGCGGAAGAGTCCTTGGGATACGGCGAGCCGACCCTAATGCTAGTCGGAAAACGGTCTGAGCACTGTTAGTAAACCAGACTTTCGCGCCAGCTCCCCGAAGTTAGGAAGCATCTCGATGATGCTCGAGCTAACGATCGATGGCCGGCGACCGATGAGAGCGCTGGTGTGGTACGCGTGTTCAACCCCTCGCCAGCGCAGTCTGATTACACTGCGGGTGTGCCAAACCAAGGAGCCGCCGCATGACACCGCCGTCGACCATGTCGGACGTCCACATCCCGCTGGGCATGGACGTGCGTCGAGTCAAGATCCGCAAGTACCCCGTGAGTGCGCTCGCGGCGTCGGTCCGAGCCGACTACGAGGCGAAGTTCGGCGAACCACCCGCCGAGCCGGGAGGATGGTTCCATCCCGATGATTGGCACCGCGTGTCCTATGTGGCTGAGGTTCTCCGACCGGGCGGCGATTTGCTGGACGTCGGGGCAGGCGCCGGCCAATTCCTTAACATGCTGGCCCGATCGGGCAAATTCCGTTCGGTCGTGGGGATCGACAAAGCCCGGTTCAAGAAGTACACCGAACTCGAGCCCAACATGTCGAAGTTGGACGGCGACATCGCCAACCTCCAGTTCGAGGACGATTCGTTCGACGTCGTCACCTGCATGGAAGTGCTCGAGCACATACCCCCCGAGGTGTTCGTTGCAGGCCTGGCCGAGCTGCGGCGCGTCTGTCGCGGCCAGCTGATCATGTCGTTGCCATTCTGTGAGTCCGAACCGCTCTCGAAGACACACCTGCGCCGCTTCGAGGCTGCTGACATCCTCGAGCTGTTCCCGAACGCGACATATACGTTGCTCGATCGCCCTCGCATGCCCTGGATGATCATGGAGGAGCGCTTCGACGACACCACACCCGGCACCAGCGGGAACCGGGCCGCAACGGTTGGTTCGACCACCGATGACCCACGCGATGCAACGATCGCTCGGCTCCGCGCCGAGTTGGAGGCCCTCCAGAGCCGCAAAGTGGTACGCGCCGCAAACCTGATCGGACGCGGCGCACGGCGCGTGCGCAGCAGGGCGTGGCGCGTACGTAGCAGGTTGCGTCGGTCGTGATCGGTCAGGCCGGCCCGCCGATTGAGATGGACTGGCACTGGTCCGATCGTTATCTGGATGGCGGCGCCAACATCACCGCCTTCGATGAAGGCGACGACGAATCCAATGGCCGCACTTCCTCGGGGCACCTGGTACGCCCACTTGCTCCGGCATGGAAACGGATCATCACAGGGGAGTCCTTCGGATGGCGGTACCGGAGGCTCCGGAACCGGCTGCAGGCCCGAAGCCGTCGTCTCGCTCGTGGCGCTCTGCGAAGGATGCGGACAACGCGGACAGTCCTTCGCGGTGACCAGCCCGGTACGCTGCTCGAGAGTGCCCGCGTGCTTGTCACCGGACTGCGGCGCGTAGGCTCCATTGCTCCCGAGCTCCGGGTGCCGGTTGGCGTACGGGCCATCGCCGTAGACGGCAGGACGTCGGCGCTCCCCCTCGATCCATTCGCCATCGCAGCTCGAATTGCCCCCGACATGGTGCAAATCGAAGTCGCCGATGATGGCCGCGAGCTCGCAATCGCCAGCGGCCATCCGCTGTCGTATTACCACGGCACTGGCGACGGACGCCGGTGGTTGGCTGCGCATCTGCCGCATATTCATACTCCGACCGGCTTCTCTCCGCGTGGGTGGGCAGCGTCGACGCGCCTCGACCAGATTGCGTCGACCGCTACGACCGAGCGCAGGCGCCGGCGAATCATCGGCGCCGCGCGTGAGTACCGGGCGGTCGATTGCTCGTCGACATCGCTCGACGCCGCGACCACAGCGCGCCTGGTCGTAGATATGGCCGGCGCTGGTGTACCGCTCGTGGCCACGGCTGTACCTGACGAGGTCGCAGGACTACTCGGCCCGGATCTCGTTGCCGCCATTGAGGGCTGCGCGATCGAAAAGCTCGCCGACCCGCGACTACGAGAGCGCCACTCCATTGCGCTGCGGCGACTCGTGCATCGCCACCACTCGGTGTATGAGAATTTGGCCGCGCTCGCAGCCTCGCACGGTCACACTGTGTCGGCATCGCCCAGCGTATCCATCCTGATGGCCACAAACCGGCCGCAGATGGTGATGTTCGCGATCGAGCAAATGGCCGCGCAACAGTATCCGAACGTCGAGATCCTTTGCGGGCTCCATGGGGTTTCGCTACCACCCGCGACACGCGAGCAGGTGGCCGCGCTCGCGCCGCACGCCCAGTTGTTCGATGTTGCCACCGACCGCGATCTCGGGCAGGTTCTGGCGCTCTTAGGCGAACGCGCCTCCGGCGACCTTGTGACCAAGTGGGACGACGACGACTGGTACGCGACCGAGCACCTGCCCGATCTGGTGGCCGCCATGCGCTATTCGGGAGCAGGCATCGTTGCCAAGCCTGCCGAGTACGTCTATCTGTCCTCTCTCGATCTCACGCTACGACGGTTCTCGACGGGAGCTGAAACCTTCTCGACCACGATCGCCGGTGGCACCCTGATGCTCACGCGTTCGCTGCTCTACGAAGTCGGGGGTTGGCCCGCCGGCCCCCGACGAGTTGATCGTCTGCTCATCGAGGCGGTCGAGGCAGTGGGCGCGCCGATCTACCGCCTACACGGCTTGGGATATCTACTCAGGCGCGATTCCCGCGCCACGAACCATACGTGGCTGGCGGAGGACGACTATTTCCTCGTCCAAGCCGTCGACCAGCGGCCGGGCCTCGATCTCGAGTTCGCCGGGGTCGTCGCATGAAGCCGGTACACGGCAACGATTGGTCTGCGTTGGTCCCGCCGGCCAGTGCGCGGTGGACGCCCACCCAGCGCGTGTCGATCTGCATCCCGGCCCACAACCCGTCGAACCTGCGACGTGTGCTTGATGCACTGGCGCTCCAGACCTACCCATGCGCCTTGATGGAGGTCGTCATCGCCGACGACGGCTCGGACCCGCCGATCACCGCGACGGGCGATTATCCATTCCCCGTCTCGGTTGTGCAGCTCCAGCGGACGCTGGCGTTCGGTGCGGGTCGTGGGCGCAACGCGGCGGCACGCCGAGCAACCGGCGACTTGCTTGTGTTCCTGGATGCCGACATTGTCCCAGAGCGCCAAGTCATCGCGTCCTATGCGCGATGGTTCGTCGATCGCCCCGATGTCATGGCAATGGGTATATGCCGGTTCGCCGACATGGAGGAGTTGACTGACGAGGCGTTTGGTCATCTGGTCGCGGAGGACGGCCTCGGCGCTCATTTCGAGGGCAGGGAGGTCGACAACCAGGAGTGGCGCGAGAACACGCTGCGCCGCACCGAGGACCTCCGGATCGAGGCCATCGACGCGTTCCGCATCGTGATCGGTGCGACGTTCGCGATAACGACCGCCCAGTACTGGGCTGTCGGAGGGTTCCGCGAGCTCGGCATCCGCGGCATCGAGGACACGGAGTTCGGCTACCGCGTACATGCCAATGGGGCCGTGATGGTGTTCGATCGCGACGCCATCCACTGGCACCAGGGTCGTCGGAACATGAACCTCGAGCACAAGGACCAGATCCGTCGCATTCGCAAGCCCTACGTCGAGCGACTGTTGCCGGTGCCCGGCTTCCGTCGGAACGTACCGGACCCACTCGACCGTCCGGTACATACGGTCCCGCACACGGTCGTCCACGCTGGCGGCGACGCCGAGCGGCTGAACGATCTACGCGGCTGCGTGGACCACGACCATGTGGTCGTGGGAGCCGACGAGGTCGCCCAGGCGCCCGACGGGATGCCGTTCGTGGCCTCCTTTTGCGACATCTGGCTTCCCGCTGAGGCCGCTATTTCCGAACGCTCGATTCGAATCATCACCCGCGAGCTCGAACGCCGCGGCGTTGGCGTAATCATGATCCACGCGCCGTCTGGTTCGGTGCTGGTGGCGATGCGGACTCGAGTGCATCGGCGCGTCTGCAACGACAACGGCTGGAGGCCGGACGCGGGCCCCAAGCCGGAGCTCGTGAGAGCAGCGGTAGCCGCCTTCGGGGCTTGGCATATGGCCGCCAGCGCCGCCGAGATCACCTGGAGTGCCAGGCATGGTGACGCAACCCTGCCGACAGGCCCGCTCACATCGCTCCCCGCCACTGAGATGGATGGCAGGGGGAAGAAGGAGAGGGGGCCGGCACAAAAGGCGGTGGACCAGCTGCTGGATCAGGGTTCTTCGACAATCTGAACGCCCGCTGGCTGGCCGCCGGTGACGTCGAACGCCTGATCCGATCTCCATGGCGTGTGGGAACGTTTCGACGAGGCTAGATGGGTCTGGGGTCTGGTGGAATCACGTACAGGCATTCGCCTCGATCCTCGCGTTCGGCCTCCTCGTTTGGGCGCTCATCGAGTCCGGACAGGCGCTCTAATCTCACGAACGGGCCATCGACGGTCCAAGCGAAAGTGTGCTGTACTACCAGATTTCGCCGTCCAGAGGGCGCAGCATGGTATTGCGAATGACAGCCGTGTGATTCATCCCCAGCTTGTGGATAAATCTGTGGAGATCGCGCCTCGAGCGTCGGCGCGGCTACGGCTGGACGATTTCGGGGCTCTCCCAGAACCAGGTGGTGACCATCCGCTTACGAGCGAGAAGTCCGCCAACGATCATGATCAGACCAGCCAGGAAGGTGGGCAGCCAGGCGTAGCCCAATAACGTGGGCACTCCGGCGTTGGTCAGCAGCTGGTAACCGAGCACGACAGTTGACGCGCCAAGCAGCAGCGACACGCCAGACACCATCACCAGGCGCCGGGTCCAGCGCCCGACATCTTCGACAATGAGCACCCAGAACGACGCCAAGCCTGTGATCAGACCGATCTGCTGAAAGGCCAGGCCGAGGTAAGTAATGCTGATTCCCAAACCCGTGGCGGCGACGCTGGTTGCGCCTTCAAAGGCCGGCGCATTGGGGTTAGCAATCAAGAAAAAGCGGCTCGCTGGAATGAGGGAACGGCCGGGCACCACCGTCGCCGCTTCCACCAGGATGTGCGGCACTACCGCGCTTATGATCATGAGGAGCAGCGCGGAAACGCCCATGATGGTCCGCCCAAATTGTGCGCGCCGGCGACGCTCGAGCTCCTCGGGAGTCAGCCGGATCATCGTGTGTCCCGTCCCATCTCTGCTTGCGGGCCTGCGACAAGTCTCGGCCTGCGTTCAAGCCTTCCTGAACCGGACTCTACGACGTCAAGCTTGGACAACCACGAGCTTTACGTGCGCAGTGACCGCATCGTGCAGCTTGACGCCGACCGTGTGCAGGCCGACGGTCTTGATCGGCTCGGCGACTTGTACGGCGCGTTTGTCGACCAGCGGCCCGCCGGCTTTCTTGATGGCGGCCGCAATGTCGCCAGCGGTGACCGCTCCGAACAGCCTGCCTGTATCGCCAGCCCGCGCAGGCAGATCGATCGTCAGACCTTCGAGCTGCTCGCGCACTTCCTGGGCATGATCAAGGCCGCGGATCTCGCGCGCGTCGCGGTTGCGCTTGATACCTGCAATCTGCTTCTCGCCGCCGCGAGTCCAGCGGATGGCGAAGCCGCGTGGAATCAGGAAGTTGCGGCCGTAACCGTCCTTGACCTCGACTACGTCACCGGCGGCACCGAGCTTGTCGACGGGGGCGGTCAGGATGAGCCTCATGCCAGCCCCTTTCAGCGGGCCGTGGAGGCGTACGGCAACAGCGCCACCTCACGAGCGTTCTTGATGGCGATGGCAACCCGGCGCTGCTCTTGAACCGAGAGCCCAGTGACCCGGCGCGCCCGGATCTTGCCGCGTTCGGAGATGAACTTTCGCAGTGTGGCGACGTCCTTGTAGTCGATGTTCTGGCCGGCGCGCAGCGGATTGGCCTTCTTCTTCGGCTTGCGCTGTGCTGGTGGGGTTGTGGCCATTGTGGTGCTCTCCTTTCAGAGCCCGGCGCGGGAGTTAGCCGATGGCCGGAATGTGCCTTGGTGTCAGGGTGATGAGTTCTGAGATCAAAACGGGGGCTCGTCGCTCTGGGGTGTTGCCCAGGGATCGGAGCCTTGCTGGGAGCGCGCACCGGCGGCGCTGGGCGTTCCGCCAGCCCACGGGTCGTCGCCAGAGCTGCCCGCCGCGGGGCGGCTGTACCCGCCTTGGTTGCTGCCGCTCACATTCCGCGTGACCTTCGCTGTGGCGTAACGCAGCGCCGGACCGATTTCGTCCACGTCGATCTCGAAGACCGTGCGCCGCTCGCCGTCTCGGGTCTCGTAGCTGCGCGACCGCAGCCGGCCTTGGACGATGACCCGCATGCCTTTCTGCAGCGACTCCGCGACGTTCTCGGCAGCCTGGCGCCACACCGCGCAATTGAGGAACATCGCATCGCCGTCCCGCCATTCATTGGTCTGACGATCGAAGGTGCGTGGTGTGGACGCGACGGTGAAGTTCGCGACCGCCGCGCCCGAGGGGGTGAAGCGCAGCTCCGGGTCAGCGGTGAGGTTGCCGACCAATGTGATGGTGGTTTCGCCTGCCATGAAAGTCTCCGTGGTGATGAGCGTTGATGGAATCTTCTGCTTGCCGCCGAGGGGCTGAGCCAAATGAGTCGAGCCAACTGCGGCGAACACTGTCAGCCTGCCAGCCGATACTGACGCTACGTGCCGGCGAGGGGGAAAATGTGGACAATCTCGCCCATCTCAGTGCAGATCAGGCCGGATGACCTTGGTCCGCATAATTGATTCGTTGATGGTGAACTGACGGTCCAGCTCCTTGACGTCTTTTGGTTCCGCAGTCACATTAATGACCGCATAGATGCCCTCAGACTTCTTCCGGATCTCGTACGCCAGGCGTCGGCGGCCCCAAATGTCCAGGTTGTCGACTGTGCCACCACCCTTGGTGATCACTTTCAGGTACTTCTCGAGCGTGGGCTGGACCGTACGCTCTTCAGTGTCAGGATCGAAGATGACCATGACCTCGTACTCACGCATGCGCGAACCCCACCTCCTCTGGTCTTCAGCGGCTATGGGACGGCCCCATAGCAGGAGGGCGAATGCTGCGGCGCGGCGAAACTCCGCGGGCCAACGCTGAACTCTACCTGGTACTGTCAGCGCACACGAATCCAGAGCCTCGGCCCTACCCCTCAATCCGCATCCACTGAGCCCCCGGTCGCAGTGGCGATACGCTCGCCTTGGCTGAGCAAAACTGGTCAACCAGCTTTCTGACAACCGACCCGTTCGCATGAGGAGACACCATGGCCGAGTATCAGGTCACCCCACAGCCAGCACCCGATCCCGGCAACACCCTCGGGATCGTCGGCCTCATCTTGGCCATCATTCCCTGCACGTCCACCATCGGTCTGATCTTGAGCATCGTGGCGTTCATCATCTCGCGTCGCGCCGGGTTCCAGAACAACAAAGCACTCGCCGGCCTCATCATCGGCGCCGCGTGGCTCGTGCTTGGATTCATTCTCCAGATAACCATGGGACTCATCAGTGGCTTCGCCCAGATGAACTGATCTGACACCAACTCAGCCACGTAATCTGCTTGGCATGACCACGGAATCCCTGCCGGCACGTCGTGGGCGCATTCGGTTTCCAGACATCAGCTCGCGAGCGTACGAGCATCCGGCCGACCGCGGCGCCCTGGTGGCGCTGCGCGCAATTCCCGGCTTCGACTCGGTCCTGAAGGTAATCTCCTCAGCCGTTGGCGAGCGTAGCGTGCGTTGGCTCTATCTCGCCACTGCGATCCGTGTCTCGCCGCGGCAATACCCGCACATCCACCAGATGCTCAACGAGTGCGCGACGACGCTGGACCTGCAGCCTGTCCCGGAGCTCTACATCGAGCAAAATCCCGCTGCAGCGGCGATGGCAATTGGTCTGGACAAGCCGATCATCGTAGTGACGACCGGAATGATCGAGTTGACCGACGACGAGGGACTGCGGTTCATCATTGGCCATGAGGTCGGGCATGTCCTATCCGGGCACGCCGTCTACCGCACGATGCTGCTGCAGTTGATCAATATCGCAGCAGCCATCCAGTGGCTGCCGATCGGTGCCTGGGGCATCCGGGCGATCATCCTCGGCCTGAACGAATGGTTCCGCAAGTCCGAACTCTCTTGTGATCGGGCCGGGTTGCTGTGCTCACAAGATCCGGGCGCAGCGCTGCGGGTGCACGCCAGTCTGGCTGGCGCTCGGAACCCTGACGATCTGGATATCGCCGCGTTTCTCGATCAGGCCGAGGAGTACCAGAGCCGAGGCGACGTACGCGACAGCGTGCTGAAGCTGCTACAGATCAGTGGACAGACTCACCCGTTAGCCGCACTCCGGGCCGCCGAACTGCAAAAGTGGGCCGCGGGGCCCGGTTACGCCGAGATCCTGGCCGGGAACTACCCGCGGCGCTCAGAGGACAAGGAGGCTCCCATGAGCGAGGAGGTCAAGGCCGCAGCCGACTCGTACAAGAAGAACTTCACCACCTCTGGTGATCCCTTATACAAGCTGGTGGGCAAGATCGGCTCTGTAGCGGGCGCCGCAGGCGGATCCGCGGCGAACCGGATTCGCGACTTGTGGCGAACCGGTCAGGACAAGGGGCCGAACTCATGACCCTGCAGGTGGGCGGGCACGGCGACCAGGTAGACCCCATCGCCGAGGCGGCCGCGCGGGGAGCGACTCTGGCGCAGTTCTTTCTCGGTGACCCGCAGGCGTGGAAAGGCCCGGAGATCGCGTACATCGGCGGCGCCGCGGCGCTCAAGGCGGCCGCCCAGCAGGCCGGCATCACGCTATACGTACACGCGCCGTATGTGCTCAACGTGGCAACAACCAACAACCGGATCCGCATTCCTAGTCGGAAGTTCCTGCAGCAATATCTGGACGCGGCCGCCGAAGTCGGCGCGGCGGGGGTGATCGTGCACGGTGGCCACGTGTTGAAGAACGACGATCCGGCGATCGGCTTCGACAACTGGCGCAAGTGCATTGACGGGCTGGAGATGCGTGTCCCATTGCTGATCGAGAACACTGCGGGCGGTGACAATGCCATGGCACGCCGTCTAGAACGGATCGCACGACTCTGGGATGCAATCGGCCAGGCCAAGGGGGGCGACACGGTCGGCTTCTGCCTCGACACCTGCCACGCCCATGCCGGCGGTGAGGACCTGGTGGGTCTGGTTGATCGGGTCATGTCGATCACCGGGCGCGTCGACCTGGTGCACGCCAATGATTCCCGAGACCCCTTCGACTCCGGCGCCGACCGGCATGCCAACTTTGGTGACGGCGAGGTCGGAACGGAGGCTCTAGCGGAAGTGGTGCGTACGGCTGCTGTTCCGGTCGTCGTCGAAACTCCGGGCGGCCGGGAAGGCCAGGGCGCAGACATCGCCTGGCTCAAAGAGAACGTTTAACTCCGGTTTATCAGCACTTCTCTGCGAGCGCCGGAAGGCGCCCGGTGGTGACCACAGGAGCGATGAGCGGGGACATTCCCGCGAGCGGAGCGAGCAAAATCCAATACCGTCGTTCCGCGAAGAGTGACGACGGCACCAGCTTCCCGGGGGTGCCGCGCGAGCAGAATCAGGCAGTGCTGCGGCCGACCTGCTTAACGCCCACCCAGAGGCCGACACCACAGGTGAGGATCGCCACGAGCACGGCCCATCCGATCGCCGGATCATTGAAGGTGCCGGCAAACAGCGAGCGCTCGGCGTCGACGATGTAGGTCAGTGGGTTGAACCGGCCGAGCACCTGGATCCAGCGCGGCCCAGCCTCCAGCGGCAGCATCATTCCCGACAAGATCAACAACGGGAACAACAGCGACTGCTGCACCGCCCAGAACATCCACTCGCGCTTGCGTGATGCAATGGCCAGCGCGTTGGAGAACGCGCCCATGCCGACCCCGAAGACGCCTAGCAGCAGCAGTCCGGCCACCACGTGTACGGGGTAGAGCTTGAAGCCGAACGGGATCGACACCAACACGACAAGTGCAGCCTGCACGACGAGCGGCGCCAGCTCCTTCAGAGCTTTGCCGATCAAGATCGCGGAGCGGTGCAACGGACTCGCCAGTACCCGCTCGTAGGAACCCGTCATGATTTCGAACAGCAGGTTTGCGCCGGTCGTGCTGGTCCCAAAGAGGCAGATCATCACGATCACCCCCGGGAGGAACCACTGCAGCGGCGACGCGCCGTTGAGCGCGGCCGGATCCACCGAGCCGGCCAGCAGCGGGCCAAAAAGACCCAAGAAGACCAACGGCTGGACAAGAGAGAAGATCACCGAGAACGGATCCCGTAGCACCAGCGACATTTCCCGCTGAAACACAGCTCGGGTGTCGAAAACCATCGTGCTCATGAGGCCACCTCACTCTCCTCGCGCAGGCTTCGGCCAGTCAGGCTCAAGAAGACGTCGTCCAGCGTCGGAACCCGTACGTCGGCAGCCCGCACCTCGACTCCGGCATGATCAAGTTCCCGCAACAGCCAAGGCAGCGTGCGCGTGCCCTGATCAAACCGTCCGGCGATCGTCACCTCGCGTGAACCGTTGGAGGTGCTCAGCTCGCTGCCCCGTGCAGCGACCAGAGCTGACGCGGCCGCAAGATCTGCACCATCCACGGTTACCGCGATTCGATCACCAGCCAATGTCGCTTTGAGATTGGCTGCAGTGTCGTTGGCGATGATCTCGCCATGATCGATGACCAGCACCCGCTCGGCGTGGAAGTCGGCCTCCTCGAGATAGTGCGTGGTCAGCACAATGGTGGTCTCTTGCCGTTCCCGCAGTCGGTTGATGTGCTCCCAGAGGTTGGCCCTGTTCTGCGGATCCATCCCGGTTGATGGTTCGTCGAGGAACAGCAGCCCGGGGTTGTGCATCAGTCCGATCGCGATATCGAGTCTGCGGCGCTGACCGCCCGACAGTGTGCTGACCTTCCGCTTCTCGAGTGAACTCAGGTCGAGCGCCTTGCTCAGTTCCCGAGCGCGACTGAGCGAGTCGGCGCCGTTCATGCCGTAGAACCGACCCTGCATGACCAGCTCGTCCATCACCCGGAAGCTGTGACCCGCAGCGTCACCTTGTCCGATGTAGCCGATTCTCGAGCGCACCACTGCCGGCTCGGCGGTAATGCTCGCTCCAGCCACCCAGGCAGCGCCCGAGGTTGGTGGGAGCAGTGTGGTCAGCATCCGCAATGTTGTGGACTTCCCTGCGCCGTTAGGTCCGAGGAAGGCCACCAGCTCCCCCGCGGCGACGTCGATGTCGACCCCTTTGACCGCTTCGACGGTTTCCTTCTTGCTGACGAAGTGCCTGGTCAGCAGTTCCGTGTGGATCATCCGTATCCCTTCTTGGGGACTCCGTACGCCGTACTGGATTTAGAATAACATACACTGTACGGAGATAAGGTAAACACAGACCACTGACATTTTGACGGGCGGTCCGCTTCGCCGACTGCAGTCGCAGCCGGGAGCTGGCAAAGTGCTGACACGTATGTGCGAGCGACGAAGGGAGGCGAATCTCGCGGCCGCCTTTCAGAGTGCAATCAAACACTGACAGTTTGGCGGGAGCCGAGGATGCGAGCGTGACCGAGTCAGCGAAGCAGCATGAGGCGCGTGCGACCGACGACGAGAGGCCCACCGTAGGCCGTACCGACGCGCATCCAGGTACGCCTGAGGGCCGTCGCGTCGTCGAACTGCTCTGGGCGCCTCCGCAGCAACCATCGGTACGCGGACCCAAGCCTCGCATCAGCCTCTCTGATGTCGTCTCCGCTGGAGTGGCGATCGCGGACGCGGAGGGCCTCCCAGCTCTCTCAATGCGAAAAGTGGCAAGCCGTCTCGGGGTGGGCCCAATGTCGCTTTACACCTACGTTCCTGGTCGCTCCGAGCTAGTCGAGCTCATGATCGACTACGTCTACGCCGAGCACGCGCTACCCGACCCCGAGCTGCCGTGGCAGCAACGTGTTGAAGAGTGGGCTCGAGAAACCTGGCGTATCTATGACGCGCACCCTTGGCTGCCGGACTACAACATGACCCGGCTTCCGATCGGCCCGCACGTCCTGGACGTCTCCGAGGCGCTTTATGCCGCGCTTTCCGCCGCCGGATTCACCGGAGCTGAGAACGTCGCGATTTCCAATCTGATCCAGTGGCAGCTCGTGGGCGCAGCTCGCTACATGATCAGTGACGCCGACGAAGCACGGCATACCGGCGTCTCAGCTGAGGCCTACTGGGATTCGCGAGCCAGCTTCTGGGACACCTACTTCGATTGGCACCGTTACCCAACCATGGCCACGATCTGGAAGGCGGGCGGATTCGACGATCCCGTCGGCTGGGATTTCGAGCGGATGCTCGACAGGCTGCTTACCGGCATTGAACAGTTGGCCGTCGTCAGCCAGGAGCGTGAAAATTGAGTGGTTCGGTGCGTTCGCCGCGACCGAGGATGCAGCGGAAGTAATACTCGTCCGGCTGCTGCGGGCCCAGGACCCAGATCTCCCAGTCCGAGCGGCGATCTCTGGAGCGCAACATCGAGTTCGCAATCTCCGTAGTGCAGATACGGCGGATCTGTGCATCGGTCTCCAGTTGAGACTGCCTTCGGAGCTCATACGTCATCCGGCCAGCGATGAAGGTCTGATAGACGTGGGTCTTGTAACAGTCCTGCTTGTTTCCGAGCCACGGAAGATCACCCAGCCCCTGCACCTCCGCCCAGCACTCCGCCTGAGACGCACAGTAGGTGTCATTGCCGAGTTGTTCGGAGCAGTCGATGAAGCCAGCCGGCACCATGGCTTGCGTGATGGTTGGGCTGGCCGGGGCCGTCGTGGTCACAGTGCGCGTCGGCTCAGCAGCCGGCGTACGCGTGGCAAGGTTCACCATAGCGACCACCGATGTCACCACAATCACCAGCGCGGCGATCGCCAAGGTCGCCAGCCCGCGGTGCTCCCATCTCCGGGATGGCTTTGGAGGCGGCTCCGGCCATGCCGCCCTTGTTGGGACCGGTTCCTCAGCGGCAGGAGGCGGTGAAGATGGCTCTTGTGTCCCCTCCAGGGGCCGCGGCGCGAGCTTGGTCGAGAGATTGAGAGCCGTTAGCTGATCTCGAAATTGCGCAGCCGTAGGGCGATCTTCGGGACTCTCGACCATGGCGTTCAGCAGCACATCCATAAAGGCCTTGTCGACACCGTGGATGCGCCTGATCGGAGACTTCTGTCGCTTG
>JBKOUS010000076.1:0-3914 GCA_046723505.1 Actinomycetota bacterium
TGGCCACCGACGCGTGGCCGAGTATGTCGGAGACGATCTTGAGGGGCACACCGCTTGCCATCATTACTGAGGCGGCAGAGTGGCGCAGCGTGTGCAAGCCCACCGAGCTCGGTAATCCGGCACGCTTGGCGGCCGCCTTGAAAGCCCGCAGAGCGTTACGTGGCTCGCATGGCTCACCAAACTCAGTGACGAACACAAAGCCGGTCTGATGCCACCGAGAGCCGGCCCTGAGACGCTCCTGAGCTTGCTCTGTGCGCACGGCGCGGAGAGTCCGCTCGGCAACCTCAGAGAGCGGCACGGCGCGTTTAGACTTTGCTGTCTTTGGCTCGGCGACCTCAAGCTTGCCATTGACTCTGGCCAGCGTGCCACGCACTCGCAGAGTGCCAGCCTCGAGATCTATGTCTGACCATTGCAGAGTCAATGCCTCACCGCGCCGGAGGCCGGTGTTGACAAGCAAGGTGAAAAGCGGCGCGTAACGGGTGCCCCCGGCCGCCGAGAGCACGGCGCGCACTTGGTCGGGGGTTAAATAGCTGGCCTCATGCCGGGTGACTCTGGGCCGTTTCACGGCTGCCACCGGATTCCGCCCTAGCGCACCATCGCGTACGGCCGTCTCGAGGATGGCCAACAAGATGTCATACGCAATGCGTACCGTGGACTCGGCCAACCCTCTGGCTCGCAACTCCACTAGCCAGCCTTCCACGGCACGCGGAGTGGCCTTGCCCAGTGGCATACCACCGAGGGCAGAGCTCGCAATGTGGTTGCGCGTAAGAGTGGCATACATGGCTTTGGTGCTGGCCTTACGTTCCGAGGCGGCCAGCGCTGTGGTGATCCACTCAAGGGCGAAAGTGCCGACGGTATCTGTGGTGGCTTGGCCGGCTGACCGAGCTCGAGGCGCTTTCTCAGTGCCTTGGCCTTTGCTCGCGCCTGACCCTGAGTTTTGCCATAGACGGTGGTCCGTTTGCCGGCGCCGTTAGTTACTTCGCCCTGAAAAAGTCAGGCGTGTCGAGGGCTGAAACTGGCTCTGACAAGGGAGAATGGTCTCAACCCCTTGGGCTAGAAGGGATTGAGACCATTCATGTTGCGCACGGTAGCTGATCAGCCGACGTTCTGGGAAGCGATCCTGCCAGACGAACTGCGCCGGCTCCCGGTGGAGTTGGCTGGGGTGGAGGGGTTGTTGGACGATCCGGTGTTTTTCGCCCCGTTCGTGCCGTCTTCGACCCCAGGATGGGTCGGCCGTCGACGCCGATGGAAACCTATCTGCGGTTGATGTTTTTGAAGTTCCGCTACCGCCTGGGGTTCGAGTCGTTGTGCCGGGAGGTGTCGGACTCGATCACCTGGCGGCAGTTCTGCCGGATCGGGATCGACCAGCCGGTACCGCACCCAACCACCCTGATGAAGCTGACCACCCGCTGTGGGTCGGCCGCGGTCGACGGGTTGAACGAGGCCCTGTTGGGGAAAGCGGTCGAGGCGAAGCTGCTGCGGTGCAGTCGGATCCGGGTCGACACCACCGTGGTGCCGTCGAACGTGGCGTATCCGACGGACTCGGGATTGTTGGCTAAGGCGGTGAACCGGATCGCCGCCTCGGGCCGGCGAATCCGCGCCGCCGGTGGCGCGGTCCGCACCAAGCTCCGCGACCGGTCCGGTGCCGCAGGGCGTCGGGCACATGACCTGAATGCGAAATTCCGCACTCGCAGCGCCGCCGCGGGGGACGCAGCGCTCGAGGTGATGCACCGCAAGAACGCCGAGCTCGCCGACCTGGCCGAGACCGCAGCGAACGAGTCCGAACGGCTGCTGGCCAACGCCAAGAGGGCTTTGCGCAAGGCGAAGATCGACGCCGAGAACCAGAGGCCACCGTCACTGTGATGCGGTGACGGGGCGGCGTCGTGGCCGCCTGGTCCGGGCGGTGAACGATTTGACCGAACTGCTGGACGTGACCCGGAAGATCATCGAGCAGACCCGGGAACGGCTCGCCGGCCGGATCCCAGACGGTGCGAGGAGCCAGGTCAGCCTGCACGATCCCCGCCCGGCCGATCAGAAAGGGCCGGCTCGGGAAACCTGTCGAATTCGGCCACAAAGCTCAACTGGTCGACAACGACGACGGCATCGTCCTCGACCACGACGTACAGCCGGGCAACCCCGCCGATGGGCCTCGGCTGAAACCCGCTGTCGAACGCGTCATCGGCCGCACCGGACGAAAGCCTCAGACGGTGACCGCCGACCGCGGCTACGGCAAGGCCGGAGCCGACGATGACCTGCATGGTCTCGGTATCCGAAACGTCGTCATTTCTTCCGGATTTGGATCCCATAGCCAGCCATCGTGACCAGCCTCCTTCTCGTGAGCAATCACTGTAAAGACAGCATCGGCTTGGGAACTTGACGCTGCAACAAGAGCCTGCGGGTTGATCAGAGACATGACCGGTCGGCCCATGCAGCTGGTTTCTGCTCGGCCTGGTTCGCAATAGCTGGTGGTTGCTGCTCGGATGAGGTCGGCGGCGCGTTCGGCGATCATGACGGTCGGCGCGTGAGTGTGGCCCGGATGATCCGCCGCATCACCGAGGCGTCCACCACCACCACTCATCCGGGCCGCGGACCCGCAGCTGACCAGTTCCGCGCCGATCCTCCGCCGGCGCTCTCAAGTCGCGAGTACGCGCGGGACTTCGCCGAGGTGGCGATGGTTTGGGGCGATCGACAGCTTGGCCCGGCCACAGGACCGGTCCGACGTGGCTCGCCTGTACGCGTCCCTGTCTGCGGTCGGTGCCTGGAACAGCGCCGCCGAGCGGTTGGCTGGGGCCGAGCCGTAGTCGCTCTCGGAGTACGCGCGAATGCTCGCGCTTCTGAACATGGCGCGAGTGACGGCCTTGCGACGTCATCGAGACGAAGTACTTCTGCCGCTTCTGGCGACCGGAGACAGCGATCCGTGCCGGCGACACCGATGGCAACGATTGCACTATCGGTGACGCTGACTTCGCCGTTCATCCCGACGCGGTTCTTCCCGAGCTACCCGTCCGCCCACGCCAGCACCAGCTACGCAGGCCGGTCGATCCTCGAGCACGTCTGGGGCGGTGGTTTGTCACTCGATCGTGCCGAGCCATCCCTCGCTGCCCGGAATTGCTCCACTACACGAGCCTGAAGCAGATCACGGACGACATGGACGATGCCCGGGTCTACGGTGGGATCTACCTTCAGCTTCGACCAGGAGGCGGGGGCAAGCAGGGACAGCAAGTCGGGCCGTACGTCTTCGCGCACAACCTGCTGGGTCCTTGAACCATAAGTTCACCGACTTGGCGGACTTCCTGGAGGTCGCCGAAGCGGGATTCACGGGATGGCTGGCGAGCGCTTTAGGGCGGTCCCAGCCGTTCCGCTTTGGCACAATGGTTGTCTGCGGGCGCGCAGTCGCGGAGCCGAATGAGGGTCAATGGCCGACGGATTGGTCCGCGAGCGCCTGTAGTCCAGAAATCAACAGGTCAAGGGCGAGCCGATCGGCGTCGGGGGCCGGCGACCAATCCAGGAACCCCTCGGTCGCACTCGAGAGGTAGCCGAACTCGGCACCCGGCGCCGCCTCGATTGACGCCTCTTGGCGGGCGGCGTCGGTAGGACGGCGGCGGGCGGCCTCGGCCCAGAAGGCGCGGTGGATGGCAGGGCCAAGCAACATGCCGCTGATCAGTTGGAACAGGCGCACGGCCTGTGCCGTCTCGAAGCCGGCAGCGTGCAAGATCTCGAGCAGCGTCTCGCTGATCAGCAACGCGGTGGGTGAACTGAACGGTCGCGCGAGAAGAAGCGGCGCCGCCGGATGCTCAGCCGCCACCGCTTGGTAGCTGCCCAGCAGTCGCCGCAGCCGCCCGGTCCACGCCAACGGGTCCCCGGCTGCGAGATCGATCCGTTCGAGCAGTCGGTCGGCCATCAGGTCGAGCAGA
>JBKOUS010000123.1:0-9608 GCA_046723505.1 Actinomycetota bacterium
CGGGCGTGGTTGAGGAGCATCAGCGCGAGCAGTCCGCGCGCCTCCGGTTCCTCGGTGGCGAGAGTGAGTTGGCGGGCGAGCAGGATCGCCTCGCCGGCCAGGTCCACCCGGCCCGCGTGGCCGGCCGTGTAGACGAGGTAGCGCACACGCAGCACGATGGCGAGGTCGCCGGGCTGGTCGAGGCGGCGCCCTTGCAGGGCGCGCTTGGCCCGGCTGATCCGCTGCGCCATCGTCGCCTCCGGAACGTAGAAGGCGTCAGCAATCTCTCGGGTGGTGAGGCCGCCGACGGCGCGCAGTGTGAGCGCCACCTGGGAGGCGGGCGTGAGGTCGGGGTGGCAGCAGCAGAAGAGCAGGAAGAGGGTGTCGTCGCCCTCCTCGGTGGCGGCGGGCCGCGGCTCGGCGTACGTCGCCTCCTCGCGGCGGTGCCGGGCGGCATCGAAGTCCTCGCCCCGCCGGACCAGGCCCGCGAGCACCCGAGGGACGAGGGCGCGCAGCGCGCCCTCGTCCAGCCGTCGCGTCGGCTCTTTGATCACGCCGGGTCAGTCTCCGAGGGCGCCTCGGACATCACCTCACGGACGTCGATCCACTCGTACAGCGGCTCCCCGCCTGGGCCGGGCTCGGAGGAGACGTAGGCCGCGAGCTCGACCGCGCGCTCGTGCGACTCGACATCGATCATGTACCAGCCCGCCACGAGATCGCTGATCTCGGGCAGCGGGCCGTCGGTGGTGACTGGCGCGGCGTTCGGGCCGGCGTAGCGCACCCAGGTGCGCGCTGGCGTGAGCGCCTGCGCGTCGACGTACTCGCCGTTCTCCTCGAGCAGCTCGCTGACGTGCTTGAGGAAGGCCATGTGCGCCTCCACGTCCTCGGGGGCCCACTGGTCGATCGGGGGCACGGGACGGTGCGGCTCGGGGCCGCCGCGGTAGTGCTTGAGGAGCAGGTACTTCGGCATGGTGTCTCCTGGTGTCGTGGGCCGCGTCTGTCGTGGCCCTTCACCTGGTGAGCGGAGCCGCTCAGAGCTTCTCGACATAGGATCACCCATCCAGCTCCGAGACCGTCGCGTGGGGGAAACCCCTACGGCACCCCGGCGGTCGACGTCGATCCGTCATAGCTGGCTGCTCTTCGGCCGGCGCCGCTAGAGTCGCTGGGTTCAGCTAAACGGTGAGAACCAGTTCGAGATCAACGTCTTCGGCGCGGCTCGGACCCAGCTCGTGCTGCCGCACATGCGCGAAAGCCGGGCGGGCAAGATCGTCAACATCACCTCCATGGGTGGCAAGATCCATACCCCGCTTGGCGCCTGGTACCACGCGCGTACGCACAAAGGTGGCGTAGAGCTGGCCTGCTGGCAGTTACGATCCTGCGGGTGGTCCAGACATCCCGAGGCTAGGGGTGCCTCACCGTAGACTGCGCGGAATGGCGAGCTGTTCCCGGTGCGGGCAGGACAATCCCCAGGGTTTCCGGTTCTGTGGGGCGTGCGGCGCGCCGCTGGCGGCTGCACCCCGACCAGCCGACGAGGAACGCAAGGTCGTCACCGTATTGTTCTGCGACCTTGTGGGTTTCACGGCACGTTCTGACCAGGCCGACCCCGAGGACGTCGGGGCCATATTGCGTCCCTACCACGTCCGGCTGCGTCTGGAGATCGAACGGTTTGGGGGCACTCTCGACAAGTTCATCGGCGATGCGATCATGGCGGTCTTCGGTGCACCAGCTGCGCACGAGGACGACCCCGAGCGGGCCGTCCGCTGCGCGTCACGCCTGCTCGAGGCCATCGTCGAGCTGAACGCGAGGCAGCCCGCCCTTGCCCTGTCGGTACGAATCGGCATCACCACCGGCGAAGCCCTCGTGGTCCTCCAGCCCGGCGGGGAGACCGAGGGGGTGGTCGGCGACATCGTCAATACCGCCTCTCGCCTGCAGGGGGTGGCGCCGGTGAACGGCAGCCTGGTCGGCGAGGGCACCTGGCGGGCGACCCATGGGCTGTTTGAGTACGACGAGCTGGCACCGGTCCGGGTCAAGGGCAAGGCGCAGCCCGTGCCGGTGTGGCGACTCGTCGGGGCGCGGAGCCGCTTCGGCGTGGACGTCGATCAGCGGCCGGTCGCCCCGTTCATCGGCCGTGACGCCGAGTTGGACCGGCTCAAGCGGCGCTACACCCGTACCTTGCGGGAACGTTCGGTGCAGCTGGTCACCCTGCTCGGTGAGCCCGGAGTCGGCAAGAGCCGGCTGATTCACGAGTTCGGGCGCTTCGTCGACGACCGCCAGGAGTTCGTGTCTTGGCGTCAGGGTCGCTGCCTGCCCTACGGGAACGGCATCGCCTTCTGGGCCCTAGGGGAGATCGTCAAGGCCCAGGCCGGCATCCTTGAGTCCGACCCTCCTGCGGACGTGGTAACCAAACTGGACGCAGCGCTGCAAGCACTCGTCGGCGAGGCCTCGGAGCGCGAGTGGCTCAGGGCACGGCTGGCGCCGCTGCTCGGGCTGGGCAATGCCGAGGGCCCAGGCGCCGACCAGGCCGAGTTCTTCGCCGCCTGGCGACGCGTCATCGAGGCGATGGCGGCCGGCGGGCCCCTCGTCATGGTCGTCGAGGACCTGCACTGGGCGGACGCGGGGCTGCTTCAGTTCCTCGACTACCTGCTCGACTCGTCGTCCGACATTGCCCTGCTGGTGATCGCCGCGGCACGGCCCGAGCTGCTCGACCGGCAGCCCGAGTGGGGCAAACGGAAGTCCAACGCCAGCTCAGTCGCCCTGTCACCGCTCAGCGACACCGACACCGCCGCGCTTATCGCCGCCCTGCTCGGTCAGCCGGTGCTGCCGCCCGAGGTGCAGACGCTGTTGCTGGAGCAGGCCGGAGGGAACCCCTTGTATGCCGAAGAGTTCGCACGCCTGCTCAGCGACCGGGGGCTGCTCGTGCGGCATGGCCGCACGCTCCGGCTCTCTCCCGGCCAGAAGATCCCGTTCCCCGAGACCATCCAGGCGCTCGTCGCGGCCCGGCTCGATGCCCTGCTGCCGGAGCGCAAGGGCCTCGTCCAGGACGCCGCCGTGGTGGGCAAGGTCTTCTGGTCCGGGGCCCTGGCCGCGATCAGCAGCCGTGACGAGTCAGCGCTGCAGGCCGAGCTCGACGAGCTGGTACGCAAGGAGCTGATCCGTCCGGCCAGCGTGTCCTCGGTCGCGGGCCAGACAGAGTACGCGTTCTGGCACGCGGTTGTCAGGGACGTCGCCTACGCCCAGATTCCCAGGGCCGCACGGATGCGCCGCCACCAGGCAGTTGCCGAGTGGCTGGAGCGGCTGGCCGGAGAGCGGTTGGCCGATCGTGCCGAGATCATCGCCCACCACTACAGCCAGGCCGTTGCCCTGGCCCAGGCGACCGACCAGCGGGAGGCACAGCTTGCCGTGCTCAAGGAACGCGCCCGCCGCTTCCTGGTTTTGGCCGGAGAAAGGGCCATCGGCCTTGACGTGTCCCAGGCGCAGGCCTACTACCAGCGCGCCCTCGAACTGTGCCCTCCCGACCATCCCGAGCGCCCGCGGATCGTGGCGGGAACGGCGAGAGCGGCCTTTCAGTCCGGCCGGGTCGATGACGCGGCCGCGGCGTACGAGGAGGCGATCGCCGGATTCGCACGGCACGGCGACGTCCGCGGCCAGGCGGAGGTCCTGAACCGGTTGTGCACGGTGTTCTGGGATCAAGGCGAGACCGGTCGCGCGCGGGCCGTCCTATTCCAGGCCATCGAGCTGCTTGAGCCCGAGGGGCCCAGCCCGGAGCTGTGCTCCTCCTACGTGCAGATGGCGGCCGATCGGGTGTTGTCAGGACACTCGGAGGAGACGCGGGCGTGGGCGGACAAGGCGCTGACCCTCGCGGAGCAGTTCGGTGGTCTGCCCGAGGTGAAGATCCAGGCGCTCGACTATCGCGGGATGGCGCGGTGTGACCTCAGCGACTTCGGCGGCCTCGACGACCTCCGACAGGCCCTGCAGCTCGCCCAAGAGGTCGGGGCGGGGAACGACGCAGCCGTGCTCTACATGAGCCTGGCCGAGCCGCTGTGGGTTGCGGACGGCCCCGCCACCGCCCTGGACACCTGCCGGACGGGTATCGACTTCGCAGAACGGCGCGGCCTCGCCCGGACGGCGATGTGGATCCGTAGTGCTAGCTTGGGGCCGCTTGCTGACCTCGGCCGTTGGGATGAGGTGCTTGCCCTGGCCGACGAGGTGATCGCGCAGGAGCGTACCCCCGGCAGCTACCAGAGCGTGGGCGCCGCGACGCACAAGGCTCACATCTTGCTGTGGCGTGGCGAGATAGCGTCGGCGCAGCCGCTGGTGCGGGAGCTCCTCTCCCACGCCCGGGACATCGATGACCTGCAAATCCTTCTCCCCGCCCTGGTCGTTGGGGCGGCCGTCGAGGCCACAGACAACCCGCCACTCGCGACCCACCTGGTCGAGGAACTGAGCCAGCTCGCCCATGCGCGCGGTGGAGGCCAGTGGTACCTCGGGCTATACCTCGCGGGGCTGGTCAGAATCTGCATGGCGACGCACCAGCACGCCCTGGCCTCCCAGCTCATCGACCATGCGCCAACCCGGGCGGCACGGCATCAGCATGCTCGGCTCACGGCCCAGGCGGTGCTTGCCGAGGCAGGGGGTGACCTGCACGAAGCTGCGGGGCTGTATGAGCAGGTTGCCGAGCGGTGGACCCAGTACGGGCACGTCCTTGAGCGTGGGCAGGGGCTGCTCGGCGCAGGGCGGTGCCTAGTCCGCCTCAATCGACCGCAAGCAGCGCCGAAGCTCCAGGACGCCCGGACGAGTTTCGCCGCCCTTGGGGCTCGACCGCTTCTGGCTGAGACCGACGCCTGGCTTCTCGATGCCGCAGCGCAGAACGTCTAGCGGTTCACACCCGTTCTCATTCATCGATGATGCTGCGGGGCCGGCGTGGCGTGACGTGGCAGCCACTGGTGATCGACACCAGCACCAACCTATCGGTGACCAGGTTGCCACCGGGGGGTCGGAACCCGGCCATATCGACGACGAATATCGGCGTCGATATGGCTACCAATACGCGCCGAAATAATGCCGCACAAGAAATCGACCGCAATAACTGGCGAAAGTGCGGCAAGGTCATAGCGTGATTTCCCTGTATTCCCATAGTCGCGACTTTTGGCACTGGATAGCCGCACTCCGCTATCAATGATGATTTGAGCTCACCTTGCACGTGGACGTCAGGCGTCCACGAAGGTACATGGCACGGTATTTCGCACGCTTGAGAGGAAATCTTCCGTCCGCCAGGGAGACTTCCGTGCCTGATGCAGCGGCGATGAAGGGCATACGATTCGCCCAGATGCCTGACCGGTCGTCGCTCAAGGGCACCACTGTCGTACCCGACGGCGCCCTCCGAGGCCGGGCCGCACACGCTGCCCACCGACACTCGACCAGCCAGACGTACGGCTCTGTCCGAGCACCCCGCCGTGAAGCGACTTCGTCCGCTGCAGTGCGCAGCTGCGCTTCGGCGACCTTCACCCCCCGGATGGATTATCGCGTCAAATCTTTTTTCGAAAGTCGAGATTCAGCGGAGCAGCCTTTCTGGTGGTGCTCATGGTGAAGGCAGCCTCTGGCCTCAGGTGTACCATCCCAAAACATGGCACCTGCCATGTATTTCACGCAGCTCGGGATGCTCCTCACGGGCAGGGTCAAGTTTGTGTGATGCGAATCTTCATTAGCTATGCGCGCAAGGATCAAGCAGCCGTTGAGGCGCTTAACGCTGATCTCGAACGTGCTCGCATCCAAGTCTGGATGGACGAGGAGCTGATTGGGGGTGAGTCCTGGTGGGACACAATTCTGGAGCAGATTCGATCATGCGACCTTTATATCTTCGCCTTGAGCCCGAACTCGCTGAGATCGCGCGCTTGCAAGGCCGAGTTGGACTACGCGATAGCGCTAAGTCGCCCGCTGTTGCCGGTGCTCATCCAGGACGTTGCGATTCAGCTCGCGCACCCGGCGATCGCTCGTACGCAAATGGTCGACTACAGGAAGCGCTCGATGGAGTCGCTGATGGCCCTGATGGCGGTCGTTGCAAATCGACCTCCAGCACCGCCGCTCCCGAATCCCCTGCCGGCGGCACCGACAACTCCGATGTCGTACATGAACGAATTCCGAGAGCTTGTCGACGCGCCTGACCTCACCTATCAGAAGCAGTCATACCTGCTTTTGGACCTCAAGGGCTATCTTGACCGCGATGAAGAGCGGGACATCGCGCTGCAGCTGCTCCGCGGACTTAGGCAGAGGCGGGATATCTCCTATTCGATTGCTCGCGAGATCGACCAGCTACTGGAGTTCGCGAATGAGGAGGATCAAAGCCCCACCCGAAGAACCGCGGGCGCGCCTCACGATGAACACCGTTCCCCAGAGCCCACCAGCCAAGGTCTAGACCTGCTTCAGGAGGCCCCGCTATACCCTGAGGAGCGGCCAGAGATACCGCCCCAGCCGCCGACATCCCCAGCCGCCACGCCCAGTGTGGACGATCAAGCACCGAGACTCAGGACCAAGGCAGCACCAGAGGCGATGGCTGGCCAGCCCTCTGGCATGCCGGGGTCTGCTGAGGCGCCTCCCACCGCTGAAGAGGCCGACGTCTCAAAGCCCGCAGAGGCAGTGGCTGCCGAGCTGGGGCGCCAGGAGCCACCACCGTCGCACGCACCGCCAGAAAGGCGGAGTCCGCCAACCGCTCCAGCACGGACCTCCGGATCGCCGGCGTCCGAGAGCGGCGGCAGGCGGCGCGTTGCGCTGATCCTCGCGGCGGCTGCTGTAGTTGCCGGAAGTCTCGTGGTAGCCGCGGTCAATCTCTGGCCGACGCCCGGTGCTCCGACCAGCGAACCGTCCCCATCCAGCACTGAAGCCTCCGAGTCCATCGCGTCCAGCCCACCAGCCAGCAAGACGCCCGTGCCGCGTTCCACGCCACTGACCGACACTCAGCTACTCGTGCCTGTCCACGTGGATGGTACTTACGACATCTACCTCGGCGACGTGACAAAGAATGCACCCGTACGACCGTTGATCAAGCGCTCGGGCAACGACACCGCCGTCACCCTGTCGCCGGACCGCGCAAGCATGATCTATGACCATGACCGCGTTCTCCAGGTCGCCGCGGCTAACGGCACTGGGTCACGTCGGCTGTTTTCTAGCGTGCCGAAGGAGTGCGCCGAGTCGAGCACGCGGCCGGGATGGAATAGTGCCGACCCCACCCAGATCGTCACCGCATGTGTCGACGCCGACGGCAAGGCTGGCGTGTACTTGGTCACCATCGACGGCAAGGTCATTCGCAAGCTCAGCGAGGGGGACGATCGGGTGGGCGATCCAGGATTCTCACCGGACGGCAAGTTCGTGATCTTCTGGGCCAATGCCGGAGTCCTGGGCGACTCTGGGTTCGATGGTGGCGACATCGTCGTGGCCTCGACCGATGGCAAGGAAAAGCCGAGGCGAGTGACAAGAATGACCGACACGGTCTACGACGCTGACCCGGCCTGGTCGCCCACCGGAGATCAGATTGCGTTCCGTCGCCGCGACCGGAGCGGAGACCGGGCAAACTCCGACGTTTATGTCATCGACGCAGATGGGAAGAGCGAAGCGAAGCCACTTGCCGCTGATCCCCATGCCGACGAGCAGAATCCCTCATGGTCGCCGTCAGGCGACGAGATCGCCTACAAGAGCAACGCTAAGGCTGCGGCATGGCCGGGCCCGCCGCTCGATCGAGTGTGGGTGATGAACAGCAACGGCGACAATCAGCGAGTGCTGTGGAGCAGCAGCGGTGGGGCACAGCTTGGCGCCCAGATCGCACCGAGCTGGAGCAGCCGCTGAGAAGGTCGCCGCCGCCGCGTCAGCGTCGCCCCACTCGCGCAGAGTTAGTGACCGACGCCAGCCTCGGCACCGCCGACCAAATCGCCGACACCCTCGACTTTCACGCGGTGCACTTTCTCGCGCTAAGCCGGACACGTCTAAGGCCCCGCTTCCACGTTCGCTCGCGTCGTGTCTAGGCTGCCCAGTGAATCCGTAGCGCGAGTAGGAGCACCGATGAACGTGCTGATCGAGACCTACACCCTCAGCAACGGAAACCAGATTCCCAAGATCGGGTTCGGTACGTGGCTGCTCAAGGATGGCGACGAGTGCTACAACGCCGTCGCTGACGCCTTGCGCCTAGGCTACCGCCACATCGACACGGCCCGCGCCTATTACAACGAGGCGTCGGTCGGACGAGCGGTGCGCGACTCCGGCATTCCGCGTGAGGAGATCTACGTCACCTCGAAGTTGCCGGCCGAGGCGAAGGACTACGAACGGGCACTCGAGGAGTTCGAGACCACAATGTCCGAAATCGGCCTCGACTATCTCGATCTCTACCTCATCCACGCGCCGTGGCCGTGGGACGAGGTCGGCAAGGATTGCCGGGAAGAGAACCGGCAGATCTGGAAGGCTATGGAGGAGTTCCTGGCCAGCGGTCGGATTAAGGCCATCGGCGTTTCAAACTTCGCGCCCGAGGACCTCGACAGCCTCCTCCCGGCGTGCCAGACGAAGCCCATGGTCAACCAGATCCGCTGGTTCATCGGGCTCCACCCGTCTGCCACCGTTCAGAAGTGTGCCGAGCACGACATCGTCGTCGAGGCCTACTCCCCATTCGCGCATGGCCTCATCGTCAACCATCCCGAGATCGGCGACATCGCGGCCAGCTACGGCGTCAGCGCACCACAACTGTGCATCCGCTACCTGCTGCAAAAGGGCGCTGTCGTGCTGCCCAAGGCGACCAAGACCCCGCACATCCAGCAGAACGCCGAACTCGACTTCGAGATCTCCGCCGCCGACATGACCGTCCTCGACGCCATGCGCGACACCGAGAAGCACGACGACGCGATGGAGTTCCGCTGGAAGTAACCGATCGCTGCGCTCCTCCCGGCGCTCAGCTGCCACGCGAGACGTGCCGGCCTCACGCCCCAGCGCATCGGCGGCCGCCCTTCGGGAAGCCGGGTGCGTGCGCTGCGATCAACGCACGCGCTTCCTCGAGCCGCAAGTTCTCAGCCCAGAGGCCACGGACACTCTCAGCGCCGCAAGTTCTCAGGTTCGGGCGTACCTTCAGTCCAACAGCTGGAAGGAATGCGATGCGTCGGCTCTTGTGTTTGTTCCGGAGCCATCAGTGGCACATCGAGGAGAACTACGCGACTCAGGGCACGGAGCAGCACTGTGTTCGGTGCGGAGCCCACCGGTCGACGTTCCCTGGTGACCCAGCATTCCGACCAAGAATCCGGCCCGTCGATTTCCGCGGCGGCCCGAACCGGTGAGCGTGTCGCTGAGAGCAATGGCTGGGATCTGACTTGGCTCGCCGATGAGGGAGTATACGGTGCCGTGCCTCAAGAGTCGCCTAAGCGGTTCAAGGCAGCGCTTGCGCTGCTGGAGGCTGGTCACTGCGTACAGCGGCGGAATGGCGAGACAGGCGGAGAGGAAGACAATGGGAACTCCCGACCAGCGTCCACCCAGGAGTCTCAGCAGCCGGTCCGACCACTCCCTGAGCATTGTCCGCACGCGACCCACCGGCTTGCGGGGGCGCTCGCGTCGCTGCCGTAGCCGTCGCGCCAGATCGGATCGACCGCCGCCGCGGAGGGCGA
>JBKOUS010000059.1:0-14321 GCA_046723505.1 Actinomycetota bacterium
GCTCTAGCCAGCTGACCGCACCCAGGGCACCCTCGCGCGCCCAGTCCCCGTACACGCCAACAGCCGCGCGGACAGACCCAATCAGACCGCGGCAGACTATTTCAGGTCGAAGTAGTTAGGCCGTGCACGACCAGAATGCCGGTCGACTGCGCGGGGTAATTTGGGCCGCATCATGGCCGAGCCGTCGATCGACCCCGAAACCCCGAGCCCCGCCGAGGCATACGCGACATTCCGGCAGAAGCAGGCTTCGCCACTCCTGGCTGCATTCGCTGACGGCTATGGGTTCCCCTTCGATGACTACCAGCGGGAAGCGTGTGCGCACATTGAAGTGGGCTCAGGAGTGCTCGTCGCTGCGCCAACAGGGGCGGGCAAGACGATCGTGGGCGAGTTCGCGGTCTTCCTCGCGCTCAACAACGGACGCAAGTGCTTCTACACCACCCCGATCAAGGCTCTCTCGAACCAGAAGTATGCCGACCTGGTCCGGCGCCACGGCGCTGCCAGCGTCGGGTTGCTCACCGGTGACACCTCGGTCAACCCGGAGGCGCCGATCGTGGTGATGACCACCGAGGTGCTCCGGAACATGATCTATGCGAGGTCGTCCACGCTGGCCAACCTGGGCTATGTCGTGCTGGACGAAGTCCACTATTTGGCTGACCGATTTAGGGGTGCGGTCTGGGAAGAAGTGATCATCGGTCTGGCCGACTCCATTCAGTTGGTAGCGCTCTCGGCGACAGTGAGCAACGCCGAGGAGTTCGGCGAGTGGTTGTCGGAGGTGCGTGGCGAGATGGCCGTCGTCGTGTCGGAACGACGGCCAGTGCCGTTGTTCCAGCACGTTCTGGTCGGCCGTACGCTCTACGATCTGTTCGCCGAGCTCGCGCCCACCGCGCGGGAGACGCCTGGGGACGGCAAGATCGAGGTCAACCCTGCGCTGATCAGGATTGCGCGGGATGAGTCGAGGTTGGTACGAGACGACGCCCGCCGACCTCGTGGCCGGAGTGGGCGCGGGCGGCGTACCGTGAGCTACGGCCGTGGTGCTTACGGTGGTGCCGCTCACCGCTCCCGTTATGGTGGCGCCGGCCCTCAGCCTCGCTCGTTCCAGGTGCCGAGCCGCCCAGAGTTGGTCGAGTTGCTCGATGAGGAAGCGCTTTTGCCGGCCATTGTGTTTATTTTTTCCCGGGTCGGCTGTGATGCCGCCGTCCGGCAGCTGCTCGCATCCGGGACGCGGCTCACCAGCCGCCTCGAGGAGCAGGAGATCGCGGCGATCATCGAGCGGCACGTCGCCGGACTCTCTGACGGCGACTTGCAGGCGCTCGACTACGACCGCTTTGCCGGGGCTCTCGGCATGGGCGTGGCCGCACATCACGCCGGCATGCTGCCCGCGTTCAAAGAGTGCGTCGAGGAGGCCTTCGTCCGCGGGCTGATCAAGGTTGTCTTCGCTACCGAGACGTTGGCGTTGGGTATCAACATGCCGGCCCGCTCTGTCGTGCTCGAGAAGCTGGTGAAGTTTGACGGCGAAACCCATGCAGATGTCACTCCGGGTGAATACACCCAACTGACCGGTCGCGCGGGGCGGCGCGGGATCGATGTCGAGGGTCACGCTGTGGCGCTCTGGCAACCTGGCCTCGATCCGCGCGCGGTTGCTGGTTTGGCGTCGCGCCGTACCTATCCGCTGCAGTCTTCATTCGCGCCGACCTACAACATGGCAGTGAATCTGGTGGCAAGCGTCGGGCGAGAGCGTGCCCGTACGCTGCTCGAGCAATCGTTTGCGCAATTCCAGTCAGACCGCTCGGTGGTCGGGACTGCCCGCGCCCTGGCCCGGAACGAGGAGGCAATTGAGGCCTACTGGGGTGCCGCGGCCTGCGAGCTGGGCGACATTCGGGGCTACGCGGGCTTGCGGGCGGAGCTTGCCGATCTTGAGGCGTCAGCCGCCCGGGAGCGGCGCTCGGACCGCCGTGCCGAGGCATTGCAAACGCTATCGATCTTGAAGCCGGGCGATATCGTGCGAGTGCCCAGCGGGAAGAGCCAGGGCTGGGTGTTGATCATCGATCCGGGAGTTCGTCATGATCACGAGGCGCCACGCCCGCTGGTGCTTACCGAGGGACGCCACGTACGAAGGCTCTCCCTTACTGACTTTCCTACACCGCCGCAAGTCGGGGGCCGTATGAAGATCGGCAAGCACTTCAATCCCAAAGATGCAACGTCGCGTCGTAATCTCGCTGCGGCGTTGCGCGCCCGGGTCGGCGAAATCGATCTTGATCAAGGCCGTCGTCACGACGGAGTTGTCGATCCGGAGACTCAGGCGCAACTTGATCATCTTCGCGCCGCCGTGCAGCGGCACCCCTGTCACAGCTGCCCTGATCGCGAAACGCATCTGCGATGGGCCGAGCGGGCGCAACGGCTGGAACGTGAGAACGCCCGGCTGGAGGCTCGGATGAACTCACGTAGCAACACCATCGCCAATCACTTCGACAAGATCTGCCTGGTGCTGGAATCGCTGGGCTATCTCACCGGAGATGGCGGTCGCGAGGTCAGCAAGCAGGGCAGGATGCTGGCACGGATCTATGCCGAGCTGGACCTGGTTGCAGCCGAGTGCATTCGCGCCGGCGCCTTCACCGGCCTGACCCATCCACAGCTGGCCGCTGTACTGGCATCCCTTGTCTTCGAGGCGCGGAAGTCCGATGAGGCAGGTCGTCGTCCGCGGATGCCGGATGCCCGGACCAACCTGGCCATGACCGAGTTACGCCAGATCTGGCGGGAAGTGTCGCTGGTGGAGCGCGACGCGCGGTTGGATCGAGGACCCGAACCTGACATCGGCTTCAGCGAGGTGGCGTACGGCTGGGCCGCTGGTCGGGGACTGCAGTCGGTGCTGGAGGGCAGTGACCTGACGGCCGGGGACTTCGTTCGCTGGATCCGCCAGGTTGCTGATTTCGCAGGGCAGATAGCGGATGCTGCCGGCCCCGGTGAGCTGCGCGAGACAGCCCGCCTGCTGGTGCGCTCCATGCGCCGCGGTGTGGTCACCTACGCCCCGGAAATGGACTCCGACGAGGGCGACGATCTGACTGGTGCCGATCTCCCGTGATCCGTGGGATCCATGGCCAGGCGACGCACTTCAGGGGTCGCGAAGGCTGCAACCGCGACAAGCAGGATCAGCGCCCCGCCGACGAGGAATGGCACTTGGGCGTTCGACGTATCGGTCACCAGCCCGGTGAGGGCGTACGTAATGGGGACCGCGGCCATACTCGAGAAGGACAGCGCACCCATGACACGACCGATCTGACCGGTCGGGGCGAGCTGCAGCACGGCTGAGCTGACCAGCGTGCCGTAGAACCCAGCGCCGATGCCCGAGGTGAGGCCGAGAATTCCAGCGATCAGGAACGCCGTCGACGCTGGTAGTCCAAGTGCCGGTAGCAGACCGAGCCCCAAGACGCTGAGACCCATTGCGGTGAGGCCGGATAGCGCGGCGAGCCCAGTGTGGTGAAGGTCCTTGCGCCACATCAGGAAACCGGCCGCGGCGGCTGCCCCAAGCCCAAAGCCCCCAAGAACCCATCCGATGGTTCGCACACCCCAACCGGTCTCGTTGGCCAGCAGTGGCACCCCGGCAATCATCGGCCCGCTGAACCCCAATTCCGCGACAAACACCACGATCAGCAGCGTCGTCAGAGTCCGGTACCCGCGGATCAACCGGATACCCGCCACTAGGTCAGCCCACACCCCCGACTTGTAAGTGCTCGGCCCAGTGTTAGGCGGTGCCATCTGGCCCGGAGAGTCCTGTGGGAAGACCATCTTGGTAATGGCCAAGAAGATGACCGATACCGCGAACAGCCAGGCGTTGACCAAGAACGCTGCAACGGCGCTCGCCACGGCCAGCAGCAAGCTGCCCACGGGTGCGCCGACGAACTCGGCGCCACGGGCCACGATCGTCTTCGCCGCAACGACCCGGGTGATCGCCTCCCGGCCCACCAGGTACCGGGGGGCGGTATTGATGGCGGGTAGGAAAAAGCCGTCGACCAACCCGAACATCACAGCCAGCGCGCCGAGCAGCAGCGGGCTGACATCACCTCCGGCCACGACGATCGCGAAGACGATCATGATGAGGGTCCGCATCACGTCCGACGCGATGATTGTCGGCTTGGGCCCGATCCGATCGACGAAGACTCCCCCCACTAGGAGCAGAGCGGCTTGAGGAACTGCACCCGCTACGAGGATCAGGCCGACGTTCACCGGAGTAGTCGTCTGTACAGCGACCCAGGCAAGCGTGACCAGATAGATGTGATTTCCAATCAACGAGGTCGCCAGGCCGATCAGCCACCGCAGCACATGAGGCAACACACAACTCCCCTCAGCGCGACTGGTATCGGTCAAGATCTCCAGATCCCCTGACGGTACTCTCAGCTGGGCCTCGAACGCACGTATGCATATCTGCCCTGCGCGTGGCCCAGGGGTATGACTCAGGAGGCCTGGCTGACCGTCGACATATTGAAGTCGGGCACTCGGATGGGTGGCATGATCGTACGGTTGAAGAAGTCATTCCATTCCCGGCACAGGGTCAGCTCGGCCGCGCCTATCTCGCTGATCCGGCCCAATACGTCGACGGGCGAGTCGTTGAAGCGGAAGTTGTTGACAGCGCCGACCACTTCCCCGTCCTCGACGAGGTAGACCCCGTCGCGAGTGAGCCCGGTCAGCAGCAGCCGCTCCGGGTCGACCTCACGGATGTACCACAGACATGTCAGCAGCAGGCCACGTTCGGTCGTGGAGATCATCTGTTGCAGGCTGGCCGTGCCACCACCCTCCATGATCAGGTTGTCCGCCGGTGGTGTCGGCTGGCTGCCGGTTCGCGCCGCATGGGCTCTGTTACGGATCAGCTCGTGCAGTACTCCGTTTTGAATCCATGTCGTCGCGTTGATCGGCAAACCACCGTCAAACGCCCACGAGGTGCCGTCGGCGGAGGAGGCGAAGTCGACAAACGGGATGGTCTCCAGGCCCGGATACTGCGGGTCTGACCTGAGGTTGATCGGGAGCTCAGCGAGCCGCTGCCCGATCTTGGTCGTGCCGTTCCCGCCCGCGAAAACGTTGCGGCCCTCTTCTGCGTCCCGTGCGTTGGCTGTCCAGTACGCATAAATCATCAAGTCCGCAATGGCGCTGGGCGGTAGCAGCGTCTCGTAGCGCCCCGGCGGCAGGTTCAGCTTCTTTGCCGCCCAGCCCAATCGTGTCGCCAACTCATCAACGGCCTCAGCAACATCAACATCGGAGAAGTCTGGAGTGGTTCGGCCAAGCCAGGCTGAGGATTCGAGGTCAGCAGTCTTGCCGTTGAGTTCCAGCCGCCCGGTTCGCTGCACACCCCGCCGCCGTAAACCGCTGGTGCTCCCCAGATACGTGGTCCCCACGGCGTGCTCTGCGAAGCCAAACAGCAGCTGCCGTGCCGCGTGAGCGCTGTCAAGAGCGACTCCGAGCCCCTTCGCCAGCTCACCCAGGACATCGATGCTCGTGGTCTCGGGCGGCGCCTCCCAGGCATCGTTGTGGGCATAGTCCTCGACCATCGGCGCAGCATCTTCGGCCGCACGTGCCGCCCGTGCCAAATGCTCGGCAGCCGAAACGACGGCGTTGACATCCTCGACCTCGGCGATCTCCTGAGTGACGGTCCCAGCCGCAGTGCCATCCGCAACCTCAGCTGTGGCTGTCACAGTGAGCCGCCTGCTGCGCATCTCGCCATTCGTGATCAAGGCATTGTTGGCCCAACGCAGGTTGGCTTCCGCGTGCTCGGTCACCCAAAGCACACACGGCAAGGTCGCGACGCTGAGTGCCCGCTCGACGAAGTCCTGGGGGCGGACGGCGGCGTTCATTGCTGACCGCCTTCGGCTTGCGTGTTCAGCACATTCACCTTGCGGAAGAGCGCTGCGGGGCAGCCGTGCGAGACAGGAGCGATCTGCCCAGGCTGACCCTTGCCGCAGTTGAAGGCGCCACCAAGGACATACGTGTCGGGGCTTCCGACAGCCTCCATGGAACGCCAGAAGTCGGTTGTCGTGGCCTGATAGGCGACATCTTTCAGCTGCCCGGCCAGCCTGCCTTTATCGATCTTGTAGAACTGCTGTCCGGTGAACTGGAAGTTGTAGCGCTGCATGTCAATCGACCATGACTTGTCGCCAACGATGTAGATGCCATTGTCGACACCGGAGATCAACTCGCTGGTGCTGGGACCGCCGGACGCTGGCTGGAGTGACACGTTGGGCATGCGTTGCATCGCAATGTGGCCTGGAGAGTCCGCGTACGCGCACCCGTTCGAGCGCCCGAAGCCCTTCTCCGCAGCCATCTGGCGGTTCAGCTGGTAGCCGACGAGCGTGCCGCCCGCGATCACATCGAATCGCTGCTGCGCGACCCCTTCATCGTCATAGCCGATGGTGGCCAAACCATGGTCGACCACCCGATCTCCCGTCACGTTCATCGCCTCGCTGCCGTACTCGAGCTTGCCCAGCTGCTCGAAGGTTGCGAACGAGGTGCCCGCGTACGCGGCCTCGTAGCCCAGTGCGCGGTCCAGCTCGGTTGCGTGCCCGATCGACTCATGGATCGTGAGGAACAAGTTGCTGGGATGGATCACGAGGTCATAAAGGCCAGCATTGACCGAGGGGGCGGCAACGTGTGCCGCCAGCAACTCGGGTATCTCGGCAACCTCGGCGTCGAAATCCCAGCCGGTGCCAGTCAAGTACTCCCACCCTCGCCCAGTCGGTGGCGCGGTCGTACGCATCGTCGCGAAACCATGATCACCAACTGAAACTGCCGTCAGCTGGGCCTGGATTCGCACTCGCTGCTGGGTCGTGCTGGTGCCTGCCAGGTTGGCGAAGTACTTGTTCTCGTGAATGTAACCGAGGATCGCATTAGCGTGCGTGACGACGGGCGCGGCAAGGAGCACCTCATTGAGACCCAGAACCCGACCAGTCTTCGTGGCTTCGTCCACATCGAACGGATCCACCTCGTAGGCCGATACCCACGTCGCGTCGGCATAGATGTCCTCATCGGCCAACTCGACCGAGGCGGGCGTCAGTGGGCGGGACACCTTTGCCGTCGCTACCGCGCGGTCCGCCAGACGGGCCGCCGAGTCTGTGGAAAGCGTGATGTCGGCCGCGAACCCCCAGACACCGTTGTGGACGACCCGAACCGACAAGCCGAGCACCTGACCATCGGCGGTCGTTTCCAGCGCATGATCACGGAAGCTGCGGTAGGCCTGGCGCAACCGCTCCACACGGACTTCCGCGTGGCTGCACCCGAGGTCCTTCGCCTTGGAGAGAGCGGCATCGCTCAACGCCCGCAAGGGCAGCGCAAGAAACCATTCATCGAGCTCGGGCATGCTCGTCAGCGTAATGCCGTGTCAAATGGCTCGCTCCGCTCGCCGCGGATCGCGCTTGGAAGCCGCCAACTTCGTCGTCAGTCGGGGACGAAAAGCGTGTCCCCTCCCTTCCTCAGCACGGCGGCGCGCGATCCGGGGTCTAATGGCTCGCTCCGCTCTATGCGGATCGCGCTTGGAAGCCGCCTACTTCGTCGTCGCTCACAGAGGAAACCGCCTCCGCTCGCTCCGTGTGTGCATTGCTCGCTCCGCTCGCCGAGGCTGGCGCTAGGTACCGCCGCCTTCCTCACTCGCTCGCAGACGTAAGGCGTGTCTGCTTGCTCGCTCGTCCAGGACGGCGGCGCGCCAGCCTGGCTCAGCACGGCGGCGCGCGATCGCCCGGCGAGCTGGTTCGGATATGTGATGTATCTACTCGCTCTAGAGTGTTCGTCGTGACGGTCGCGGTTCGTGTCATCCCGTGCTTAGACGTGCACGATGGCCGGGTTGTCAAGGGCGTCAATTTCGTCTCGCTGCGAGACGCCGGCGATCCGGTGGAGCTGGGTGCGTTCTACGACGCAGCAGGAGCCGACGAACTGACCTTTCTCGACATATCGGCTTCGGTCGAGGGCCGGGACACGACACTGGAGGTGGTGCGTCGGACTGCCGAGACGGTGTTCATTCCGCTGACCGTGGGCGGCGGCGTCAGCTCAGTGGGCGATGTGGACGTCTTGCTGCGCGCCGGCGCTGACAAGGTGGCGATCAACACAGGGGCCATCCGCCGCCCGGATGTCATCAGTGAGATCACCCGCCGGTTTGGCAACCAGGTACTGGTCCTCTCCGTCGACGCTCGTCGCGCGGATTGGGCGCCATCTGGCTTCGAGGTGACCACCCACGGCGGGCGCACGCCGGCGGGGCTCGATGCGGTCGAATGGGCCCGTCGCGGAGTGGATCAGGGCGTGGGTGAAATCTTGCTCAATTCCATGGATGCAGATGGCACGACCGCAGGGTTCGACCTGGCGATGATTCGTGCCATACGCGCGGTGGTCGATGTGCCGCTGATCGCATCGGGTGGCGCAGGTCGGGTCGCTGATTTTCCACCAGCGATTGCCGCTGGCGCTGACGCGGTGCTGGCTGCGACGGTTTTCCACTTCGGTACGCTGCGGATCGCCGAGGTCAAGTCGGCGATCGAGGCCGCAGGATTCCCGGTACGCCGTGGCGCCCTCGCGCCAACGGCGGGACACTGAGCCAATGCACGCGCCGAAACGGGTCGTTTGGCTGCCATACCGAAGCCTCGAGGAGGCTGAGCAGCGGCTCGGCGGCATCCCCGATGACCTACATGTCGACTGCTACCGAGCTGACGGTGACACTTGGCCGGACACTGTGGCCGAGGTCGAGTTCTACGTGCTGCCGTACTTGAAGGGCGAGGAGGTTCTCGACCGGGTCGGCGAAATGAGCCGGCTCAAGGTGATACAAACCCTGACTCCAGGGGTGGAGAACTTCCTGCCACACGTGCCCGACGGGGTGATCTTGTGCAATGCGGCCGGCGTGCACGACGCCAGCACTGCCGAATTGGCTGTAGCGCTGGCGTTGGCAAGCGGCCGTCGTCTCGATCTCTACGCGCGGAACCAGCCGAGCGGGGTTTGGGAAGAACTCCTCATAGGCATTTCGCTGGCCGACCAACGCGTGTTGATCCTTGGGTACGGGCACATTGGCGCTGCGATCGAGCGCAGGCTGGCTGGCTTTGAGGTCGCCTCGGTGACTCGAGTGGCCCGCCGGTCGCGTACCGAGCCGGTGCCCGTGCATGGAACCGAGGATCTCCTGGAGCTACTTCCTCACGCCGACGTGGTCTTCCTGGTGGCTCCGCACACCCCGCAGACCGAGGGGATGATCGGCAGCCGCGAGCTCGCTGCCCTGCCGGATGGTGCCCTGCTAGTCAATGTCGCCCGGGGCAAGCTCGTTGACACTGGTGCGCTGCTGGCCGAGACATCGACCGGCAGGATCCGCGCGGCCCTCGACGTCACCGATCCCGAGGCGCTGCCACCCGAGCACCCGCTATGGCGTACCCCCGGGGTGTTGATCTCGCCGCACGTGGGCGGGCCGAGCACCGCTTTTTCTCCGCGCGCCGACCGACTCATCGCGGCCCAGCTGGGTCGTTTTGCCGCTGGCAAGGAACTGGAGAAGAGGATCACATGACCCCCTTCGAGATGCCGGAGCCTCAACGCCTCGATCCCAATTGCATCTTCTGCAAGATCGTTTCTGGGGAGCTGCCCTCCCGGCGGATCTATGAGGATGATCGGGCCGTGGCCTTTCTTGACATCGCCGCGTGGCATCGCGGGCACTCGTTGGTGGTACCGAAACGGCATGTATCCGACGTCATCACTGGGACCGGATCCTTGTCCGAGATCGCTCCGGCGGTGGACGCTGTCGCGAAGCTGCTGAAGCAGCGGCTGGCTGCCGACGGCATCAACCTGCTGTTGTCCGCCGGCGCAGCGGCCGGGCAGGAAGTCTTCCATACGCACATGCACGTTGTGCCGCGGTACGCCGACGAGCCCGGTCTGCGCCTGCTGATCAACCCAGGTGGCGCCCCCGACGGTGAGTTGGAGTCGGTGTATCGCCAGATCCAGGCGGGCGCGTGACCCTGCCGACCCGTTCGGCTCAAGCTGCATCACCGCCGGTCGGCCGGAGGCTGACTCGAGCGGCAGTGGAGTTTCTGCCGCCCATGGCGGTCGCGTTGTTGATCTTGCCCTACATCATCCAGTACGGGAAGCTTGTTCCCTGGCAGCCCTCAACGATCGACCTGCAGGTCTACGTGTACGCGATCAAGGACATGTTGGCCGGCAAGGACATCTTTGCGACCACGACGCCGTTCTGGCATCTCTACTTCATTTATCCGCCAATTGCTGCGATCTTGATGACGCCGCTTGCTTTCGGCCCCTACCTGTTTTGGCAGGTCCTCTGGACAGGCGGTCTGGTCTGGGCGCAGCAATCGGTGCTGAAGCGCTGCGGCGCGCCGCGTGGCTGGAAGCTCGGGCTACTCGGCATCGCGGTGGTGGTCGCGGTCGAGCCGATTCGCACCACACTTGGGTACGGCCAGGTGAACACCATCCTGATGGCGCTGGTAGTTGTCGACCTGCTGCCGGATCGGCCAGAGGAGCGCAGGCGCGTCCCTCAGGGCATCTTGATCGGACTCGCCGCAGCGATCAAGCTGACCCCGGCGCTCTTCGTGATCTTCATGTTCTTGATCGGCAAGCGCCGAGCGGCGATTACCGCGATCATCAGCTTCGCCGTCTTCACCGGTATTGGCGCGATCTTGCTCTTCCGGGAAACGGTGGTGTTCTTCGGCGGATTGTCCGGTGGCGACACTCGTACGGCCTCACCGCTGTACACCGGCAACCAGTCATTGCTCGGTGTGTTCTTCCGGCTCGGTGACTCCTCGCGCACCACCGCCGTGCTGGGACTCGCCGTCGCCGGAGTCCTGGCGGTCCTGGGCTGCCTAGTTGCCGCGCATTGGTGGCTCAACGATGAAAAGGTCTTCGCGGTCGCAATCGTGGGCCTGACAACGTGCCTGGCCTCGCCGCTGTCTTGGACGCACCACTACGTGTGGATCCTTCCCATGGGAATGGCCGTGCTGTCTCCTGGTGTGCCGCGCTGGGCGCGCTACGTCGGCGGGCTTTGGGTGATCTGGGTGTGTGCCTGCCTGCCCCTCGCTGTGCTTCCATACGCGGGCGATCGGGAGCGGCTGTTCGATTTCCTCCAGCAACTGGTAGCCAATCTCGGCCCGATGCTCGGTGTGACCCTGCTCGTTGGATTGGCCTGGCAGCTGGTCGTCACGACCCGCGTTCAGCCCATTGCCACGACTACCGGCCCCTGACTTCGGCAACTTGGTGTCGGTATCCCACGCTGCGTGGGATGGTCACGCTTACATGGCGTGCATGCCACGCACAGCATGAGCCAGCCCGGTACAGCCGTACGCACTACCCGCCCGAACGGCTAGATTGACCGCCATGACTGCGGAGAGCAACACCAACGAAGGAATCGAATCCACGGCCGGGAACGGTGTCGATATCAAGCCCCGGTCACGGGTGGTGACCGATGGCTTGGAGGCCACCGGGTCACGCGGCATGCTGCGCGCAGTGGGGATGGGTGACGATGACTGGGCAAAGCCGCAGATCGGCGTCGCCTCCAGCTGGAACGAGATCACGCCGTGCAATCTGTCGCTTGACCGGCTGGCCAAGGCCGCCAAAGAGGGAGTGCACGCCGCAGGCGGATATCCGCTGGAATTCGGCACTATCTCAGTCTCGGACGGCATCTCGATGGGCCACGACGGCATGCATTACTCCTTGGTGAGCCGAGAGATCATCGCGGACTCGGTGGAGGCGGTCATGCTGGCAGAGCGAATGGATGGCTCGGTGCTGCTTGCTGGGTGCGACAAGTCGCTGCCGGGCATGCTGATGGCCGCTGCCCGGCTCGATCTCGCGTCGGTGTTCCTGTATGCAGGCTCGATCATGCCTGGCCACATCGGCGACAAGGAAGTGACCCTGGTTGACGCTTTCGAGGCCGTCGGCGCCTGCGTGAAGGGCCTGATCAGCCGCGATGAGGTAACCGAGATCGAGAAGGCGGTTTGCCCGGGTGAGGGCGCCTGCGGCGGGATGTTCACCGCCAACACCATGGCGAGTGCCGCCGAAGCCCTGGGCATGTCGCTGCCCGGATCCGCTGCGCCACCTGCCGTTGATCGCCGCCGGGACGGCCTCGCGCGCAAGAGCGGGATGGCTGTCGTCGAGATGCTGCGGCGGGGGATCACGGCCCGCCAGATCCTGACCAAAGAAGCGTTTGAAAACGCCATTGCGGTGACCATGGCCTTCGGCGGCTCAACTAATGCGGTGTTGCACCTGCTGGCGATCGCTCATGAGGCCGAGGTTGAGCTCACCCTTGACGACTTCGTACGCGTCGGTCGCTCCGTGCCGCACCTGGGTGACCTCAAGCCTTTCGGTCGGTATGTCATGACAGATGTCGATCGGGTCGGCGGAGTGCCCGTGGTGATGAAGGCGCTGCTCGGCGCCGGCCTGCTCAATGGAGACTGTCTGACCGTGACCGGCAAGACGATGGCTGAGAACCTCGACGACATTGCGCCGCCCGATGTGGATGGAAGGATCGTCCGCGCGCTGGACAACCCGATCCACCCGACTGGCGGTATCACAATCCTGCACGGGTCTCTGGCGCCGGAAGGTGCGGTGGTGAAGAGCGCTGGCTTCGACACCGAAGTGTGGAAGGGTACGGCGCGGGTCTTCGACGGCGAACGAGCTGCGATGGACGCGCTCGAGCGTGGACTCATGACGGCCGGCGATGTTGTCGTAATCCGCTACGAAGGACCCAAAGGTGGTCCGGGCATGCGTGAGATGCTCGCCGTTACTGCGGCGATCAAGGGCGCCGGTCTCGGCAAGGAGGTCATGTTGATCACCGATGGCCGCTTCTCCGGCGGGACAACCGGTCTGTGTGTCGGCCACATCGCGCCTGAGGCAGCCGATGGCGGCCCCATCGCGCTACTTCAGGATGGCGACGAGATCATCCTCGATGTGGCCAACGGCCTTCTTGATGTGAACCTCAATGAAGCCGAGTTGCAACGCCGGCGCGAAGCCTGGATTCCGACGCCCCGACCGGCGCCGCGCGGAGTGCTCGCCAAATACGTCAAGCTGGTCCAATCTGCGAATGTTGGCGCCATCTGCAGCTAATCCAGGGTCATCGAAGGAAGCTTTCGTCAGCGCCGCTCGCTACCGTCAGGAGCGTGTCCGTACGCATCGACGTCGAGGAGCGTCGCGCCAGGCTCGCCGAACGGCATCTGCTGCTACCACGCACTAGGACGGACATCCTCCCTCAGATCGCCGACGATCTGGTGGCCCTCCACTCAACGGACCCGGTCAGCGTGTTCCTGTCGGCGATGGCGCGTATGGTCCATCCATCGATCGCGGCAGTGGAAAAGGCCCTGTACGCCGATCGCAGCCTGATCCGGCACCACGCGATGCGGAGGACCCTTTGGGTCGCAACCCCGCCAATGGTTCGGCTGATGCACGCAGCCGCGACCCGCGACCTGCTCGCCACCGAGCGGCGGCGCACCTGTCGGCTCCTGGCGGCGAGTGGAGTCACCGATCCAGCGCAATGGCTAGCCGACGCGGAGGAGCAAGTGCTGGCGGACCTCCGTCAACACGGCCCGAGCACAGCCCGTGAGATTGGCCAGCGAGGCGCCGCCTTGCGCCAGCAGTTGCACCTTTCACCCGGCAAGGCGTACGCCGCGGTGCAATCGGCACATACCAGGGTGCTCTACATCCTCGGTTTCGCAGGCCAGATGCTGCGAGCCCGGCCGAGCAACTGGATCAACGGCGCCTACCGATATGTCGACACCGAATCCTGGTTGCCTGGAGGACTCGGTGACCTTGATCCTCGACAAGCAGCCGCGGAACTGACCGGCCGATGGCTGCAGCGGTTCGGGCCAGCGACCGCAGCTGACCTGCAGTGGTGGATGGGCTGGACCATGAGCAGGACGAAGGAGGCGCTGGCCGATTGCAGTGCGGTGCAGGCCCAGCTGGGTGAGGGTCCAGGATGGCTGGCCGCCGATGATCCGCCTCTCGGTCCCGCCGAGCCGTGGGTGGCAGTGCTTCCCGCACTGGACCCGACGATCATGGGATGGAAGCAGCGCGATTGGTACCTTCCGAGTACCTCGTCTGAGGTGTTCGACAGTGCCGGCAACGGCGGCCCAAGTCTGTGGGTCGACGGACGGGTAGTCGGAGCCTGGGCGCAGACCAAGGATGGGACGATCCACACCCACTATTTCGAGCGGGTCGCGACTGCCCGTCAGCGCGAGATCGACCAGCGGATCAATGAGCTGAAATCCTGGATCGGCGATACCCGATTCACCGTGCGATTCCCCGGCGACATCCACGCCCGGCTGCTCGGGACCCGGACCGTGCCTGGCGCTGCCTCGCAACGCCCACGAAGCTAGCCGTGTGATACC
>JBKOUS010000170.1:0-14274 GCA_046723505.1 Actinomycetota bacterium
GGTGAGGGCGGCTGATGCGGCATCGTACGGAGTGCCCTGATAGTCGGTGATCGAGATTGGCTTCGGCCCGGCGCACACCACGAGGTTGATGGCGGTGCGCTTCTTGAGGCGGGCGCCCGGCTGCTTCGACGCACTGAGCACAGTACCGACGGCAACTTGGTCGCTGTACCCGTCAGCAACCTTGCCCACACTCAGCTTGGCTTTCTCGATGGTGGCCTCAGCCGCGGACTTGGACAGGCCGACCACCACGGGCATTGGATAGCGTTCGGGGCCCTTGGACACTGCCGCTTCGATCCTGGCGCCCTTCAAGATCTTCGTACCAGGTCCCGGTGTGGTGGAGATCACGATGCCCCGTGCCACTGTCTCGCTGTATGCCTCAGAGAAGTTGATCGAAAGATCCACTTTCGCCGCCACCTGCTCGGCCTCAGCTCTGGAGAGCGAGTCAAGGGCGGGCGCGGTCGTGAACCGGCCCTCCGTCAGGTACCAGCCCGCCAGGGCGGCGGACGCCGAGATCATCACCACGAGCAGGAAAGCCAGCCAACCCCTGCGACGCTTACGAGCCCGGCGCTCGCGCTCGGTCGCGGCCAGGCGCTCCGCTGTCTGCGCGTGCAAAGGCCGTGGTATGGCTGGCGGTGGCGCGTCGATCACTCTACGCGGCGTACCCGACGGGCGCGGCTGAGCCTGGGCAGCGGGCACGGGTGTCGGCACCATCTCGGTCACTTCGTAGTCAGAACGGCCGCGCTGCTTCGCCTCACTGGCTCCCTGTCTCGGCGCGCTGCGCAGCTCACGGGTGAGCTCGGGGTCATCGGCCAGACCTTGCTGGAGGGCGATGCGAGCGCGGCGGACCTGAGCCAGCAGAACCTTTGCGTCTGGTTGCCGGAGGTTTCCATCCCGAGCTGTGGCCCGGGTGACCAGAGCGTCAACGTACGGCGGAATCGGGCCCCCCGTCGGGCCAACCGATGGCGGGGGCACATCGCGGTGTACGTGGGCGTACGCGATTTGAATCGGGGTGTCCCCCGTGTGTGGCTTGCGCCCGGTCAGCAGCTCGAACAGCACCACGCCGGCGCTGTACACGTCCGATCGTGCGTCCGCCCGCCCTGCCACGACCAGCTCCGGCGGGAGATAAGAAACGGTTCCGATCAGTAGGCCCTGGGTGGCAGTGGAGGATTGCGAGGAGACAGCCTTGGCCAGCCCGAAGTCGGCGACTTTGATGCGACCGCGGTCGCTGATCAACACGTTCTCGGGCTTCACGTCCCGATGGACCAGTCCGGCGTCGTGGGCCGCGGCCAGGGCGGCGAGCACTGGCTCCATGAGCTCCAATGCCCTGGCCGGCGGCAGGGGCGCCTCCCGATTGAGCACGTCGCGCAGCGTCTGCCCCTCCACGTACTCCATCACGATGTAGGGGCGACTGTTGGGGCCCTCGACGTCCTGACCCTGGTCGAAGACCGAAACCACATTCGGGTGTGACAGCTTGGCAGCCGCCCGCGCTTCGCGATCGAACTTGCGCGCGAACTCGGCTTCATCACCGAGGCCCACATGCATCACCTTGACTGCGACCGTACGAGTCAGGCGCATGTCCACGGCCCGATAGACAGTAGCCATCCCGCCCCGGGCCAGCCGTTGGGTGATCTGATAACGACCGTCTAGCAGGCGACCCACCAAGGGGTCGCTGACGGTCGTCATCGTCACGTTTGCTCCAAACACGGTGGGGAAGGTGGCCGTGTTGGCCTCGGGGGCGAGTCTAGAAGTCACCTCGTATTGCCAGGGCCGAGGCGCGCCGCGTCCGGTCGATTCGTCAGGCATTAGTAGCTAGTCGATTCGTCCGGCATGGGTCGAGGATGCCTCAGCGTATCGGCGAACCGGAATGCGTCCCGCAAATCGTGCCAGCCGGCCAGCGCGTACGGCGTATTTCATCGCTTCCGCCATCCGGACCGGATCCTCGGCCCGGGTGACCGCTGAAGCCAGGAGTACAGCGTCGCAACCGAGCTCCATTGCGAGGGCCGCTTCGGAGGCGGTACCGATGCCTGCATCGAGTACGACGGGGACCGCGGCGTGCTCGACAATCAGCTCGATGTTGTGCGGATTGCGGATGCCGAGACCTGAGCCGATTGGTGCCCCCAGCGGCATGACCGCAGCGCAGCCGGCATCGGCCAGCTTGCGCGCCAGGACCGGATCGTCGTTGGTATAGGGAAGGACCACAAAGCCGTCGGCGACCAGCCGTTCGGCGGCATCAAGCAGCTCGATCGGGTCGGGCAGCAAGGTGAGCTCGTCGGCAATGACCTCCAGCTTGATCCAGTTGGTTTCCAATGCTTCCCGGGCCAACTGGGCCGTCAGCACCGCGTCGGCGCTGGTGTAACAACCCGCTGTGTTCGGCAGTACCGCGATGTGGTGCCGGTCGAGAATGTCGAGCAGCGACCCGGGCGCGTTCACCTCGATACGGCGCATAGCGACCGTTGTCAGTTCGGTGCCGGACGCCAGCAGTGCCGCCTCCATAACCTCGAGACTGGGTGCGCCGCCGGTTCCCATGATCAGCCGCGAGGTGAACTCCTTGTCAGCAATGACGAGCGGATCGGTTTCGGTTTGGGGCCCCGCGCCGATCGAGGCGTGCATGTCAACCACCCTGCACCGCCGTGACGATCTCCACCCTGGCTCCATCGGTCAGCTCAGTGCTGGCGTGCTGGCTCCTGGGGATCACCTGCCCGTTGACAGCGACCGCGATGCCGCGTCGGGTGGAGGCACCCTCGGGCAGATCGAGTACCTCGCTGAGCCGGGCGGGCGGCGCGATTTCGCGGGCCTGGCCATTGACGTGAATGATCATCGGGCTCGCCCCCCGGTCAGCACGAAGCGGTCGAGAGTAAATGGAGCTGCGACGCTGTCCAACTCACCTTTGATGATCAGCCGCGAGATGACGTCAGCCGTGATCGGAGTCAGCAGCACACCATTGCGATAGTGGCCGGTGGCCAGCACCAAGCCGTCCAGATCGCAGTGACCCAAGATCGGCGCATTGTCGGGAGTGCCGGGCCGCCAGCCGACTGACAGCTCGGCCACCGCGTACTCAGCGGTCACCGGCAGCGTCGTACGTCCGTCCCGCAGCAGCTCATAGACTGCGCCTGCGGTCACCCGATGATCGAAGCCGAGCTCCTCAACGGTCCCGCCCAGGACCACCTCTCGACCACTTTCCCGAGGGACGAGATAGATCTCCGAGCCGCGGCTGTACGCGCGGATGGTGAGGCTCGGAGCGGGCAGCCGGCCTGGGTCCAGCCGGACGATCTGGCCTTTGACCGGGCGTACGGGAAGATCGGGAAGTCCACCGATCTGGCCTGCCCAGGCGCCGTTCGCGACGACCACGCAGCCAGCGCTGATGCCTTGGCCGTCTGCGAGCTCCACGCCGGTTACCCGATCATTCGAGGAGGTGACGCGATGGACGAAGCCGGGGACCTCGCGTAGCCGGATCCGGTGGCCTGCTTCGATCAGGGCCTGCCAGAGCAGCCGGTTGTCGCAGCTCCAGTCGTTCGGAACCAGGAGCCCGCAGCGAATCGTCGGTGCCAGCAGCGGTTCATAGCCGCGGCACTCTCGGCTGGTCAGTCGCTCCCCGGGGTGACCGGCCCGCACCAGGAAGTCGGCGAAGGTTGTCAACCGCGCAGCATCGTCGGCGTTGAAGGCCACCGAGAGGTTCGGCGTCCGGAGAAGGCCACATTGCAGACCGCTGGCAAGCTCAAGTTCGGCAACAAAGTCGGAGTAGCGGCCGAGCGAGGCGAGATTCAGTTGCAACAGTCGCTGCTCAGTGAAGGTGGCTTCGGTGACCGGGGCAAGCATGCCAGCGGCGACCCGAGATGCGGCCGCAGCTCGTTCGCCGACGACCACGACGACATCGAGGCCAGCCTGCCGGAGTCGCCATCCGATCGAGGTGCCGATGAGACCACCGCCGATCACGACGACGTCGGCGGTCGGGGAGATCCGGACGGAGCTCACCGGGACAGTTTAGTTTGGAGCTGCTCGTGCAATTCGGCACTTTCGTCTGGGGTCTCAGGCAGCCATGGAACCTGGAATCACCACATTCGCTGAGATCAATGATCCGAGCGTGTCGCCAGGCGAGCGATTGCAGCAGGTCGTTGCAGAGGCCAAGCTCGCCGGACACGGTAGGGCGATATCCCGCGAGGCGGCGCAGCGGTTCCGGGAGTGGCCGCACGCGGCTAACGGCGTAGCGCTGGGGTTCAGCGCAGCCTGCTCGATCGCCAATTGAGACCACCGGAAGGCTGCGACTGTGGATGGCGGGATGCACTCGTGGTTGCTCTGCAGATTCGCGGCGTCTCGGAACCCACGCGTCGCACCCTTTCGGCCGAGGCGAGGGCTCGCGGCGAGTCCTTGCAGGAATATCTTCTCGATCTGCTCGATCGCGAGGCGCGAGCCATTGACAGCCGTCGACTCCTTGCCGAATGGACGGCTGGTTCATCGGGGGATGGACCTCAGCCCATCAGCCTTGTAGAACTGATCCGTCCTGAGCGAGAAAGCCAAGGCTCATCGCTGAGCAGCAAACTGGGCTAACCCACCTTGCTGCTGCTTCACACACGTTGCAGGCTGCGTAAGGCACCGGAAAATTGGGCTAGCCCAGGCTTCTGATAGAGGCGCAACACGCCACAAGTCCTCTGGGTGAGGGCCACTATCGTGGCTATGTGACTGCGCTGATGGGCCTGGAGGCCCGCCTCCGCCTGGCCCGGCTCTACCTGTGCACGGACGCACGGGAGATGCAAGGCGATCTCCAGGGCTTCTTGCATGCGGCTTTTGCTGGGGGCGTCGACATCGTGCAGATCCGCCAGAAAGACATGAAACCGGAGGCAGAGCTGGCGGCCCTCGAAATCGCCCGCCAGGCCGCGGCACCGTACCAAGGCATCGTTTGTGTAAACGACTCCCCTGAGCTGGCCGGACGATTCCAGGCCGACATGCTGCATCTCGGTCAGTCGGACGGCTCGGCTGCGCGAGCCCGTAAGTACCTGCATCGCTGGGCCCTTATCGGCCGTTCCACCCATGCGCCGCGGCAAACCGACAAGGCGATCAAAGACCGCAATGTGGACTACTTCTGTGTTGGGCCGGTGTACGCCACCTCGACCAAGCCCGATTACCAGCCGGTTGGCCTTGACCTGGTCCGCTATGCCGCCCGGAAGGCGCCCGTCACTGTGATCAAGTCGAAGCCGTGGTTCGCCATCGGCGGGATCTCGTTGGACAACATTGACGATGTGATCGAGGCTGGGGCACGGCGGGTTTGTGTCGTGCGGGCGATCACCCAGGCCTCCGATCCGCAGGATGCGGCTTTGCGGCTCAGTGGCAAACTTCGCGCCGCCTGGAAGGCTGATCCGGCGATGGAGCGCTATACGTTGCAGGCCTTGTCGGAGCCTGTGTCACGGTCCTGAGCCGCAAGAGAGGTTTCGGTGAGAGACGACTAAAACTCACGCCGCACTGCAGCATCGGCCAGCGCAGTCAGACCGGCTCGACCTTCCTCGGTGATCTCGGTATCGTGCAGCGCCTTGAGCGCGCGCTCGTAGTAGTCGTTGATCATTGACTCCACAGCGTCGCGGGCGCCCGACTCGACAATCACCTGCTGCAGCTCACTGATTCCGGCGTCGTCCAGTGCAGGGTCTCCCAGCCGTCGCAGCAGAAGTTTCTGGCCGGCGTCGCCGGCGTGCGCGTACGCGTGCGCCACCAGCACCGTACGTTTGCCCTCTCGAAGATCATCTCCGGCGGGCTTGCCGGTCACCTGCGGATCCCCGAAGACACCCAAAAGGTCGTCACGGAATTGAAAGGCTCTGCCCAGCGGCGAGCCGTACGCGCCGAGGGCAAAGTACAGCTCGTCGTCACCGCCGCCAAGCGCGGCGCCGATCTGGCATGGCCGCTGCACCGTGTAGCGCGCGGCCTTGTACTCCACAACTCGGCTGGCGTCGTCCAGTGCCAGCTCGATGGTGGGCCGCAGCGACCCGATCGCCGGAGCCCGCTTCCGGAGCGGGTGCGCCTGCGCCACCATGTCGAGGTACTGGCCGCAGGTGACCTCGGTACGCATTGCCTCGACGATCGGCAGGGCCCGCTCCAGGGTGGACTGGTCAACGCCGGCGCCGTGCAGCATCTGCGCCGACCACATGAGGAGCAGGTCGCCGAGCAGGATGGCACCGGCCCGGCCAAAGGCGGCCGAGTCACCAAGCCAGCCGGCGTTTGCGTGCAGCGCCTCGAACTGCCGATGGGCAGCGGGCCGCCCGCGTCGCAGGTCGGACGAGTCCATCAGATCGTCGTGTATGAGGGCACTCACGTGGAGCACGTCAAGGCTTCCCGCTGCAGCGAGCAGCGGCTTGAGCTCCTCATCTGTTGGGATCCCGGCAGCAGCGACATAGCCCCAGACGCAGAAGGCGGGCCGTATCCGCTTGCCTCCGCACAACATCTGGCTGGCCATGAGATGCACCGGAACGAGCTCTGGCCCCACGGAATCGAGAACTGATGACTGCTCGCTCAGGAAGGCACTGATTTCGGCCGACACCGCGTCCCGGAACGCCTGTGACAGGGGCGCCCGCGGATCCAGAACGGCGTCTGCGCCCTTGACAAGCGGGTTCTTGACCACATGCTGAGCCTACGGACGCAGCAAGGAGTCCCCTCCTTAGGGTGTTCGCATGCCGGGCCGCGATCGTCTGTGGCGCCCGCGTACGCCCAGCATCGCTGACGTGCTGGCGGCAGGCGACCGACCACTGTTCTCCTTTGAATTTTTTCCACCCAAGGACGAAATTCAGCAGCGCCAGCTGTGGCAGGCAGTGCGCGAATTGGAGTCGCTCGGTCCGGACTTCGTTTCGGTGACCTACGGCGCCAGCGGATCAACCAGGGAGCGGACGATCAAGGCCACGGAGGCGATCTCCCAGCACACCACGCTACGGACGATGGCGCATCTCACGTGCGCAAGCCAAAGTCGTGATCAGTTGCGACGGGTGATCGGCGCATACGCCGCAGCCGGTGTTCATCATGTGCTTGCGATCCGAGGCGACATGCCGGGTGGGCCCCGCGTGCCCTGGGAAGCTCATCCCGAAGGGTTGCAGAATGCGACCGAGCTGGTGGCGATGGTACGTCAACTTGGCGATTTCTGCATCGGCGTCGCCGCGTTCCCTGATGCGCATCCAGAGCGGAATGATTTTGATCTTGACGCCCGGGTGTTGGTTGCCAAGGCACAGGCCGGAGCCAGCTTCGCGATCACCCAGCTGTTCTTCACCGCCGATGATTACTTCGCCCTGGTAACAAGGGTTAGGGCGCTCGGCTGCGACATTCCGATCATTCCGGGGATCATGCCGATCACCAATGTGCGCCAAGTGACCCGGTTCGCTGAGCTGTCCGGGGCAGCGTTACCTCGCTCGGTGACAGACCGGATCAACGAGGTCGCTGACGACGATGATCAAGTTCGACGGGTAGGGATTAGGATCGGGACGGAGTTGTCCGAGGAGCTGTTGAGTCGTGGCGCACCCGGGCTGCATTTCTTTACCCAGAATCGGTCCCGCGCTACTCGAGAGATTTACGCCAATCTGCATCAGGTGCGGCGTCGAGCGTGACGAGCCGTTGGGTTGGCCGGGTGAGAGCAACATAAAGCGCGCGTACGCCGCCTGGCGACTCAGCCACAATGGCGTCAGGTGTGACAACCAATACTCCGTCGTACTCCAGACCTTTCGCCTCGACAGGTGTCACGATTGCCACCCGGTCAGCGCCGGCCAGTTGGGCCTCCGCTAGCTGGGTCGCCAGCTCGTCCTTTGTTGACGGCGGGCAGATCACGCCGACGGTCCCCTCCACCTCGGCCAGCAGCGTCCGTACGATGTTGATCATGGCTGTGGCGATCGTGGGGGGACCAGGAGTGGCGTCGGCCGGCACCATGAGCCGCGGTTGTTGACCCGTTGAGCGCACTGCAGTGGGAAGGTCGGCGTCGGGGAAGTCCGCGACGACGATCTTCGCGGCCAAGTCGAAGACCTCCGATGGGCTGCGGTAGTTGGTGCTCATCCGGAAGTGCCGCACTGGCGCAGTCCCGATGATCTCCTCGATCGCGCGGTTCGCCTCTTCAGTGTCGGTCCAGGAGCTTTGGGCGGGGTCGCCCACGATGGTCCAGCTGGCGCTAGCGCCACGCCGCCGCAGCATGCGCCACTGCATCGGGCTCACATCCTGGGCTTCATCCACCAGAAGGTGGGCGAACGTCTCGTGCGGCAGCTCGAATGGGTCGACCTCTCGCGCAGGTGAAAGCAGGTCCGCGGTCGTGAAGACCTCCTGAGTCCCAGAGTCAAAATCGATGAAGCCGGGCAGCTCTTGGTCATCTGGCACTGGGGGCGGGCCGAGCAGATGCACCAGTTCATCGAGCAGGGCGCTGTCCGCGGCCGTCCAATCCGTCGCACGGCCATAGCTCGCACTGAGCAACTCGCACTCTTCGTCGGACAGTATCGATGTCGCAACCCTGTTGGTCAGCTCGACATCGGCTAGCCGGGCGAGCGCTGTTGGCGCACTGACTGCAGGCCACCACGCGTTGCAGAACATTCTGAATGAGGCGAGCTCGGAGACGCGGTCCTCGAACTCCTCGCGTCCATGATCATGATCGGCGCCGCCCTCGGAGTCCGGATGCAGGATCCGCCAGAGTGCGGCAAGCAACTCCCTTTCGGCTGCTTCCCGGCCGCTGTTGAGCTTGTGGTGCGCGAGCACGCGAGAACGGATCCGCGTCAGCGTCGCTCCCGGCAACACCAACACAATGCCGTCTACCGTGATCCGCAGCTCGAGCGGCACTTCCTGCAGTGGCTCATGCACCAGCCGCCGCAGCACTTTCACCATGCGCAGGCTGCCCTTGACTGCCGCAACCCGTGGCGGATCGACGCGATCACCGGTGATCCGCACGACGTCGGAGGCCACGGCACCGATGGAGCGCATGGTCACTGAATCCTCACCAAGCGAGGGCAGCACCCGTGCGATGTAGTTCATGAAGCCCTGGCTCGGTCCAACCACCAGGACACCACCGGACTCGAAGCGGCGCCGGTTGGAGTAGAGCAGGTACGCCGCGCGATGCAGCGCGACTACGGTCTTCCCCGTCCCAGGTCCGCCGCTGATCATGGTGAAGCCCTGGTAGGGGGCGCGGATCGCCTCATCCTGCTCGGCCTGGATGGTGGCGACGATGTCCCGCATTGTGTGATCACGAGCGCGTGTCAGTGCCGCAAGCAGCGCGCCCTCGCCGATCACGACCAGCTCCCGATCCGCGCTCTCGCCGTCGAGAAGGTCGTCCTCGATGCCCACCACCCGGTCACGACGGCAATGCAGCACCCGGCGCCGGACCACCTGCATGGGATCTCTGGGGGTGGCACGATAGAACGGCTCCGCCGCGGGGGCGCGCCAGTCGATGACCAGTGGTTCGTAGTCCGCGTCGCGAATGCCGATACGGCCGACATAGCGGACTTCGCCGTCCGTGCGGTCCAGCCGGCCAAAAACCAGCCCCTCCTGCTCGGCATCCAGCACAGCCAGCCGTCGGGCGGCCTGGAAGGCAAAGACGTCGCGCTCATAAAGGCCAGTACCGTCCTCCTCGCGAACGTAGGAGTTGCGGTCGGACTGATAGAGGGAGAGGCCCTCCCGCGCAACCTGCTGGGCGGAGCGGGTCGCGTCGACAAGCCGTGCGTACACGCGATCCACGTGAGCCTGTTCGGCGGCCAGCTCGCGCTCCAGAGCGCCGGCGGCCGGAGATGTGTTCGTCACGCTGTTGGAACTCGTCTCGCTCTGCGCGTGTGTCAAGAAGGAAGATCCTTACTCAGAAGGAACAAACATCTGAGTATACGGAAGTTGTCCGGGTCCCCAAAGTTGCCGCGATCAAGCATTGGCCCTGAGATGATCGTGGCAGCTGTAAGCGGCCAGGCCAGCTGAGAGCACGACCTGGGATGCACCGGGACCTGCCGGGGATGATGGGCTTGCGGTGTAAAGGCCCGGGATCTTGGTCGTCACCGGGGGTCGGCGCAGCCAGCTCGCAAAGCCGTTCCAAGCCGCTCCACATGAGGGCTTGGGGAGCGTCGTGTTGAAATCGTGAGTTGTTCGTAGCCTGTTGCCGGCGAGCTGGCGCACGTAGTTGACGCTCGGTACCCCGGCCTCGCCGAGGGCGATCGTCTCCTGGAGCACTGCAGTGGGCTCCGGCGCTTCATGGTGGGTGATGGTCGGTGCTGCTGCCGGGCTGAGTTTGCGCAACTGCCGTCTGGCCCGCCGATCGGCCGTGATCGGCAGCAGGTCGTTGAAGGTCTGCCACGGGTCGCACGTGGCGATGACCGATGCCGCCGGGCGGTCTCCGTCGCTGGTCACAACGGCAGTCACATGGCCGTCGCGAAGCTCGATGCTCTCGACCGGACAGCCGAGGTGGACGCGCACTTTGCGCAATTCCAGGCGGGCCGCAAGGGCCTCGATGAGGACTGAGGACCGGCCGACATCGAGCCTGGAGTCGATGTCGAGAGGTAGCACCTGCCAGCGCCCGAATGTGCGCTGCAAGGACAGCTCCACTGCTGCGAAGGCCGGAGTTTGTTCGGGCACCGAACCTGAACGGTATGCGATGCTGCGAATCAACGCGCCGAGATGATCATGATCGATGGAGGTTGCGAGGTCTGCCAGCGTCATGCGTTGGCCGAAGAGGCTCCGCCTGACGCTCCGATCCAGCTGACGTGGGCTGCGTAGCTCGGCCTCCATCCCCAGCCCACGCAGCGTTTGCCACACCACGTCGAGCCGATCGAGCAACGCTCCCCAACGCGCTGCCACAGAGCTGCCGTACGCCGCCGCCAGGGTGGCGTACTGACCGCCACGATCGGTCGGCAGTGTCAGCTCGGCACCGTCAGCGAAGATCATTGTTGCCGGCCGAGCCGGCCCCAGGGCGTAGCCCATCCGGGCCAACTCGGCCTCCAGCGGGCGGCCACTCTTGCGGAAGAGATCACGCCAAGGCGCTGGGAAGCCGATGATCGACGGCACATCGTCCACCATGAGACCACTCGGGAGCCGATACGGCGCCCAGGTACCGCCCAGCGTGTCGGAACGCTCGTAGAGCTCAACCCGATGACCCGCCTTGGCGAGCCGTGCCGCGGCAGCCAAGCCAGCCAACCCGCCGCCGATCACAACCACGGAATCGGTCATCAGCTGGTCGCAAACGGCACGAGTTCCATGGGAGGAGCGTAAAGGTGGCCTACTGAACCGCGAGCAGCCCTCCTTTTGGGCTGCTCGCGCATCGCGCTCCGAGCCCGCCTGCTTCGTCGTCGCTCGCAGACGATGAAGCGTGTCTGCTTGCTCCTCCTCAGCACGGCGGCGCGCGATTGCCGACGCTCGCAGCCGTACTCTGAGCCCATGCCAGATCTCGAACCCGTGGATGAGTCCTGGACCACTGGGCTCTGCGTGGTGGCGCATCCAGATGATCTTGAGTTCGGGGCTGCAGCGGCTGTAGCTCGCTGGACAGCTCAGGGAAAGACGTTGGTGTATTCCATAGTGACCAGCGGCGAGGCTGGGATTGACGGAATGGAACCGGCCGAGGCCAGGAAGGTCCGCGAGGCCGAGCAGGTCGAGTCGGCGCGGATTGTCGGCGTCGAGACTGTGGAGTTTCTCGGCTTGGCCGATGGAGTGCTGGAGTATGGAGTGCCGCTGCGTCGAGCGATCTGCGCGAGCGTACGCCGGCATCGACCAGAGATCGTGATCACCAACAACTTTCGCGATACCTGGGGTGGTCAAAACCTGAATCAGGCCGACCACATCGCCGCGGGGCGGGCGACTCTGGATGCCGTACGGGATGCAGGGAACCGTTGGGTGTTCCGCGAGCAGATTGACGATGGGCTGCAGCGCTGGGGCGGCGTGAGGGAGGTGTGGGCCGCCTCTTCTCCGGACGGGCGGCATGGGGTGGATACCACCGAGACCTTTCAACGCGGGGTCGCGTCACTGGCCGCGCACAAGGCCTACATCGACGGGCTGGGGTGGGAGTTCTTCGATCCCGAGGAATTCTTGGAGAGCGGCGCGCGCCAGGCAGGAACCCGCTTGGGAGTTCCGATGGCGACAACATTCGAAGTCTTCAGTATGGGTTGGGGTACCTAGGTCAAGATCACCTTGGCTCTGCCGTTTCCGCATCAAGGTCACGAATTCGGCAAGGATCCGCCCCATCCTGTCCTTTCGCGGCGCCCGGCCTCATGCCGGCCAAGGACGGGAAAGGGCGCGGATAACGCGGCAGGCCACGGTCGAAGCCGGGTCAGCGCGAGGCGAACCGGTAGCTCAACTGAATGAACCGGTCGAAGCCTCGGTCAGGCAAGATTCGCTCAGCCAGCAGAATGGCCCGCGCTCCACCCCCGGCGGGGTATCGGGTACGCGGTCTGGGACTCTGCACCGCTTTAGCAATAACCTGGGCCACCACCTCAGGCCCGCCTGCAATCGGCAAGCGCTCGACTGAGCGGAGCCCTGCTCCGACAAGCTTGGCTTGCCGGGCGTACGGAGTGTGCGCTGAGGCTGCTTCCAGCTTGTCGGCTGCGATTGCGGACCACTCGCTCCGGATGGTGCCCGGCTCGATGATCACGACCTTGATGCCGAACTCCGCCACTTCGACACGCAGGCTGTCACTCAGCCCCTCGACGGCGAACTTACTCGCGTGGTACCAACTGCCAAGCGGCTCCCAGATCTTGCCTCCCATTGAGGAGATGTTCACGATGTAACCGTCGCCTTGGGCTCGCATCTGGGGGAGCACCAGTTGGATGAGGCGCGCCAGCCCGAAAACGTTCACCTCGAACTGACGCCGCGCTTCGTCGATGGGCACGTCCTCCAAGGCGCCGTACATTCCGTAGCCGGCGTTGTTGACCAGCACATCGACGCGTCCGGTGTCGGCGATAATCGTCTCAACCAGCGCCACCATGGATGCATCGTCGGTGACGTCGACCGGTCTAGTGCGGATACCGCGATCGGCAAGCTCCGACATTCGATCGACTCGCCGGGCGCCGGCATAGACGACGTAACCGAGCTCCGCAAGTTGCAGGGCGGTCGCCTCACCGATGCCAGATGAGGCTCCGGTGACCAGCGCAGTCTTCTCAGAGTTGTCGGTCATGGGCTGGATCATAGGGCCGCGCTGTGCGCGGATCACCTGAGCCGGTCACCCAGGAGGCGCATCTGCAGATCCATCGAAGAGTCGTCAATGGTTTGTGCCTCCAGCGGCATACATTCGCTTGACGAATTGTCGGTCCCGAGGTGTAAGTTGGTCTATGTTCGAACAGGCGTTCTAAAAATATGGCTTTTGGGTGATCAGCCACACATCGAACGCCTGGCCGACACGGTGCGTGTTCGCGGCACGCACTCCGGGCTTGCCTTGATGCAGATGGATCTCGACCCCCGTCTGCATCGAGGCTGCCAACTTGGGGTCGAGCTGTCCGATCCGAAACGACCAGAGGGCCTGATGGACTGCAACGACGACCTACGGCGCGCTCGCGGCTCCCTTGCCGAAGCGGAGCTCGCGCGACGTCCAAGCGACCGGTACCTGGCCGCCCATCTTGCTGCGTTGCGCGTGGTGGCGATCGTGCTCACACATCGAGCACCGCCCCGCATGGGCCGGCTGGATGGCCGTCCCCGCAATGCCTGGCACATGCTGGCTGAAGTCGCGCCCGAACTTGCCGAGTGGGCGGCGTTCTTCGCAGCCACCGAGACCAAGCGTGATGCCATCCGCGCAGGCGCGACCTCCATCGTGAATGCGCGCGAGGCGGATGATCTCGTCAGGGATGCAAGGGCCTTCTTGCGTCTGGTCGAGCGCGCAATCGGATTCAGCGCAGTGCGCGAGCGCCTAATCGACGTGGCGTCGAGCTAAATCAGCACAGAACGGCTAGTCTTGTATCGAACACACGTTCGATAGGAGGCGGTATGTCGTCCCGGATTGTGATGCACGTCGACATGGATGCCTTTTACGCCTCGGTTGAGCTGCGTCGACGCCCCGAGCTGCGCGGGACAGCCGTCATCGTGGGTGGTTCGCCGCGGGGGGTCGTGTTATCGGCGACGTACGAGGCGAGAGCGCGCGGCGTCCGTTCCGGCATGCCGTCAACGGAGGCGAGGCGTCTGGCGCCGCACGCCACCTTCCTGGTTCCCGATTTCGACAGCTATAGCGCAGTGTCCAAGGCGATCGTGGCCGTCTTTCGATCGGTCACCTCCGTTGTCGAGTCGGCGTCGATTGACGAAGCTTTCTTGGACCTGACCGGTGCCTGTCTCTTATACACATCTGACGCTGCCGACGACACGTCAGAGGTGTAGTTCTCGGGGGGG
>JBKOUS010000149.1:0-5902 GCA_046723505.1 Actinomycetota bacterium
TCCGACCTTACCGTCGAAGGTGTCCTAGCGGCCTTGCGGGACGGCCCGTACGGCCGCTGCGTCTATGCCTGCGACAACGATGTCGTCGATCACCAGGTCGTGTCCATCGAATACGAGGGTGGCGTCACGGCGAGCTTCACCGCTACGGCCTTCACCGGCTATCAGTTCCGCAAGACGAAGTTGTTCGGCACCCACGGGTGCATCCAGGGCGACGGTAAGGTGCTCGACCTGCTCGACTTCCGCACCGGTCGGCGGGAGAGCGTCCCGATCCCGACCGTCGACGTGCCCAAGGGATTGAAGGGTCACGGTGGCGGCGACGCTGGACTCATCCGCGCCTTCTTGGATGCTCTGGTCTCCGGTGATCCGGCCGCTCACCTTCCGGATCCGCGTCAAGCGCTGGCTGCGCACCACCTCACCTGGGCCGCCGAACAAGCTCGGCTCACCGGCTCGGTCGTCGACCTTGTTGGCGCCCATCGTCCCTGAGAGCGGATCACCACCTGGCCGAACCGTTCCCCAGCTCGCGCCACGGACCCCTCAGCCGAGGAGGGCGGCGCGACCTGCGCGGCAATAGCAACCTGTTGTCCATTCCTCCGCTAGCACATAGCCCGCCGTGGCGGATCTGCGCGCTCATCAGTCCGGCCAATACGGCCGCCGTCCCGCACCTCGACATCGATCAGCGCATCGCCCCCATTGGCGCACAGAAACTCCTGAAACTCGTGGTGGCGCCGTAAACCTCTGACATCCTGCGCCGGGCCGCCGTGCCGCTACGCCGATATGGTCTCAACCGCTACCGGGCGATGGATTTTGCTGTCAGATCACTCCGCTGGGGATGGGAAGTGGCTGGGCAGAGTGTCGCCAGTGAACATGCGACCAAATATGGCGATCGCGGCGCCCAGGTACGCCAAGGCGGCTGCCGTGCCGACGCTGGCGATGAGCCAAACCGGCGCATCGGCAGCCTCCGCGACCAGGGCGGCCAGAATTCCAGCAACAATGGCATTGACGACGTTGATAAACATTCCCGTACTGCCCAATACATGACTGGCAACCGACCGGGGCGTGCCCATGAGATAGGAGGCCATAACGCCCGTGCGGTCGTCGTATCGAGATGTCACGAAGTACTCCTCGATCCCGGGATCCAGGTCAACATAGCCGCCTCTAAGCCGGTTCATCCCGGCGAGCATCGCAACGTCGTCGGCACTGGCGTTGTGTACTCGAAGGCTGGTTAGGCTGCCAAGCACGAAGGTTGCGGCCGCCAATCCGATCGAGAGCACCCGAAACGCGCGCCCGAACCCGTCCACTTGAGCGATGAGTGCTAGCACCACCAGTGATGCCGAGAGCACAGTCAGGTGGATGACAATTCGACTCATGACCTCAGACCACGTCATGCTCCGCGTGGCCAAGAGACTCCAATGCTCGGTGGCGAGAATCTGCACCCTCACCGACGGCCCGGGTGCCGGAGGCTTAGCACCATGCGTGGCACCGAACTCGGGCATAGCCATGGACATTGATCTGCTCCCCCTTGTGCCTAGCGATGGGCCGCAACCCAGATGACCCCTTCAGGCGCCTGATGGAGGGTCTCGGCCCCCTCACTCAGAAACTCGCTCGCCGATTTTCGCCCTAGTACCGCGCTGTTTCAAGGGTGCGTCATCCCAGGGGGCTCGACCACATTTTGCTGCCACCCACGGGCTCTGTGTGCGGGTCGTGCACGTTGTCATGGGCCAGAAGTACGGCGGCCGTTCTCGGTCTCCAGCTCGACCTGGACGTTAGACAATTCGCGCGAAGTCGGCCCGGCGGTGTGCATCGCCAATTTCTACATCGAGTCGCTCGCAGCAGGAGGAGACCGGGGCCTCCGGCTCTACGAACGCAAGGGTAGAGGACGCGCCGCAAGATGTTTGGTTCGGAGGCGCCCGGCACCCTATCGGGTCATGTGGTTCCGCCTGAACAACGCTTGGCCATAGGAAGGTTGCTTGTAAAGACTGGTGGGTATCTCTGTCAGGTGACATCCCCGGCCCAGCAGCTTGCGCCTGCTCTAGATATCGACGCCCGCCTCACCGAGATCGAGCGCAGCTTGAACGTGCTGCTCAACGTCACGCCGGTCAATGCAGCAGAGGCATGGGCGGACTTCGAACGGAGTGACTTCGGGACGGTCCCCACTCTCCGGCTCAGACCGCTGGAATTCGAGCCGGACCTGGTGCGACGTGACCTCTACAACCTCGAGATCGAGAACGTAACCGACCCTGCGCTGCACACACTCTTCCGGGCGAAGCGAGACGAGATAGCAAGACAAATCACAGCCTTGGAGGATCGCGACACTTCACGGTTCGTGTACGGGTCGCTGCAGCTCTACGGAGGGATCGCCCAGCCTCTCGCGTCCGCCGCGGAGGAGCTGCTCGAGACCATCCCAGCCCAAGCTCCCAGCACCCGGACCGTCACGGCCGGGGCATTCGCGAAGGCGGCTCGTGCGGAGTTCGATCGATACCGTGCGGTGTATCCAGACTTCCCGGCTCACCTCGACGTGCGCGACGACATCTCCGAACTGATGGTGTCGTTCGGCCGGCTGCTCATCCCCGAAGCCGCCGCTTTCAGGGCGGACCGCGTCGAGCCCTTGCTGCATCACGAGGTGGGCACCCATGTCGTCACGTACCAGAACGGCGCCAGGCAACCACTGACGCTGCTGACGATCGGACTGCCTGGCTACGACGAGACCCAAGAGGGCCTTGCGGTGCTCGCCGAGTACCTGACCGGCGGATTGGACCCGCGGCGTCTCCGCGTGCTCGCGGCGAGGGTGGTAGCCATCGGCAAGATGCTCGACGGAGCCGGATTCCTGGAGATTTTCGAATCCTTACGGGCAGAACATCGGATGCCGGCGAGGACCGCCTGGTCCATCGCCATCCGGGTCGTCGTCGGGGGTGGCTCCGTGAAGGACGCAATCTACCTCCGTGGGATCACGCGCATCCTCGAGGCCCTCGCCGAGGGCAGCAGCCTCGATGTTCTCTTCGTCGGCAAGCTCGCGTTGGACCACATTCCGTTGATCCAGGACCTGCTCGACCGCGAGGTAGTCCAAGCACCATGGGTCCGTCCACGCTGGCTGGATGTGCCCGGCGCTCAGGAGCGCCTCGACAAGCTGCGCGCGGGCGCGTCGGTCATGGACCTGTATGAAGGAGATGTGTCGGCATGAGGCTTGCCTTCTTCGTCAATGATGTCGCTACCGAGATAGACGAGTACACGACTACGCGGCTGGCGAGGGCCGCGGCCCAGGGCGGGCATGAGGTTTGGTACGTCGGCGTTGGAGACGTCGAGCTCTGGGAAAGCGATGGGCAGCTCGTGGCCCGGGCTCATGCAGCAGAGTTCGACAAAGACGACACGCTCGAAAGCTTCATGGAGCGCATCAAGGAGCGCGACGCCGAACGGATCGTCATGGACGACCTCGATGCGTTGTTCCTGCGAAACGACTCGATCGAGGATCTGCAGGAGCGGCCGTGGGCAAGTCCACTGGGTGCGGTCTTCGGCCAGATGCTCAAAGCTCGAGGCGTAACGGTGGCGAACGACCCGATGTCCCTGATACGGGCAACGAGCAAGCTCTACCTGGAGGAGTTCCCCGAGAAGATCCGACCGCGATCGCTCGTGACGCGCGACCCGGAAGCGATCGATCGGTTCGTCGGCAAGGTCGGCCGCTCCGTCGTCAAGCCTCTGTACGGAGCCAAAGGTCGGAACGTGTTCATGATCGAGGACGAGGGCGAAGCGAACCTCGCACAGATGACGGAGGCGGTACTACAAGACGGCTACGCGATCGTTCAAGAGTTCGTCGACGGCGGTGAGGACGGCGATGCCCGGATCTTCCTGCTCGAGGGACAGATCCTCGAACGCCACGGGAAGCCGGCCGCCTTCCGGCGGGTGCCCAAAGGTAACGACCCGCGGGCCAACATCAGCGCGGGCGGACGCTCGGTCCCTCTCGAGATCGGTGACGTGGAACGCGGCATCGTCGAAGCGATGAGCAAGAAGCTCGTGGCCGACGGCATGTATTTCGTCGGCATCGATGTGATCGGCGACAAGGTGGTGGAGATCAACGCGGAGAGCCCGGGCGGGATGCAGAGCGTCGAAAGGCTCTACGAGATCGACGTCTGCCCAACTGTCATCGAAGCCCTGGAGCGCCGCGCCGGCTCGAATTCTTGAGCCATTGGGCAAGCCATCGGCGGACCGTGGGCCGGAGCCGGCCGGCCAGTAGCCTAGCCTCGTGGCTGAGTACTCTCGGGCGGACGCGGCCAACCGATCCGGCGTCGATCTTGGGTACATCGACCGTCTGATCGAGCTGGGCGTTATCTCGCCGGACAGCACCGACCGGCTGACCAAGGGCGACGTGCGCCGTGTCCAGATGGCGCAGACGCTAGAGAACGCTGGCATTGCGCTGGAGAGCCTTGCCGCCAGCATCACGCGCGGCCAGGGTGACCTGGGGTTCATGGACGCGCCGACCTACGAGCGATTCGCGACGCTCAGCGACGAGACATTCGAGGGGCTGAGCCGACGAACAGGCCTCCCGTTGAACCTGCTGATGCTGATCCGCGAGGCGACGGGAGGAGCCACGCCAGCCCTAAATGATCGCGTACGAGAGGACGAGCTGGCGGTCGTCCCATTCATCGAAATCGAGCTCGCCATAGGTTTTCGGCCCGTTTCGATCGAGCGCACGCTCCGGGTGCTGGCCGACAGCCTGCGCCGCGCCGCCGCAACGGAGTCGGATGCCTGGCGATCCGACCTGATGGAGCCCATGCTCACCAGGGGCGCTACGGCCATCGAACTCGGCGCGACCGCCTCTTCCCCAGAGACGTTAACGCTGGACGAAGCCACAGACGAAGCGGTGCTGGCCATCTGGCACGCGCAGCAGGCGCAGTCGTGGACGGCGAATATCATCGGCGGCTTCGAGAAGGTCCTGACCGACGCCGGACTGTTGAAGACGCTCCCCCAACCGCCCGCCATCTGCTTTCTCGACATCACCGGTTACACCCGCCTCACATACGAGCGTGGCGACGAGGCCGCGGCCGACCTGGCTGAGCGGCTGGGCAGACTCGTCACTCGAAGCACGCTCGAGAGCGGCGGTCGTCCGGTGAAGTGGCTTGGTGACGGGGTGATGGTGTACTTCCGCGACCCGGGATCCGGCGTGGTGGCGGCCCTCGAGTTGGTAGACGGGGTATCGTCCGCCGGCCTGCCGCCCGCTCACGTTGGGCTGCACGCCGGACCGGTCCTGTTCCAGCAGGGCGACTACTACGGACGAACGGTGAACCTCGCCTCGCGGATCGCCGAATACGCCCGGCCGGGTGAGGTCCTCGTCAGCCAGGAGGTCGTCGATGCCTCCGCGGGGGTCGACGTGACCTTCACCGAGATCGGGCCGGTGGAGCTGAAGGGCATCTCGGGTGTACGCCTGCACGCCGCGCATCGCGGGGAAGCGCGATGACGAGAGCCTGGCCACTCAGAAACGTGAGAGCGTGAAACTCAAGAACGGGGGAAGCTGGGGGTGGTCTGGGGCATGATGCCCATGCGGCCCGATGTTGGCCGGACGGAGGCGTTGCGGGAGCGGCTGTTTAGCAATGCCGTGGGCGCGTTGGAGCTCTACACCATTTACCTCGGTGAAAGACTAGGGCTGTATCGGGCACTCGCAGAAAGCGGTGCGGCCACGTCGTCGCAGCTGGCCGCACGCACTGGAACCGCCGAACGGTACGTACGGGAGTGGCTTGAGCACCACGCCGCGAGTGAGCTGCTCGTGGTCGACGACCCGCGGGCCGAACCCCTCGCTCGCGGGTACGGGGTGCCGCCGGAGCACATCCCCGTCCTCGCAAATCGCGACGATGTCCGATACGAGGCTTCCACCGGCGTCGACATCGTCCGCGCAGGTCGCTGGCTTCCAGAGCTG
>JBKOUS010000100.1:0-20924 GCA_046723505.1 Actinomycetota bacterium
CCCACGCAGCGCCGACCTCGCCGTCAGTCGCGCCGAGGCGCGATCGATCCTTGCCACGATCCGTTCAGAGATGTCGGCAGTGTTGGGACTGTGACACCGGCCTGTCGATGCAGCGGAATCGGCAGCCCTGCGAACTGGGTGACTCTTCGGCATATTGGCGCAAATTTGCGTAGACTGCGTTAGAATCTGTGGCACCAGTGTGGGGGTCACGTGGATTTTTTTTGCTCGGGGGAAGGAGACTCATGGCCGAACAGACACATCTCCAGCCATTGGAGGTGCACGAGGTGCTGGCCCGGCACGTGCTGACGGACGGCATGAAGCTCGTTCTCGACCTTAAGCGGAGCCTGGGAAGTCGCCTGGTTGATGCTCGTACCGGCGAGCGCTACCTCGACATGTATACCTTCTTCGCCTCGGCTCCGCTTGGGGTCAATCCGCCCGGCATCGCTGACGATCCGACGTTCATGGCCGAGCTTGCCGAGATTGCTGTCAACAAGCCGGCCAATCCGGACATGTACAGCACCGCGTACGCAGAGTTCGTTGAGACCTTCGTACGTGTGCTCGGTGATCCCGCACTCCCCCACCTGTTCTTCATCGAAGGCGGCGCCCTGGCCGTCGAGAACGCGCTCAAGGTCGCATTCGACTGGAAGAGCCGAAAGAACGAGGCCGCGGGGGTCGACCGGAACCTCGGCAGTCAGATCATGCATCTGACACACGCCTTCCACGGCCGCAGCGGCTACACATTGTCGCTGACCAACACCGAACTCAACAAGACCGACCGATTCCCGAAGTTCCACTGGCCCAGGATCGACGTGCCGGCGATTACCCACCCGCTCAGTGATCATCTCGACCAGGTGATTGCCGCTGAAGAACGCGCATTGCAGCAAGCGGAACGCGCGTTCGCCGAGCACCCTCACGACATAGCCGCGTTCATCGCCGAGCCGATCCAGGGCGAGGGCGGTGACAACCACATGCGACCCGAGTTTCTGCAGGCCATGCTCAAGCTGGTGCACTCCCACGATGCACTGTTCATCCTGGACGAGGTGCAGACCGGGATCGGTACCACGGGAACTCCGTGGGCGTACCAGCAACTGGGGATCCAGCCTGATGTCGTCGCATTCTCAAAGAAGGCGCAAGTCGGCGGCATCATGGCCGGCGGCCGGGTCGATGAGGTACCTGACAACGTGTTCACGGTTTCCGGACGGATCAACTCAACCTGGGGTGGTGGGCTCGTCGACATGGTTCGCTCGCGCCGGGCACTGGAGATCATCGAGTCGGAGGGTCTCATCGAGCAGGCTGGGCCGAAGGGCCAGCAATTGGTGGCCGGACTGGAGAAGCTTCGCGACGACTCGGGGCTGATCAGTAACGTCCGCGGTCGCGGCCTGTTCGTCGCATTTGACCTCGAGACCCGCGATGAGCGCGATGCGGTGGTCACCGATCTGCGGACGGTCGAGCGGGTGATCGTGCTGCCCTGCGGCGAGCGCTCGATCCGCTTCCGTCCGGCGCTGTCGGTGAGTCAGGATGAGATTGACGATGCCGTCGGAGCTACTCGTCGCTCCGTCGTGCGCATCGCCAGCAAGGAGCTGCAGTACTCGTGAGTGGAGCAACGTCGGGAGAGGCGATCCCCCAGAGACCATCCGCGTTTCGCGGGTTGGTGACCTCGGTGGTCGACGGCGCACCGGTGCCCGGTGGTCGTACGCTACCGAGCACAAATCCGGCACGCCTGGACGAAGTCGTCGGCGAGGTGTCCTTTGGCGACGCCTCAACCTTCGTGAGGGCCGCCGAGTCAGCGAAGAAGGCACAAGAAGAGTGGGCGGCGATACCCGCGCCGATCAGAGGCCGCGCGATCGCACACATCGGCCGGCTGGTCGAGGACAATGCTGAGGCACTCGCACGGCTGGTCACTGCTGAGATCGGCAAGCCGTACGGAGAAGCGCTGGGTGAGGTACGCGAGATCATTGACACCTGCGACTTCTTCCTCGGCGAAGGCCGGCGACTCTACGGGCAAACCGTGCCGAGCGAGATGCCGGACAAGCAGCTGTTCACCTTCCGCCGGCCAGTCGGCACAGTCGTAGTGATCACCGCAGGGAACTTCCCCGTGGCGGTACCGTCGTGGTATATCGTGCCCGCGCTGCTGGCGGGCAACACCGTCGTGTGGAAGCCCGCCGAGTACTCGGCGGTGAGCAGCGCGGCATTTCACCAACTCTTCGTCCGAGGTGGCGGACTGCCGGACGGCGTTTTCAATGTCGTGCACGCAGACGGTGCCGCGACCTTCTCAGGGCTCGAGCAGTCGCTGGAGGCCAGGCTGATCGACAAGGTGGGCTTCACCGGCTCGTCTGCCGTCGGCCAGGAGATCGGAGCTCTGACCGGCCGCCATCTGCAGACCGCTTGCTTGGAGCTGGGTGGCAAGAACCCGTTGATCGTTACCCCGAGCGCCGATCTTGATCTTGCGGTGGAGGGTGCGCTCTTCTCGGGTTTCGGCACTGCTGGACAGCGTTGCACCTCGCTTGGCACCGTCATAGTGCACCAATCAGTTCATGATCAGTTCCTGACGCGGTTCAATGCGGCCGTAGCTGGCGCCAGGGTTGGCGACCCGACCCAGGACGTCCTGATGGGTCCGATGATGGATGCGAAATTCGCGGAACGTTTTGAAGAATTCCTAGGCTGGGTCCAGCCGCACCACACTGTCCAAGCGGCGTACGGCAAGATCATGGCAGACAATCCGCGGGACGGCTTCGTTGGCGACCCGAGCAGCGGGCTGTACTACCACCCCGTGGTGGTCGACGGCGTACGCCCCGGAGATCGGATCTTCATGGAGGAAACCTTCGGGCCGATCGTCGGCGTGGCCAGCTATCAGTCGCTGAACGAGGCGATCGAGATGGCGAACGCTCCTGGGTACGGTCTTTCCTCATCCATCTACACCACCGATCCCAAGGACGCGTTCAGGTTCCGCGACAGGATCAGCGCCGGCATGGTGTCGATCAACAACTCGACCTCTGGCGCCGAGGCTCATCTGCCGTTCGGGGGGAACGGCAAGTCGGGTAACGGATCCCGGCAGTCCGGCGTCTGGGTGTTGGATCAGTTCACCCGTTGGCAAGCGATGAACTGGGACTACTCCGGGCGGCTGCAGAAGGCTCAGATGGACATCGTTGAGCTCACTCCGGACGCCACCTTCCGCCTGTAGGGCTCTTGATGGATCCGCTGGACCGTCACTTCCGCGACTCCCTCGCCGACTTGTCAGAACCCAGTTCGGCTATAGGTCAACTGAGTTCTGACAAGTCGGCGTGGTGGTGGGGGTTGTTCACGGCGCAGGCAACCAGTCGGCACCTGGATTTCGTGGCCCGGGAGCTGCAGCGCGAAGGTCGCGGGTTCCACACCGTCGGTTCGTCTGGGCATGAGAGCAACGCCATGGTCGCATTGGCCCTGCGGACCACGGATCCGGCGCTGCTGCACTACCGCTCGGGCGCCTTCTATGTTGCGCGGGCCTATCAGGTGCCAGGATCCACGCCCGTCCGAGATGTATTGCAAGGCCTGATGGGATTGGCGGATGAGCCGATTGCCGGCGCCAGGCACAAGGTCTTCGGCCATCCCGACCTGGCTGTCATCCCGCAAACCTCGACAATCGCTTCACATCTCCCGAGGGCACTCGGTCTGGCTATCGCGCTACACCGCGCGCACCGGCTGAAGGTGGACTGCGAGTGGCCTGAGGACGCCGTTGTGCTGTGCTCATTCGGGGACGCCTCGGCGAACCACTCCACAGCCGCCGGCGCAATCAACGCCGCACTGGCTACGACATATCGGGGGCTGCCAGTGCCGATTCTGTTTGTCTGCGAGGACAACGGCTTCGGCATCTCGGTCCCGACGCCGTCCGGATGGATCGAGGAGGCCTACGGATCTAGGCCGGGACTGGCGTATGTGTCGGCCAACGGCTCAGATCCTGCGACCGCCTGGCCGGCGATCGTGCACGCCGCGGACACCGTGCGCGAGGAGCGGCGACCAGCCTTCCTCCACCTGCGGACCGTACGTTTCGGGGGCCACGCCGGCAGCGATGCTGAGATCAGTTACCGCAAACCGCGAGAGATCGAAGCGGACTACACCCGTGACCCACTGCTGGCCGCGGCTTCGTGCCTACGTACGGCCGGCGCGAGTGCTGAGGAGATCCTGGCTCGCTACGACGCCATTCGGCTCGAGATTGATCAGGAGGTTGAAAGACTCGCAGACGACCCACAACTCAACTCGGCGGCGGAGGTCATGGCTCCTCTAGCGCCGCGCCACCCGGTCAAAGTCGCGGACGCGGTAGAGAAGCTCCGAACCACATACCAGCCAACACCGCGTACTCTCGCCGAATCGATCAATCGCACGCTTGACGAGCTACTGGCCTGTGAGCATCGCGTAATCGTTTTTGGCGAGGACGTCGGTGTCAAAGGTGGGGTTTATGGCGTCACATCACGTCTGGCCCGGAAGTATGGAACCGCCCGAGTCTTCGACACGCTGCTCGACGAGCAGGCCATTCTCGGTCTTGGGCTGGGGGCCGGGCTCGCCGGTCTGATTCCAATCCCCGAGGTGCAGTACCTCGCCTACCTGCACAACGCTGAGGACCAGCTACGCGGCGAGGCTGCCACGCTGCCCTTCTTCTCACGTGGCCGCTTCACCAATCCGATGGTCGTACGAATCGCCGGTCTCGGTTATCAGAAAGGCTTCGGCGGGCACTTTCACAACGACAACTCTGTGGCGGTGCTGCGCGACATTCCAGGGCTCGTCGTGGCCTGCCCAGCCCGCGCCGACGACGCGGCCGCAATGTTGCGGACCTGTGTCGCTGCTGCTATCACAGACTCGACGCTGTCAGTCTTCCTCGAGCCCATCGCGCTGTACCACCGCCGCGACCTCTACCAGGCAGGCGATCGGGCTTGGCTGGCAGTCGATCATGACGAGCACGTACCGATCGGTCAAGCGCGCAGCTACGGCGGCGAATCGGCAGCGCTGACCATGATCACCTTTGGGAACGGCGTGCCCATGAGCCTGCGGGTAGCCCGCCGCTTGGCATCTGCCGGCCTCGCTGCGCAGGTGCTGGACCTGCGCTGGCTGGCTCCACTTCCGGTCCAGGACATCCTCGCGGCAGCCCGATCGACGGGCAGAGTCCTCGTGGTCGATGAGACGCGGCACAGTGGAGGCGTGGGTGAAGGTGTTGTCACCGCCTTGGTCGAGGGCGGCTTTACCGGACCGATGCAGCGGGTGGCCAGCCAGGACAGCTTCGTGCCGTTGGGCGCGGCCGCTGAACACGTGCTGCTCAGTGAGGAAGAGATCGAGAAGGCGGGACTGAGGTTGATGAGCAGTCCTCAGCCCGGAGGGACGGAGACAAATCGATGAGCCGAACGGGGCCACTCGAGCTGCTTGGCATTGATCATCTTCTCGGCGACGAGGAGCGTGACATCCAAGCTACTGTTCGCGAATTCGTGGAGCAGCGCGTCAAGCCGAATATCGCTGACTGGTTCGAGCGCGGAGATCTTGATCTAGGCCTGATGCGCGAGGCAGGTGCTCTCGGACTACTCGGCATGCACCTGCAGGGGTACGGCTGCGCCGGAGCCAACGCCGTCTCGTACGGGCTGGCCTGTCTCGAGCTGGAGGCCGGCGACTCCGGCGTACGGAGCATGGTGTCGGTACAAGGGTCCCTTGCCATGTTTGCGATCTGGAAGTTCGGGAGCGAGGAGCAGAAGGCCACCTGGCTGCCCCGGATGGCGACGGGCGAGGCCATCGGCTGTTTCGGGCTGACCGAGCCGGACTTCGGCTCGAACCCGGCGGGTATGCGGACGCGCGCCAAGCGAGACGGCGAGGACTGGGTGATCAATGGCACCAAGATGTGGATCACCAACGGCTCGGTTGCCGAGGTAGCGATCGTGTGGGCGCAGACGGACGATGGGATCAGGGGCTTCGTTGTCCCGACCGACACGCCCGGCTTCTCGGCCCCCAAGATCACCAAGAAACTGTCGTTGCGAGCCTCCATCACCTCCGAGCTGGTGCTCGAGGATGTCCACCTGCCAGGTGATTCCGTGCTTCCGGAGGCGATTGGACTGCGTGGACCGCTGTCTTGCCTCAACGAAGCGCGATTCGGCATCGTCTTCGGTGTCCTCGGCGCCGCGCGGGATTGCCTGGAAACTGCCATCGACTACGCCATCTCAAGGGAGGTGTTCGACCGTCCGTTGGCCTCGCTCCAGATGACCCAGGCGAAGCTTGCGGACATGGCGCTGGAGCTGCAAAAAGGGTTCTTGCTGGCACTGCACCTGGGGCGGCTCAAAGATGATCATCGACTGGAGCCGCAGCAAGTCAGCCTAGGCAAGCTCAACAACGTACGGGAGGCGCTGGCGATCGCCCGCGAATGCCGGACCATCCTGGGAGCCAACGGCATCACCTTGGAGTATCCAGTGCTGCGCCACGCCAACAATCTGGAGTCGGTGCTGACTTACGAAGGGACCTCCGAAGTGCACCAGCTGGTGATCGGGCAGGCATTGACCGGCGAGAGTGCCTTCGCCTGACCACCGCGCTATGACAGGCGGCCCGCTTCGCCGACTGCAGGAGCTCGCGGCCGTGCGTCTGGATGGTCTCGTCGCTGTTCGCGAGCGACGAAGGAGGCGAATCTGGCGGACCGCCTGTCAGAGTGCGCTTGGATGCTCGGGTCAGTGATGGGACAACTCGTCCCGAATCTTGCGCCGGGATTCGGCGAACACCACCGACTCAACCACCACTGCGCACGTCACGAGGATTGCCACCACGGCTAGCTGAGCCAGCGCCGGTAGCGCAGCGATCAAGGGAATTGCCAAGAGCAGGGCTGCCGCGGCCGCTAGCCGCACGATGGAAATCGTGTGAACGGTGAGCCACTTGAAGATGACGTGACCTAGCAAGTAGATGATCACGCCGCCGACCAGGGCGGCGAGCGCCACGCTGGGCAACGGATCGGTGAGGCTGTGGTGGCTGCTGTCGCTGACGTACAACAGCACTTCCTTCAACCCAAAGGCCACCAAGAGGATGCCGACCGCAAGCGGCAGGTGTGCAAAGGAGTATGCGTTTCGGGCGAGTCGCGCCCGTGTCTCGGCAGGCTCGCTGGCCAAGGCATGCTCGCCCAGCAGCGCACTCACGTCGAAATAGGCCCACCACATCGCCGACGCCAAAACCAGGCCCAGCACGGAGGCGAGGATGATGACCCAGGAAATCGGCTCCTGGGCCACCCCGACACCAATCGCCACGATGGATTCGCCGAGTGCAACGATGATGATCAGCCCGTGTCTCTCGGAGAAATGCCCTGGAGCCGGCAACCGCCATCCAGAGAAGCCTGCCAAGGCTGTCCCCACGTAGTCGGCCACCAAAGCCAACACCCACAGGCCGGTCTGCAGCCAGCCCTCGAACTGCGAGGCGACCAGCAGCACCACGCTGCTCGCGACGACGCTTGGCGCGAACCGGAATACCTGCGACCGTAGCCCGGCATCCTCCCGAGAAATGATCAGGAACATGAGCAAGTGCATGAGGCGGAAGACCAGGTAGCACACGGCAAGCACCACGGGCCCGCGCAATCCGCCGGGCGCGTCGTCGAAAGCCTCAGGGATGCATAGCGCCAGCACGAACATGGCCGACATTCCCGCAAGGATGGCGAGCTTGAGCGGCCGTTCCTCAGCGCTGACCACATTGGCGAGCCAGGCGTACGCGGTCCAAGCCCACCACAGCAGCATCGTCACCAGCACGCCGCGGAAAATGCCGTGCCAACTCAGCTCGTCGGCCATGAAGGCGGTCACCTGGGTCAGCCCGAAGACGAACACCAGGTCGAAGAACAGCTCCAGTGGTGTAACACTGGCTTGCTGCTGGTCCTGGCGCATCAGTGAACGACCTGCTTGCACGGGAACATTCTGCTACTGACACGCCCGAAGGAGGCCGCGCCAACTCGAGCAACGTGTCGATTCACTGCGGATCGGCGTTGACTTGTCAGCGTCTCAGCCGGCTACAGAATGCTGAGACGATGACAGGTCGGAACATTCAGGCCTCGATCGGAGCCCACGCAGGGCCAGTCTCGCCGAGAGTCTCGTCCAGCTTCGGGAAAAGAGGGGTTGGCTGCTGCAGCGATGTTCCCGGTGTGATGGGGCGAGACTCCCAGCGTGCCTGTTCGCTGGCGTAGTCGCCCATGATCACCGGATAGTCGGGGCCGCCCTCTTCGCTCACCTCGCGGATCTCAGGCTGCGCCGCCCAAATACCCGTTCCGCCCAGCGCTTCATGGACCTTCTGCGCGGCATGCGGCAGGAACGGAGTGAGAAGCGTATTGGCGTCCGACACGACCTGCAGCGCAGTGTGCAGCACAGTGTCGCGCCGCTCGGGATCGCTTCCTAGCTTCCACGGTTCGGTGTCTGATATGTACTTGTTCGCAGCACCGACAACCCGCATTGCTTCGGTGATCGCAAGCTTGAACCGACTGCGCCCAAGCAATGCGCCCACGGTGTCGAACGCCCCCTGAGAGGTGCGCAACAAGTCATGATCAACATCGAGCAATGGGCCAGGGGTCGGAATTGCGCCGTTGTTCTTGTACGCCATGGAGATCGAGCGGTTCACGAGGTTGCCCCACTCGTTGGCCAGCTCAAAGTTGATGCGCCGCACAAACTCGTCCCAGGTGAAGTCGCTGTCGGTGGTCTCCGGGCCAGCCACTGCGATGAAGTAACGCAAGGCATCGGGGCCGAAGTCGCGCAGAAAATCACCAACGTAGATCACCCTGCCGCGGCTTGTGGAGAACTTCGAGCCGCTCATCGTCAAGTACTCACTGGACACGATCTCGTCTGGCAAGCGGAGCTCACCGAGCGGCCCCACCGTCCCACCATGATCACCTTCGCCATTGTGACCGAGCAGGATCCCGGGCCAGATCACGGTGTGGAAGACGATGTTGTCCTTGCCCATGAAGTAGTAGCCCCGCGCGTCCGGGTCGATCCACCATTGCTTCCAGGCGTCCGGATCACCGATGCGCTTGGCCCACTCCACTGATGCGGAGAGGTAGCCGATGACGGCGTCGAACCAGACGTAGATCCGCTTCATCGGTTGGTCGCGCCAGCCGTCCAGCGGTACCGGCACGCCCCAATCCAGGTCCCGCGTGATGGCTCGTGGACGGAGATCCTTCAGCAGGTTCTGGCTGAATTTCAACACATTGGGGCGCCAGTCGGCACGGGAGCCCAGCCACTTCCCGAGCGAGCCTGCCAGCGCGGGAAGGTCAAGGAAGAAGTGCTCCGTCTCGATGAACTTGGGCGTCTCCCCGTTGATCCGCGATTTTGGGTTGATCAGGTCGATTGGGTCGAGTTGGTTGCCGCAGTTGTCACACTGGTCACCCCGCGCGCTGGGATAGCCGCAGATCGGGCAGGTGCCCTCGATGTACCGGTCCGGCAACGTTCTTCCAGTGGACGGGCTCACTGCGCCCATCGCGGTCTTCGGTACTACGTAGCCGTTTCGGTGCAGGCCCAGGAATAGATCCTGAACAACCGCATAGTGGTTGCGAGTGGTGGTCCGGGTGAAGAGGTCGTATGACAGACCGAGCCTGCGCAGATCCTCCACGATCACCCGGTTGTACTTGTCCGCCAGCTCGCGGTTACCCAAACCCTCAAGCTCGGCCTGAACCAAGATGGGCGTGCCGTGCTCGTCGGTGCCCGACACCATCAAGACATCATGTCCACTCATCCGCATGAATCGCGCGAAGATGTCTGAGGGAACCCCGAATCCTGAGACGTGACCGATGTGGCGCGGGCCGTTGGCGTACGGCCAGGCCACTGCGGCCAAGACACGCGAAGTCATGCGCTAAACCCTAGCCGGACAGGTGCAGTCCCAGATCCGCGCCCAAGTCTGGGTGGCGCCCTATCCGGACGCGATACGAGCAACCAGCGCCTTGCGTATCCCATATGGCGCGAAGACACTTTTCGCCGCATTGATCCCGAGCCGGCGCACGTCCTCAAGCGAGTAGTCGAATGCCTCGGCAAGCAGGGCGAACTCCGTGGTCAAGGAGGTCGCGCTCATAAGCCTGTTGTCGGGGTTGACCGTCACCCGAAAACCAAGCCGGTCGAGGCGATGGATTGGATGATCCTGGACCGAGGCCACCGTGCCGGTCTGCACATTGGAGGACGGGCACATCTCGAGCGGGATCTGCTCATTGAGTACGTATGCTGCAAAGTCACCGAGCACCTCCACGCCACGCTCGTCCTGCTGAATGTCCTCAATGATCGCGGCACCATGGCCGATCCGGTTGGCTCCGCAGACCTGCACCGACTCGCAGATGGATTCCCAGCCGTCAGCTTCGCCGGCATGAATCGTGTAGTAGGCGCTGTGGCGTCGCAGCAGCTGAAAGGACTCCAGAAACCGCGACGGAGGATAGCCCTTCTCTTGCCCCGCAAGATCGAACCCGGCGACACCCTGGTAGCGATAACGCAGCGTCAACTGGGCGATGTCGAGCGTCGGCTCCGCTTGCCGCATTGCAGTGAGAAGCTGCCGCACTTCGATCTCCTGCCCCCGCGCTCGACACGCCGACATCCCCTCGGCCAGGCCGTCGCGGACAGCATCGACGGCCTCCGCAAGGGTCAAGCCTGCCCTCAAATGCTGCTCTGGTGCCCAGCGTGCCTCCCCGTAAATGACCCCATCGGCCGCCAGGTCTGCCACGAACTCGGCAGCGATCCTGCGCAGATTCGCCGCTGTCTGCATCACCGCGATGGCTTGATCGAAGGTCTCCAGGTATGGCACCAAAGACCCCGAGTCGGCCGATTCGAAGAACCACCGACCAAGATCATCGGCATTGTCGGCGGGCGGTTTGTGCCCAATGTCAGCAGCCAGTTCGATGATCGTTTGCGGCCGCAGCCCACCATCGAGATGATCATGGAGCGACACCTTCGGAAGCGCCTGCAGCGCGTCCAGGTCAAGGCTCATGATCGTCTCGCGCCAGGTCGTCTGGCCCGAAGGCCTGGGGCAGCAGCCTACTCAGCGGAAGGATGCCTGAGGGGGTATCGACCAGGCACTCGGCACCACCGTGTTCCCAGAGCAGCTGACGGCAGCGGCCACACGGCATGAGAACCGACCCGCTTCCATCCACGCAAGCAAATGCGACGAGCCGACCACCTCCACTCGCGTGTAGCGCCGATACCAACCCACATTCTGCGCACAGGCCCAACCCGTACGACGCGTTCTCGACGTTGCAGCCGGCCACCACCCGCCCGTCGTCAACCAGCGCGGACGCACCGACCGGATAGCCAGAGTAGGGCGCGTACGCACGCTCGCTCGCGGCTATGGCGGCGGCACGCAGCCGGTCCCAGTCGACAGGCTGGGTCGCTGCGCCGGCATTCTTGGAAGACATTCTTACTTCTCAAGCGCGGCAGTAATGGGCGCTCAGATCGCCACTCGTTCGAAGGTGGTCGCGACTTCAGCGAGAATTTTGAGGCCGACTGGGATGCAGCTCTCGTCCACGACGAAGGTTGGCTGATGAATGTCAGGGCAGATCTCACCTGGGGTTCGTACACCAAGACGCCCCAGGGCACCGGGAACCTGCTGCAGCATCCAGGAGAAGTCCTCCCCACCAAGGGACTGCTCAGTCGTGGTGACGGAATCGGGTCCGAGCATCTCTTCGGCTGCTCTGGCGAGTCGGCGTACGCCGCGTGCATGGTTGACTGCGGGCGGCACGCCGTCGGTGACCGCCACATCCACCTCGACTCCGAAGGGCCGGACGATCTCGGCCGCCAGCTCAGGGATGAGCTGCTTGGCCCGCTGCCACCCCTCCGCGTCGAGGGCGCGCAGCGTCCCGACAATCTCCCCGGTCCGGGGAATAGCGTTCGCTACCGAACCGGCGTGCACGGATCCCCACATCAACGACACGCCGCTGCGCGGATCGATCCGCCGCGACAAAAGCAACTGGGTCATGGTCGCCAGGGCGCCGAGCGCGCCAATGATGTCCTGGGTGAGTTGCGGCCGCGAGGTGTGCCCGCCGGCGCCGCTCAGGACGATGTTCACCTGGTCCACCGCCGATGTGATCGGCCCGACCTTGAGCGCGATCTGGCCGACATCGGTTCTCGGGTCGCAGTGCAGCGCATAGATCTCGGTGAGGTCGTGCAGCACGCCGCCCTCGATCGCGTCCAGCGCCCCGCCGGGGCTGGTCTCCTCGGCAGGTTGGAAGATCAGCCGAACCCCTCTGGGCAACATGTCGAGATCGCGTAGCCGGGACAACACAATGCCGACCCCGAGCAGGATCGCGGTGTGCACATCGTGCCCGCACGCGTGACAAACTCCTGGGTTCTTGGAGGCGTAGTCGACGGTCTTGCCGTCGGGGATAGTCAGTGCGTCAATGTCGGCGCGGAGTCCCAGCAGACCCGAGGAGTCGTCGAAGCCACCCGGCAACACATCGCAATACGCTCCGCTGCCAACCGGAAGCACCTTGGTGACGAGCCCGGCCCGCTCCAAGTGATCGACAATGAGCGCCGTGGTGCGATGCTCGTGATGTCCGACCTCGGGATGGGCGTGGATATCGCGCCGGATAGCAATAAGGCGCTCGTTCAGAGCGCCGGTGAGGCGTACGATCTCAGCGCGTCGGGCTGCATCTGGGTCGGTTACAGGCATCGCATTCAGTCTTTCACCCCGAACTATTGCAGATCGGAAGGCGTTCCGAGTCGTAACAAGACAGTCATGCTTTCGGCCGGTATACCCCCCACACATCACGCAGTGCATCGCAGACCTCGCCGACCGTTGCTCGCAGCCTGAGCGCCTCCTTGAGAGGTATCAGCACGTTGCCGGTCCCGCGTGCCACGGCCTGGACCTCATCGAGGGCGGCGTAGACCGCCTTCTGGTCTCGGCCGGCTCGCAGCGCGGCCAGCTTGGCAGCTTGGGTCACTTCAATGGCTGGATCCACCTGCAGCGGTTCGTACGGCTCGTCTTCCTCGAGCTGAAACCGGTTCACTCCGACGACAACCCGTTCTGCAGCGTCGATCTGGCGTGCCACCTGATACGCCGAGCGCTCGATCTCAGCCTTCTGAAAACCCTGCTCGATCGCAGACACCGCACCGCCCCGCTGGGCGACCACTTCCATCAGGCGTCGGCTCTCTGACTCGACTCCATTGGTCAGTGACTCCACGGCGTATGAGCCGGCGAACGGATCCACCGTCTTTGTCACGTCCGTCTCGTACGCGAGCACCTGCTGCGTGCGCAGCGCGAGCCGGGCGGCCTTTGGAGTCGGAAGCGCGATCGCCTCGTCGTAGGAGTTCGTGTGTAGCGACTGGGTCCCCCCGAGCACCGCGGCCAGCGCCTGCACCGCGACCCGTACGAGATTTACCTCCGGTTGCTGAGCCGTCAACTGCACACCGGCAGTCTGGCTGTGGAAGCGCAGCATCATCGACTTTTCCTCACGCGCTCCGAAGTGATCACGCATCAGCTGCGCCCAGATCCGTCGCGCAGCCCGGAACTTGGCCACCTCCTCCAACAGCGTTGTGCGGGAGACAAAAAAGAACGACAGCCGCGGCGCGAAATCGTCCACTGCGAGGCCAGCCGCCAATGCCGCCTCCACGTACGCGATTCCGTTTGCCAGTGTGAACGCGATCTCCTGTGCCGGCGTCGCGCCTGCCTCAGCCATGTGATAGCCCGAGATTGAGATCGTGTTCCACAGCGGCAACTGCTCACGGCAGTAGCCGAAGGTGTCACCGACGAGGCGCAGCGATGCAGCGGGCGGAAAGATATAGGTGCCTCGGGCGATGTACTCCTTGAGCACATCATTTTGGATCGTTCCGGAAAGCGTGGCCGGTGAGACACCCTGATGTTCGGCGACCAGCTCGTAGAGCAACAACAGGACCGCCGCGGGTGCATTGATGGTCATCGACGTCGAGACCTTGTCAAGCGGGATGCCCGCGAAGAGTTCCCGCATGTCCTCGATCGAATCGATCGCGACCCCGACTTTGCCAACCTCGCCGGCCGCGATCGGCGCGTCTGAGTCATAGCCCATTTGGGTCGGCAGGTCGAAGGCAACAGAAAGACCCGCCGTGCCATTGGCGATCAGCTCGCGGTAGCGGGCGTTGGACTCCGCGGCCGTGCCGAAGCCCGCGTACTGGCGCATGGTCCAGGGCCTAGTGGTGTACATCGACGGGTAGATGCCCCGCGTGTAGGGATACTGGCCGGGTTCACCGAGCGCAAGATCGGGATCGAATTCGGCCAGGTCCTCTGGCCCGTACACGGCCTTGAATGGCGTTCCAGACTCCGTCGCTGCACTCACCTCGGCATCGTCGCACGCGTTGTCCACGCCTGCTCGGTGCCCTGCCCGCGCGTTGGAGTGTGCCGCGCCGTAGGGCCCCAGCGAGGCATACGTTTCCGATCATAGCCGTCAAGACGATCGCCTTGCCGGGACGTAGCTACGGCTCCCATCAAACGATCAAGCTGCTGCCGGGTTCAAACCAGCCCCGAGCTCTTCGCCAGGGCAACCGCCGACTCGATCATGCGTATGGTTTCGGCTTGCCAGTTCGGCTCCTGGCTCCGGTATGGGCCCGTGGCGAGCGAGACGATAACCGCGGCGGCCCTCAGCCGCAGCTCGGCCGGATCCACACGGGTATCGAAGACCTGCAGCCAGAGCTTGATCAAACGCGTCAGACCGACGGCTTGTGCCGCTGTCATCCGCTGCATCGTGGAAAGGTGCGCGATCATGCAGGCAAGATCATCAGCCCGACGCCCAGGGCCCACCGTGTCGATATCGAGCAAGCCGGTGATCAAACCGTTCGCGACGAACACTTGGCCTTCGTGGAAGTCCCCGTGGGTTGGCTCCTGGCCCGGCTTCGCTCCGGCCAGGACCTCTGAAACTTCAGCGACTAGCCACTGTAGCAGCGGGTCCAACACCGGCAGCGCGGCCCCGATCATCTCCGCGTACGTTGCGATGGCGCCGGTCCACGGTGGTCGGCGCGGCAGTTCAACCACCGCAGCTGGCAAGGAATCCAGCAACATGATCATGCTCTCGGCGGTGCACGGCATCGGCTCGTCGAAGATCGCTTGGGTCAACGGCCGGCCCGGAAGTGCGTGAAGCACCAGAATGAAGTCTGCCGTGGCCGCTGCCACTGGCGCGGCGGGAAAGCGAGCGCGGCGTAGCAGCTCATGGCGCTGCAGCGTCGGCGCGTATACAGATTCTCGTAGCACCTTGACGAAGAAGGTTCGTGGGCCGCTGCTGGATTTGATCAAGGCTTTGAGTACGGCACGGCGGCGTGGCCGATAGCTGATCATCTTTAGACAGATGTGGTCGCCCGTCACTGGATGATCAAGAATGCGATGCTCGTTAAGCAGAGCGGCCAGCGCGTCGGCCGCGGCCACACGTTGCAATCCCGGCAGATCAGGGTCGTTCGGGTACAGCCAGACCGCAACCTCACGTTTTCCGTCACCGAAGATCACGGCACGTTCGTCGTTGCCGCTGCGGCCTCCGGCTCGAGCGCTCGCACCGAGCAGTTCGGTGCGGCGTCCGGTCGGCCAGTCAACGGCTGCCGAGTAGGTGGCCGTCGTCGAATGCCGTGGATTGGCATCAACGTGATCGAGCCGCCACGAGACCAGACAGCCACCGGCATGCTCCACGGCAGCCGATAGCAGCTCCTTCACCTCGGCCGAAGTCAGCAGAGTCGACCCGTCGGGGTCACCCGAAACGGTCACGAACCAGATCCTTACACACCGCAGCCAGCACCATTCCACACCAGATGGAAGCATGGCTATGTGACAGTCACTCTCAGCATCCTGGCCGTGGTTGCCACGGTGCTCGCTGTGACGGCGTTGGCGAATCGGTTCAGGTTCTCTTCGCCGCTGCTGCTCATGCTCGTGGGGATCGGGGTCTCATTCCTGCCCTTCATCCACGTCCCTGAGCTGTCGGCTGAGGTCGTGTTGCTTGGCTTTCTGCCACCGTTGTTGTACGCCGCAGCCATCCGGACCTCGGTAATCGACTTCCGCGCGAATCGTCGATCCATCGCGCAGCTTTCGGTGCTGCTCGTTGTCGTCACTGCCTTGGGCGTCGGCCTGATCACGTGGCTGATCTTGCCGGTGAGCTTTCCGGTGGCATTTGCCTTGGGCGCCGTCGTGGCGCCACCCGATGCCATCGCGGCTACCACGATCGCCCGCCGGATCGGCCTCCCCCGCCGCCTGGTCACCATCCTGGAGGGCGAGTCGTTGGTGAACGACGCAACCGCGATCACCTGCCTCAGAGTGGCGATTGTCGCCATCTCGGGCACCATCACAGCCACCCAGGCGACGGTCGGTTTCCTGATCGCCGCCGTCGGCGGGTTTGCGGTCGGCCTCGTTGTGGCGCTGGTCGTGATACCTATCCGAATGCGGATTACCCAGCCTGTTTTTGATACCGCGATCTCGATCCTGGTGCCATTCGCCGCCTACCTACCGGCGGAAACGCTGAACATCGGCGGCTTTCACGGCTCGGGTGTCATCGCAGTCGTGACAGCAGGCTTGATCCTGGGCCACAAGTCGCCCGTCATCCAGTCAGGCCAGTCCAGGCTAAGTGAGCGCGTGAACTGGGCAACCATCCAATTCCTGCTCGAGAACACTGTCTTCTTGATCATCGGCCTGCAGGCGCGTGGGATCATCGAGGCCAACTCCGAATCCGAACTCTCCGGACCGCGGATCGCCGCGTTCTGCGCTGCGGTCCTGATCGGTGTCATCGCCATCAGGCTGCTCTGGGTCCTCGGCACGCGTCCCTTCTTGTTCCGCCGTGACAAGGACACCGGTCCCGCGGCAGTCCCGTTGTCGCAGGCATTGGTGATCGGCTGGGCAGGTCTGCGCGGGGTGGTCACCCTCGCTACAGCCTTCTTGATTCCCGAGGATGTGCCGTTCCGCGAGACGTTGATCTTCGCCGCAATGGTTGTCACCGCCGGAACTCTGCTGCTCCAGGGCCTGACGTTGCCGTTCCTGGTCCGTGCGCTCAAGCTGCGCGGGCCGGATCCCCGCTCGGACGCCTTACAAGCGGCCACAGTGATGCAGACATCCAGTAACGCCGCAATTGCCCATCTCGACGACATTGTGGGCCCGGACGACGCACCTACGACGGTAGAGATGTTGCGCGATCGCATCGCATCCCGACCCGAGGCCATGTGGGAGAAGCTCGGCAGGCCTGGAGACGACGAGACGCCGGCTGAGCAGTATCGGCGGCTACGGCTGCAGACCATCGAAATCGAGCGGAACGAGGTGCTGAAGATCCGCGCCAGCGGCACGGTTGACCACGACATCATCGAGCAGGTACTCGGTTCCTTCGACATCGAGGAGTCGATGCTGACGGTTGCAACGGAGCGGTCGGATCGGCTCGCCGAGGACGTACCAGTCACCACGCCGACCGTCGCAGCCGGGCCCTGCGGCCATCTTGAGCGCGCGCCCGCTGCAATCAATCCGAACGGTCCAGGCATCTGCGAAGACTGCATCCGCGAAGGCACGCGTACGGTGCACCTGCGCATCTGTCTCAGCTGCGGAAACGTCGGATGCTGCAACTCCTCAGTTGGGCGGCATGCGGAGCGGCACTTTAGGCACACCAGCCATCCGGTGATACGAAGCTTCGAGCCGGGTGAATCGTGGCGCTGGTGCTACCTCGATGAGCGGATCGGCTGATTTTGGGAGCTGCTCGCGCAATGTTCGATTGATCGCTCCGCTCGCAAGGATCGCGCTTTGGAGCCGCTGCCTTCCTCACTCACGCGCAGACGAAGAAGCGTGTCTGCTCGTTCGTTCGTCCAGGACAGCGGCGCGTCAGCCTGGCTCAGCACGGCGGCGCGCGATTCCCAACGCTCACAGCTCGACGCGCCTAGAAGTCACATCCGACTTAGGCCACGCCGACTTTCGCGTAGACGTCAGCCAGCGTGGCGCTGGCCACCTCGCGGGCGTGATCGGCGCCCTTGGCAAGGATGGACTCGAGCTCGCCGCGCTCCTCCATCAGCTCCAGCGTCCGGTTGCGGTACGGGGTTGCGAAGGAAGTGACCGCGTCCGCCACGGCGCTTTTGAGGTCTCCGTAACCGCGGCCAGCAAACTCAGCGACGAGCGCATCGACCGGAGTGCCTGTCAGCGCCGAAAGGATGGTCAGCAAATTGGAGACGCCTGGCTTGTTGACCTCATCGAAGATGATCTCCCGGCCCGAGTCGGTGACCGCGGATTTGATCTTGCGGATGTTGATCGCCGGATCATCCAGCAGCTCGATGATGCCGGTCGGCGAGGACAGCGATTTGCTCATCTTCGTACCGGGCTCGGCAAGATCAGCAATTCTGCCAATCGAGGGCAAGATGTACGGCTCGGGAACGACGAATGTCGGCCCGTAGCGGGAATTGAAGCGTTCGGCAAGATCACGAGTCAGCTCAAGATGCTGTCGCTGGTCCTCCCCCACAGGTACCTGATCGGTTTGGTACAGCAAGATGTCGGCAGCCATCAGGACCGGATACGTGAACAGGCCGACGTTGGTGGCCTCTGGCCCCATCTTGGCGGCCTTGTCCTTGAATTGCGTCATCCGCTGGGCTTGGCCGAAGCCGGTAATGCAGCCCAGTACCCAGCAGAGCTGCGCGTGCTCGGGCACCTGAGATTGCAGGAACACGGTGGCCTTCGCCGGGTCGATTCCCGCCGCAAGCAGCTGCGCCGCACTGCGCAGTGTGCGCTCCCGTAGTACCTCCGGCGGCGTCGCGACGGTGAGCGCGTGCAGATCGGCGATTCCGTAAAACGCTTCATGATCTTCTTGCAGTGGCACCCACTGGCGCAGCGCGCCCAGGAAGTTGCCGAGATGGAGTGAGTCCGCGGTGGGCTGGGCAAGAGAGAGCACGCGCGGCCTGCCAGCACCGTTGTGTGGGGCCATGAGATACAGCTGTTCCTTTCCAGATCGCGCGCCGCTGTGGGCGTCCGCGCCATTGTTCCATGCGCGCCATCGTCGCTCGGAGCCCTTTTCAGTGCTGGCCCGCTCCAAGAACCTCCTGCCCAGCGGTGCCGCTAAGGCGAGGTCGGAGTGAACTCCTTTCCGTCCTGGCGGTGGACGACGAAGGCGGCGGCCCGGCGTCCATCCAGCTCGCTGACCCGAAGCTCGACCTGAGCCAGTTCCTCGTCGCGGGGGTCGGTTGAGGCGAGTTCCAGCGAAATCACATCGCCCACACTGGGCAGTTGCCCAAGCCGGGCCATGAAGAAGCCGGCCAAAGTGTCGTACGGGCCCTCTGGCAACACCAGACCGGTCTTCTCAGCAAAATCGTCCAGCGTGGTCAGCCCCTCGATCATCAGATCTCCGCGTACGCCAACCCGCTCCTCGGTGACCACGTCATATTCGTCGGTGATGTCACCGACGAGCTCCTCGACCAAGTCCTCCATCGTCACGATGCCCGAGGTGCCGCCGTACTCGTCTAGCACGATCGCTAGGTGTGAAGCACCGCGTCGCATGTCGCTGAGCGCTCGAAGCACCCGCACGGTGTCAGGCATTGAAAGCACAGGGCGTGCCACTTCGGCCACCGGTGTCGTCCGCGAACTGACGTCGGGATCGAGGAGGTCGCGTACATGGACGAAGCCGATGACGTCATCGGCGGAGTCCCCGATCACCGGATAACGCGAGTGCGGCGCCTTGATCACCTCGCGCACGGCGCGGTGCGCCGGCATGTCACCGGGGAGGAAGTCAACCTCGGTCCGCGGCACCATCACCTCGCGGAGGCCGCGCTCACCGGCCGCGAAGACATCCTCCACGATGCGGCGCTCCTCGTCGCCAAGAGTGGTCGAGCCCCTGACGATCGCACGGATCTCCTCATTAGTCACCTCCTCACGCGAGACCTTCGGGTCACCACCCAAGATCCGAACAATCACATTGGTGGATACGCCGAGCAGCCAGATCACCGGTCGGGCAATTCGACCTGTGAAATCCACGAGCGGTGACAGTGCGAGTGCCACGCTCTCGGCGCGTTGCAGCGCCAACCTTTTCGCTGTGAGTTCACCGATCACAATCGAGACGTAAGAGATGACGATGGTGATCAACACCAACGAGATTGTGTCGGCCGCACCGATGCCGAGGCCCAGTCGTTCCAAGACGGGGGCCAGATCATCCGACAGCTTGTCGGCGCCAAAAGCGGCGGCAAGAAAGCCGGAGAGGGTGACCCCCACCTGGGCGACGGAGAGGAAGAGGTTTGGATTCGAGGTCAGCTTCGCGATCAACTGGCCGCGCTTGCCTCGATGGGCCAGCTGCCTGACCTGGCTCTCCCGAAGCGAGACCAAAGCAAGTTCGGCGGCAACAAAGATGCCCTGGATCACCACCAGAAGCAAGATCAGCAGGCAATTGACAACGACGCCAGTCATCGCGGTGGGAGGTTAAGGGGTCTGTCACAGTCGGCGTCGCCGCTCACCTCAGCAAGACTAGTGAACCGGCCTCGTGTGGGCATGGCCGGTGCCGAGAATCCCGTGGTCGCGGCCGCCGTGCTGAGGAGGAGGGAGGGGATATGCTTCTCGTCCCCGAGCGACGACGAAGTAGGCGGCGTCCGGAGCGCGATCACGCGAGCGCAGCGAGCAATCAGATGTTGTCACACCTGGCGCCGCTAGGTTGGATGAAGCTCATGGCGGATGCTGATCCACCTGCGATTGCAACGGCCCGGAGCTTCCCGGACGGGGTGCCGATCCTGATTGACGCGGAGGCAGGCGTCACGCTGCGCGCGCCTGGCCGGGGCGATCTGCCGGGCATGGTGGAGCAGTGCCGCGATCCCGAGATGATCCGCTGGACGAGTGTGCCGACTCCGGCGGATGGCTATCAGCTCAGAGACGCCGAGGAGTTTCTTGCACTGACCGCTGCCGGCTGGACCAGCGGTGAACGACTCGGCTGGGCCATTCAGGCTCAGCGGGGCTCCGAGCGCGGCTTCTGTGGCAGCATCGACCTTCACCTGGAAGGGGGAGGGATCGCCGATGTTGGCTTTGGCCTGCATCCGGAGGCGCGTGGCCGCTCG
>JBKOUS010000115.1:0-8550 GCA_046723505.1 Actinomycetota bacterium
GCGCGGGCGCACCGCACGGCGGCCGGGTCGATATCGGTCGCGTACAGCTCGACCTGCGGCAGCGTGGACGCCAGGGCCAGTGATAACGCAGCCGAACCGCAGCACAGCTCGACCACCACTGGTTGCGGCGGAGCCAGCATCAGGGCTTGACGCAGCATGAACTCGGTCCGCCGCCGCGGCACGAAGACCCCGGGTACAACGGCGATCCGCAGGCCGGCGAACTCGGCCCAGCCGAGGATCTGCTCGAGTGGAACTCCGCGAACTCGCTGCTGGACCATCCGCTCGAGCTCGTCGGGCGCTGACGCCGACGCCAGCAGCAGGTCGGCCTCATCCTCGGCGAATACGCAACCTGCCGTTCTGAGCCGCTCAACCAGCGCCAGACGAGCGGGAGCGTCCTGCAGCGGCAGCTCAGTCGTCCTTCTCGCGCTCGCGCTCCGCGAGGAACTTCTCGAACTCGGCGGCGATCTCCTCCGCGCTCGGCACGCGGTCCGGTTGCTCAGCTTGCAGCGCGTCGTACTGCTGCTCGAGCGTCGCCACCAGCTCCTGGACCTCTGTCGAAGTTGCCATCTCCTCGGCGATGTCGGCCAGGTTGCTGGCGGACGCTTTCTCCAAGGGTTCGAGTGGTACGGCCAAGCCGGTGGCCTGGTTGAGTGACCGGGTCAGGGTGAGTGTGGCTTCTGGAAATGACGCCTGAGCCAGATAGTGCGGGACATGTGCTGCGAAACCCATGGCCTTGCGATCCAGCTGTCCGAGGCGAAACTCCAACAGCCCTGTAAAGCTGGCGGGCACCTCCACGCGGTCGATCCAGCTTCGATAGCCCTTGATCAGCGACGCGTCAGTAGCGTGTGCCGTCAACGTAATGGGACGGGTGTGTGGCACCGCCATCGGAATGCCATGCACGCCGACAGTCATCCGTACGCCAAGCTGTTCGATCAACCCGACGACGGCGGCGGCCAGCCGCTCCCACTGGACATCGGGCTCAGGCCCGCTGAACAGCAGGAATACCTCACCATGGCCGTCTGTGACGCGAAAGATGCGCAGATGCAAGTCCGCATAAGACTTCCATTGATTAGTGTCGAAGATCATCGCGGGTCGGCGACTGCGGTAGTCATGCAACTGATCGTGGTCAAACTCGGCGAGCACCTCGTGCTCGAGATTTTCCAGTAAGTTCGCAGAAAACAGCCGGCCAGCCTGCCCGGCATCCACGAAGCCGTCCAGCTGGTGGATCAGCACGGGGCGATGGTCCTTGAGCTTGGCTACGACCGCCTCGTCCAAGGTGTAGAGCTGCCGAGGATCCATCACGGGCACCAATCTACCTGCGACCGCCGGTACATCCTGGCGCACAGCTCGGGCAGAGCCCGTGACGAGAAGGGTCGCTCAATGTGGCCCGTCGTGCTCACTGAAGGTGGTGCGACCCTTGAGCTTGGCGGCCAACTCATCATCGATGCCGTCGGCCACCTCAGAGAGGATGCGGACAGCCTGGTGCAAATGGGCCGGCACGAAGGGACGGGACAACACCGAAATGCTTACAAAGACCCGGTCTCGGATCAGCTGAAACTTCACCCACCGAGCCTCCGCGTTCAAGTCGTTGAGCACTTCGGCGGCTCGAGATCGACCGGCGATATCGTGCACGACTGCGGCGAAGATGACAACCTCCTGAGCGTCCCGAGAGGCTCGGAGGAAGAGCATTGTCGAACCGACTCTGATCGCGACATCACCTTCTGCGTCGCGAATCGGCGGATGGCCATACATCTTGGCAAGCTCAGCGTCGACCAAGCCGTTGAGATGATGCTTGTCGCGGGGCATGGTCGGCACGAGGTCGGCCCGCTCCAACTCCATAGTTCTGCTTGAAGCGCCGCCCTCGATTGGCGCCGGAGGCGGCTGGAGTACCTCCGCTAGCTGATCAGGCGCGAGGAAGATCGGGTGCTGGACACCGTAGACGTCACGTAGCACAGAGACCGCGAGCTCGCTGATTCGATCGGATTCGACTTGAGGGAATTCGATCCAAAAATTAGCCGTCGGCGGCACCGGAGAGTTCTCATCGCCGACCGTGGGCGGCTGCCACCCAAGCCGTTCCATCTCCGTGAGCAGCTCGGAGGAGAGCTGAAAGTCATCTCCGAGCACCGCGTTGCTGGCAGCCTCACATCTGATCACGTCGCGCCGTGGGCTGCTGAGTCTCACAAAAGGCGTCGGACCATGGCTCTCTGACCCGGTTCCAATAGTGAGGTCGGCGGAGTCATCGATCATGGAGATGACTTCACTCAACCGGCTCTGGAACTCAGCCCAGGCCTGAGCGGTACTCCGGTCGAGGTCGAAATCATCGATGTCGGCCATATGCGCCCCTCCCAGCCAAGAGAACGACACTAACGCCGCAGGCGTTCAACTGCGGAATGCCGTGACCACGCGCGAGGGCGAGGGCCGGCCCAACTCGGTGGCGAGCCAACGGCTGGTCTGCACCATTGCCGCCAGGTCGACGCCGGTCTCGATACCGAGCCCGTTGAGCATCCAGACCAGGTCCTCGGTCGCTAGATTTCCCGTCGCGGACTTCGCGTACGGGCAACCGCCGAGTCCGCCAGCCGAGGAGTCGAACTCGGTGATTCCCGCCTCCAGACCAACCAGAACGTTTGCCAGCGCCTGCCCGTAGGTGTCGTGGAGGTGCAGCGCGATCTTGTCAAGGGGGACTCCAGCAGCGTCCACACAGTCCAACACCTGGACTACTTGACCAGCCGTGGCAACACCAATCGTGTCACCGAGACTGATCGAAGAGCAGCCGAGCTCAAGGAGGCGGGCCGCGACGTCCGCCGGACGTGCAGGATCAACTCGCCCTTCCCAGGGGTCACCGAAGCACATGGACACATAGCCACGTACCCCCATCCCGCGGGCTCGGGCCGCCGCGACGACCGGCGCAGCCATGTCGATTGCCCCGTCCAGCGTCGTCCCTAAGTTCTGCTGTGCGAAGCTCTCGGTGGCAGACACGAAGATTGCGAGCTCGTCGGCTCCGGCACTCAAAGCTCGCTGGAAACCACGCTTATTGGGAACCAACACCGGATATCGCACGCCTGGACGTCGCCGCAGCTTCATCATCAACTCGTCGGCATCAGCCAGTTGAGGGATCCGCCGCGGCGAGACGAAGCTGGTCGCCTCGATGATCGTCAGGCCAGCATGGCCGAGTCGGTCGATCAGCTCCAGCTTGACGGGCAGCGCCACCAGGGCCTTCTCGGCCTGCAGTCCATCGCGGGGCCCAACCTCGTAGACGCTGACCCTGGCCGGCAGGCCGGGTCGTGGGTGAACCGCCGGCAGCGCCTCCATACCGGCGACTGTACGCGGCGGCGGCCTGCACACTTGGACGCGCTTGACCAGAGAAACAGCTGGAGCTCCGGCGGGACGTCGCCAGCAAGGCCCGCAATGTATGCGAATGAGCTGGCATGCCACCTGCCTATCGTTGGATGAAACAGTCAGCTCGCACACGCAGTGCGCCGCGACTGGAACGGAGATGATCAGTGATGGACCCGGCCATGACTCCAGCTGGCACATCTCCTCAGGCGATGCCTCCGGTTGCACCGGCTGCATTGCTGCGCCGTCCCCGATCCGCGTTGACCTGGGTCACCATGATCGTTCTCGGCTTGGGGGGCTTGCTGATCGCGATCTTGATCATCCTGCTCGGCGGGCCGGCAGGCTCGCTGATCGCCACGCTGTTGGCAGCAATCTCCTTCCCAGTGATGATCTTGGTCTGCTTCTGGCTTGATCGCTATGAACCAGAACCTGCCCGTTACCGCCTCGCGGCAGTTGGCTGGGGTGCCGTAGCCGCTGTCGCGTTTAGCTTCGTGGGCGAGCAACTGGTGTTCGCGCTCTCAGGAACCAATGAAGTCGTCAACGTGGCAGTCGCCGCGCCGGTCGTCGAGGAGCTCGGCAAAGGCTTGTTTCTGGTTGCCGTCGTCATCTTCCGTCGGGCTGAGCTGCATGGCCCGCTGGACGGCATCATTTACGGCGCCCTGGTCGGGATCGGATTTGCCTTCGTTGAGGACATCATCTACTACCTCCAGTCACTGGAGTCCGGGCAGCTCGGTGTCACGTTCTTCCTTCGCGGCATCATGGGCCCGTTCGCGCACCCCCTGTTTACGGCAGTAACAGGGCTTGGCATCGGGATCGCCGTGGCAACGCGTCGCCCGGCCGTGCGGACTCTGGCAGTGGTCATTGGCTTCCTTGCGGCAGTCGCGATGCATGCGATTTGGAACGGCAGTACCTTCTGGGGCGGAAACGGGTTCTTGCTCGCCTACAGCGCGATCTTCCTACCGCTGTTGGTAGTGATCCTGGCGGTCGCGGTGTGGGCTCGCTCCCGCGAGGGCAAGATGCTCACCACGGCACTCCAACAGGTCGCACAGATGGGCTGGATCCGGCCCGAAGAGATCCGCTGGATCGCCCGACTCTCCGACCGCATGTCGGCACGTGCGTACGCGAAGCGCATCGGCGGCAAGCCAGCCGCGGATGCTGTCCGTGCCTACCAACAGACCATGACCGAGGTGGCCTTCCTTCACCATCGAGCGGTGAGCGGGACCGCTCCGGCTGATCTCAACCAGCGCATGAACGGGCTGCTTCATCGTGCCGCCTGGCTGCGGCCATATGTCGTGTTCCCTCCGCGGCCACCAGCAACGGTGTGGCGATGATCAGGCGCTGGCTCAGCGCGATTGGCGGTTTGCGGAGTGCGGGTCGGCGCACCAATCTGGCACTGCTCGTCGTGCTCATCGGTGCCGCGCTCACCGGCGTCCTAGCCTTCGCAGCAGGTACGTCCATCCCCGCCAGGCTCGCAACGCTGATCCACGGTCTGTTAGGGCTCGCTGTCGTGTTGCTGGTGCCCTGGAAGTCGGTGATCGTGCGACGCGCGTCGGCCTTGCGACTGGCAAGCCTCGCGCTTGTCGCGCTGATTGCGGTCTGCATCATTTCCGGACTCGTGGAGGTGTTTCTCGGATACGGCCTGATGTGGCGACTAAGCCCGATGCAGGTGCACGTCGGGTCAGCCGTGCTGGCTGCACCGCTGCTCGCTTGGCACCTATCGCGTCACCAGCGGCAGCGGCTGCGCCGCCGTGATTTGTCACGCCGCACGCTGCTGCGTACTGGAGTCCTGGCTGCAGGCGTCGCGGCGACGTACGGGACGCTCGAGGGCATCGGTCAGCTTGCCAGATCTGCATCAACGACCAGAATCGCAACCGGGTCCCATTACCTCAGCGCTGATGTCGTTCCGGCAACGATGTGGCTTTTCGATCGGGTCCCGGCGCTTCCAGCCGATTACCGCATCCATGTCGCAGGCAATGAATTGACGGTTTCCGATCTCGCGTCGCGCTCTACGGCCCTTACCGCCCGGCTTGACTGCACCAGCGGCTGGTATACCGATGCGGAGTGGACCGCTGTGAGCCTTGATAAGTTGCTCTCTGCTGAACAGGTCGCCGCCGCTGCCAGCATCGAGGTCGTGAGCTTGACCGGCTACCGTCGGCGCTTCCCGGCGGACGAGGCGGGCTCTCTATGGCTGGCCACCGCATATCAGGGAGTGCCACTGCGGCCGGCATATGGTGCGCCGGTACGGCTCGTCGCGCCACATCGGCGAGGATTCTGGTGGGTGAAGTGGGTTGCATCGGTCGAGCTCAGCGATCTACCAGGTTGGGGCCAGTCGCCTTTTCCCTTGCAATGAACGCAATTGGAGAGCTCAGCTCGCAGACTCGGTGAGCTCACGCGGCACGGCGATCACGTCGACCAAGGCGCCGTTGCGCCATACAGTGATCTCCACTCGGCGACCAATGGCATCTTCCACCATGCGGCGTTGCAGCTCGGTGCTCGAACCAAGCGATGTGCCTGCGACGGCTACAACAATGTCACCGGATCTCAGCCCAGCGGCATCTGCTGGGCTCCCGGTAATCACCTGTGCCACACGAAGCCCCTCCCGGCGACCCAGCTTCGCAGCTAGGGGTGGAGGCAGCGTGGCCTGACTGCCCGCGATCCCGAGCCAGGCGCGGCGTACCCGACCGGAAGTCATCAAAGCGCTAATGATGCGCTCGGTTGTCTGGTTGATCGGCACCGCGAGGCCCACGCCGATACCGGCAACAGCAGTATTGACCCCCACCATGCGTCCCCGGCTGTCGGCCAGCACCCCACCGCTGTTGCCCGGATTGAGGGCGGCATCGGTTTGAATCACTTCGTCTACCACGCGGCCTTGTCTGGTGGGCAGCGACCGGCCCAGTGCTGAAACGATCCCCGCGGTCACGCTTCCCGCCAAACCGAGCGGGTTGCCAACTGCGACCACGAGCTGGCCGACCTTCAGTTGGCTCGCGTCACCGAGCGTCACTGGTCCGGGGACCTCACTTCGGGCGCGTAGCACCGCCAGATCGGAGAATGCATCTCGGCCGACTACATCGGCAGTTGTCTCGGTACCGTTCGCGAAGGCAGCCACCACCGTACTGGATCCCTCGACGACATGCGCGCTCGTCAACAGAAACCCATCGGCGGTCAACACGCTCGCGCTGCCAGCGCCATCACCCAGCCGCGACCGCACCCTCAGGCTGGCCACGCTCGGCAGCACCCTCTGGACCACTGTGGTCACCGCGCTGGAGTAGGCATCCATCGCCTCGCGGTCACGGTCTTCCGCCATATTTGTGGTAACGCATACAGGCGAGATGTGTTCCCAAGGGCCCTCCGCACCCCCTCTTTGGTGGTCCTCGCGCATGTCGCGCTGGAAGCTGCTGTCTTCCTCACTCGCTCGCAGACGCAAAAGCGTCGTCAGCTCGACTCGCTCGTCCAGACAGCAGCGGCGCAACCCGACGTTCGTCGCAGGACAGCAAGCGAGGGTCAGGCCGAGGACGAAACTGATCGCGTTAGCTGCAGCCGCTGGTGGATCCGCAGCCTTCGCAGACGTAGCAGCTGCCGCTGGGACGCATCTTGGTGCCGCAGGTCAGACAAAGCGGCGCGTCCACGCTGGTGCCGGTGATCTCTTCGAAGAGCTCCGATGTGGTGTGAGCGGTGAGAGAGGTCGGCTTCGCTGCAGCCGACTCCATCTCGTCTGTACGCACTTCATCGCCCGGATCGTTCTTCAGCGACTCCGCCTCGCTGAGCTCTTCCTCTGCCGGCAAATAGGATCCAGTTTCGACCTGACGCGCCCGCTCGGTGGCGGTGTAGATACCGAGCTCGGCCCGCTCTTCGAAGGACAGGTAGTCCAAGGCCAGTCGCCGGAAGATGTAGTCCATGATCGAGTGCGCCATCCGGATGTCTGGGTCGTCAGTCAGGCCGGCGGGCTCGAACTTCAGGTTGCTGAACTTCTGCACGAAGGTTTCCAGTGGCACCCCGTACTGCAGCCCGATGGATACGGCAATGGAGAAGGCATCCATCACACCCGCCAGAGTCGAGCCCTGCTTGCCGAGCTTCAGGAACACCTCACCCAGGCCATCGTCCGGGTAGGAACCGGAGGTCATGTATCCCTCGGCCCCGCCTACTGAGAACGAGGTCGTCAGGCTGGGCCGCGACTTGGGCAGGCGCTTACGGGTTGGCCGATAGACCACCTTCTCCACAACTTCAGTTTCGACGCCGGCCGACTTCTTGTCACCAGCCCTTCCAGCCTTGCCGTCGCTCAGTGGCTGACCAACCTTGCAGTTGTCCCGATAGACCGCCAGCGCCTTGAGGCCGAGCTTCCAGCCCTGCACGTAGACCTCGGCGATCTCCTCAATGGTGGCCGTTTCCGGCAGATTCACCGTCTTGGAAATGGCCCCGGACAAGAATGGTTGAGTCGCGGCCATCATCCGGACATGGCCCATCGGCTTGATCGCCCGCTGGCCCATCGCCGTGTCGAAGACCTCGTAGTGCTCGGGCCGTAAGCCTGGGGCGTCGACGACATGGCCATGCTCGGCTATGTACTCAACAATCGCCTCGCAGGTTTCCTCGGCGTAGCCGAGCATCTTCAGGGCACGGGGAATGGTCTGGTTGACGATCTGCATCGACCCGCCACCAACCAGCTTCTTGAACTTGACCAGCGAGAAGTCTGGCTCGATTCCGGTGGTGTCACAGTCCATCATGAAGCCGATGGTTCCGGTGGGCGCGATCACTGAGGCTTGGGCATTGCGGTAGCCGTTCGCCTCGCCGATCTTGATCACTCCATCCCATGCGGCCGTGGCGCGTTTGCGGATATCAGCGTCCAACGTGCCGACGGTCCGTAGCGCGTCATTGGCTGCCTGATGCTTACGCATAACCCGCTTGTGGGCATCGGCGTTGCGCGCGTAACCCTCGTACGCGCCGACGATGCCAGCAAGCTCTGCCGAACGGCGGTAGGAGACTCCAGTCATCAGCGACGTGATCGCTGCAGCGAAGGCACGTCCACCGTCAGAGTCGTAGCCATGTCCGGTAGCCATCAGCAGCGCCCCGAGATTGGCGTATCCGATGCCAAGCTGCCGGTAGTCGCGGGTGGTGCGCGCGATCGCCTCGGTCGGGAAATCCGCGAAGCAGATCGAGATGTCCATCGCGGTGATGATCAATTCCACCGCCCGCTCGAATGCTGCCGCGTCAAACGTGTCGTCC
>JBKOUS010000062.1:0-12347 GCA_046723505.1 Actinomycetota bacterium
GGCTACCTCCGACATTAGCCTCCATGCGCCGGTGTAAACGACGCCCGGACTCAAGACGCTTGAGACCCAAGCAGCTGCATGGTTACGCGCGTGCCGCCAAGCCCACCGGCCTGTTTGCCTCGCCTGCCCGCTTCGGCGCCCCGAGGATTGCGCGGGCGGTCCCGCACCCGAGGATTGGGCTGGCGGTCCGGCGCCCGAGGATTGCGACGCCTAGTGCGGCGTGCCCGAATTGCGCAGGCCAACGGTGACATCATGAGCGCCATGGATCTCTCGAGCCACCTTGACTTCGCTGCCGAGCCCGCCAGTGTGTACGCGATGATGACCGACCAGAAATATCTGGAGGAGGTCTGCGTGGCCAGTGGATCACTCAGCTACCACTTTTCAGTGGATGGCTCGACTACCAGAACGTCACGCACCCTGCCCGCGCCCGATTCGGCGGCACGATTCACCGGACCCCAGTTGACGGTCAATGAGGAAGTTCAGTGGGGCGACCCGTCGTCTGATGGCTCGCGTACCGGAACTGTGACGATGACAGTGCTCGGCCAGCCCGTCACGTTCCGAGGCAAGTTGGAGCTCTCGGCCGGAGGCCGGGGAAGTGTCGTGGACATCACCGGCGAGCTGAAAGTCGCGATCCCGCTACTCGGAAGAAAACTCGAGGAATCCGCGGCACCAGCGGTGACCGAAGGCTATAAGACGCAGCAAGAGGTCGGTGATCGCTGGCTCGCGACTTGATTACCGGTTGGTGGGCTGGCCTGACGTCGACAGGCCACGCTCGCGGACCAGCACTGCGAGCGCGCCCGTGCTCGTTTAGGCCTCGGTGGTGCGCCGGCCGTTCCCCGACTCAACCGCATTCTTGCGCGGTGCCACGCGTCCGTCTGCATGACGCGCGTCCTCACTCCGCATCGGCTATTTGACACGGAGTTGAGAAGCCGCAAGATCAAGTGAGCTGATCTTGCGGTCTGGCCACTCAAGCCATGTAAGGATAGCCATGATCAGTCGGCGGCACGAAGGTCTCCTTGATCGAGCGCGGACTGGTCCAGCGAATCAGATTCCACATCGAGCCGGCCTTGTCGTTAGTACCTGAGGCTCGGGAGCCGCCAAACGGCTGCTGTCCAACCACTGCGCCGGTTGGTTTGTCATTCAAATAGAAGTTTCCAGCCGCGTTACGCAGCCGCCGGCTGGCGAGTTCGAGTGCTGGGCGGTCATCGGCGATCACTGCTCCGGTGAGCGCGTACGGAGCCGCCTGATCAACTTCATCGAGGACCGCCTCGAAATCTGTGTCGTCGAACACGTAGATGCCGAGAATCGGCCCGAAATACTCGGTCCTGAAGATGTCGTTCCTGGGGTTGTCGGAGATGATCAAGGTCGGCCGGACGTACCACCCTTCCCGATCATCAGTCAATCCACCGGCGATGATCTTCGCGTCCGCAGAGTTCTGCGCCCGTTGGATGGCCTCGGCGTGTTTGGTGAAGGCACGTTCGTCAATCACAGCAGAGGTGAAGTTGGACAGATCCCGGACGTCACCGACTTTGAGGGACTCGGTTGCGTCGACCAGCTCGTCGCCCATTCGATCCCAGACACTGCGCGCAACGTACGCGCGAGACGCGGCGGAGCACTTTTGCCCGGAGTACTCGAAGGCCCCTCGGACCAGTGCCGTACGCAGCACGTCTGGGCTAGCGCTGGGATGGGCGACCACAAAATCCTTGCCGCCCGTCTCCCCGACCAGCCGTGGATATGCCCGATAACCGCCGATGTTGGCTCCGACGGTGTGCCACAGGTGCTGGAAGGTCTTTGTCGATCCGGTGAAGTGGATGCCGGCGAGAGCCGGGTGGGGCAGCGCTACGTCAGAAACCTCAATCCCGTCACCGGGCAACATGTTGATCACGCCGGGTGGCAGGCCAGCCGCCTCCAGAAGCCGCATAGTGAAATGCGCGGCAAACTGTTGAGTCGGGCTGGGCTTCCAGATCACTACGTTCCCCATCAATGCCGCCGAGGTTGGCAAGTTGCCAGCAATCGCGGTGAAGTTGAACGGGGTGATCGCGTACACGAAGCCCTCGAGTGGGCGGTAGTCGGTACTGTTCCAGACTCCGGGCGATGAGATCGGCTGATCATCGAAGATGCGGCGCGCGAAGGCGACATTGAACCGCCAGAAGTCGATCAGTTCGCAGGCCGCATCGATTTCAGCCTGCTGCACTGTCTTCCCCTGACCGAGCATCGTGGCTGCGTTCAAGGTGTCCCGCCAGGGCCCGGCGAGCAGGTCGGCGGCACGCAGGAAAACCGCAGCACGCTGTTCGAAGCCCAGCTCTGCCCACCCAGGAGCGGCTGCTAGCGCGGCATCGATGGCCTCCGTCGCATCATCCCGGGTTGCGTGGGCCGAGTGCCCGAGGATGTGGGAATGGTCGGACGGCATCGTTACGTCGAACGAGTCGCCCGACCCCTGCTTGCTCGCTCCGTCAATGGTTGCTGTCAGCTCGAGCGGATCTTCGCTCGCCATCCGCTCGAGTGCTGACTCGATCCCTGCCCGTTCCTTCGAACCCGGAGCGTAGCCGAGCACGGTTTCGTTGACCGGCACGGGCACATCTGCCATGGCATTCACAAAACCACGCTACCTGTGTTGAATTTGCTCGCTACCGCTCGCAGAGGATCGCGCTTGGGAACCCGCTGCCTTCCTCCCTCGCTCGCAAACAAAGAACACGTCTGCTCCCTCGGTCGTCAAGACAGCGGCGCGCGATCCTGTGCTGAATTTGCTCGCTACCGCTCGCAGAGGATCGCGCTCTGGGAATCCGCAATCCTCGTCGGCTCCTGAGTTCAGACCTCACACGGCCTTGGCGCTCTCGGCCTCTTCCCGCCGCTTCTTCGCAGCCTCGACGGACGCGCGTAGCGCGGCCACCAGGTCGACCACTTCGGCCTCCTTGGGCGCCTCAGGCTCCTCAGCCAGCGGCACACCTTCGGCTTTGCTCTCTACCAACGCTTCGAGAGCCTCGCGGTAGGAGTCGGTGAAGTCCTCAGGATTGAAATCACCCGCCAGTGCATCGATGAACGACTGTGCCATCGTGACCTCCGCATCCGACACGGTGACGTCCTCCGGCGGTGCGGCGAAGGAACCATCGCGGAGTTCATCTGGCCACAGCATTGTGTGCATCAGCAGCACGCCATCTTTGGGTCGGATCAGCGCCAACGCCTCGCGGGAGCGGAGCGCGACCTTGACAACCGCACTTTGGCCACTCTTGATCAAGGCATCCCGCAGTAGCACATACGGTTTGATGCCCGGGCCGTCAGCCTGGAGGAAGTACGTCTTGTTGAAATACGTGGGATCAACATCCTCCTCGGCAACGAACTGCACAACTTCGACCGCCTTCGTGGTCGCTAGTGGGAGCGCCTCGAAATCCTCGGCAGCCAAGATCACCATCCGGCCATCCGGCATCTCATAGCCCTTGGCGATCTCGGCGTAGGGGATCTCATTCCCGCACTTCTCGCAGACACGCTTGTACTTGATCCGCCCCCCATCGTCCGGGTGGACCTGGCGAAAACTGATGTCCTTCTCTTCGGTTGCCGAGAAGAGCTTCACAGGAATCGTGACTAGTCCGAAGGAGATCGCGCCCTTCCAGATTGAGCGAGGCATGCTCCTAGTCTGCCCGATCCGACCACACTTCTCTCTTACGCCGGGGCCTGCATGTCACCCCATCGTTGGAATCAGCGCTGTAGCTGATCGAGCTCTTCCGGAGCGAACCACAACAGGTCGTATTCGTCGAGGATCTGACCGACCTCAGGCGCGGCGAGTGCAGCGGCCAGGCCTTGCCCTGCTACAACCTTGCTAACCAGCGTCGCGGCCTGTATCCCGGCCGGTTCATCGGCGAACAGCGCTCGCACTTGAGTCCAGCCCAGCCCGCGTACCTCCACTTCGCCCAGCGGTTCGCATAGATCACGGAGCTGTCCGGGCTGAACCTCTGCGGCGATCACTAACCGTGGCAAGCCCGGATGCAGCACGAGAGCCAGCACTCCGGCGTAGCCGAGCGCGGCGTATTCGGCCTCGTCGATCAACGTGCCAGCTTCCATTGAGGCAACCAAGGTCGAGGTGGCCGCGCACCCCCGATAGTGGTCTGCCGCCATGCCCGAGCGCAGATCCACTGCGGCGTCCCAGGTCATCGGAACGAAGACCATCTCAGACGTCAGCGCTTGACGCGCTACCACGGCGCAGGTGAGCCGCCGGGGGCGTCGCTATTCGAGGGATCCACCGACGTTGCACGAGATGGCTCGGCCTCGGCGGCTGGTGAACTGTTCGGCGGCTCGGCAGCGGGGCCCTTCTCGGCGACCGCCTTGGGCAGCGGCGACTTCCTGGCAGTGCTCTGCTTCTTCGGTGCGGGCACGCTGGGCTCGTCTGAGTTCACGGGGGTCGCGGAGACCGGAGGCGCAGTGGCACCGGTACCCAGCTCCGCAGCGCGAGAGACCAAATTGCGTACTGCGGCGCGTTTCAGGCCCGTCGCTTTGCGCGCTGCTTCCTGCCGCGCTGCTGCCTTCTTCGCAGCGGAGCGGCGGGCCGTGGCGGATGCCTTGCGCGTGGGTTGACGTACGTTCGTCGCTCGGACGGTTGTGTCTAAGAGCTCGTCGAGGGCATCGAGTAGGCATTGAGCGAGAACGTCGAGGTCGCTGATGGCGTCCCGGTCGGAGGTGAGACCGACGAAGATCTCGCCGTCGTAGGAGGTAACTCCAATGGCAAGCAGGTGGCCGGCCGAAAGAGGGAGGAACGGGTAGCTCGAGACGAGCTGCGCGCCGGCAGCATAAAGGGCCACCTGAGGACCCGGAACATTGGTGATCACCAAGTCGTGTTGCTTGCGGACCACCTCGGTGGATGTTCGTACGCCGAGCGCGTGCAAGGTAGTCGGTGCAAAGCCGGCAATGTCGGCGAGCGAGCGCGCACCCACCGCTCGTCCCGAGTCTTTGTGGGCTTGGGTGTCGTAGGCGACTTGGTGCAGCCGCATCCGGGCGTTCGGCTCCCCGATCGGCAGGCGCTGTAGGTGGGGCGCCACCTGACTTCCGAGCGAAGTGGGGTCGCCATCATTCTCGGTGACGCTCATCGGCACCAGCGCGGTCAGTGAGCTTCCTGGGATGATCGACTCGCCGCGAGTCAGCAGCCACGAGCGCAGCCCGCCCGCCATCATCGCCAATACCACGTCGTTGATCGTGTGGTGATGCTCTTGGCGGACCGCCTTGAGATCAGTCAGGGACGCGACAACCGTTGCGCAGCGACGCTGCTGGGACACCAGCCCGGTCAGCGGCGAATCGGAGGCTGGACGCCCGCCACCCAAGGCATCCGCGGCCAGCTCCCCCAATGCTCCGACAACACCGCCAACTGCGTCGCCGACTGCAACGGCGACACCGAGCGCACTTGTCAGCGCCCCTCGCATGTTTTCAATGGCTATTGCTGGGTCCTGAGCGCTTTCCCAGAGGGCCCCAGCGACCAACTCCAACGACGACGGCTCAGGGGCCGGATGCCAGGAGTCCTCATTGGCTCCGGCACCTGGAATTGCGTGGGTGCGAGGGGTCGAGTCCAGCAGCACCTGACCGATCTCCACCGTGTCGATTCCGTCGACAAGGCACAAATGTGACTTGGCCAGCAGTGCAAACCGATCATCTTCCAAACCCTCGACGAGATAGATCTCCCACAGCGGCCGCGACCGGTCGAGTCGCCGGGCCAGTACGCGGCCGACGAACTCCTGGAGCTGGACCAGAGTGCCTGGGCGCGGCAGCGCCGACCGTCGCACGTGGAAGGTGAGGTCGAAGTTCTCGTCGTCGACCCACACCGGTGCAGCGAGCCTGGCAGGGATCCCGCGTACCCGTTGCCGATACCGCGGGACGAAGGCAAGGCGCTCGCGGATCAGCGCGATGAGCCGTTCGTATTCGAAGCCATCAGGACCTGGATCGAAAATGTGTACGGTACCCACGTGGCCCGGGGTGTGTGCTGTGTCCAGGGCCAGCAACGACACCTCGAGAGGCGTCAGCCGCTGCGGCATGGGAGCCCTCCGGTGCTTCGTGCGAATCCCTGGAGCACTTACGGTACTACCGCTGGAAATGGCGCCCTGTCGTCCGGGCGGGTGATCCCACCACCGGGAACCCAATCATCACGAGCTTCGTAGAGGATGGATGGACCGGAGGCACGAGGAGAGCGCCGCGAAATGCGATGCCTTGGCGGCGCCGAAACGTCCAACACTTGAGGGAGAGGGACCCAAAGCATGCTGACGAGAAGTGTGCTGATCTGGGGGTCTGTGGCCCTCGGTCTGCTGCTGAGCGGTTGTACGAGTAGCGCCCAGCCTGAGGCGTCCGCCAGCCCATTGGTGGTCGGCAGTCCCTCCTCGCCCGCCGCGTCACCAACGTCGGTTCCGGCGAGATCCCCCTCGCTCAACGCTGATTACGCGCTGACCATCAACATCGAGATCGCGGGTGGCAAAACGGTCCCCAACGGAGAGAAGATCAACGTACGGGTGGGCCAGAAGGTGATCTTGAACGTGACCAGCGATACCGATGATGAGATCCATGCGCATCTTGGTGAGAAAGGCTATGAGCTGGCGGTGCAGGCCGGCAGGCCGGCCAAGGGATCGTTCACCCTTGACAGCCCGGGCAGCTTCGAGGTGGAGTCTCACCATCTCGAGAAGACCATCGTGATCTTGAACGCACGCTAGCCCAGCACACTCATTTCATGCTGGTACCGCTGCACGGGATCGCGTCTCGGCACGACCTGCCGCTGCCGTTCTCCTTCGTCGTCGTAGGCGCTGTATTGGCGTTGACGATCTCCTTCGTCATCTTGATCTTTGCCTGGCGCCACCCGCGCTTCGACCGTGTGGGTGGGCACCCGATGCCACTGCTGACCGCAGTCGTCGACCATCCGATCACCCGGCTAGTTGCACGCGCCGTTGTCCTCGCCGCGTTCGTCTGGGCAGCCCTCGCGATGATGGCCGGTCAGGACCTGCTGACCAATCCGATCTTCGGATTCGTCTTTGTCTGGATGTGGGTTGGTCTGGTCCCCATCTCGCTGTTATTCGGTCAGTTCTGGAGAGCTACCAACCCGCTGCGGACAATCCACAGCGGGCTCTGTGCGCTGGCACGCGTTGACCCGGAACGGGGCCTCGTCGCCCTGTCAGCCAGGATTGGGGTCTGGCCGGCCGCAGCCGGCATTTTCGGATTCGCCTGGCTTGAGCTGGTCCAGCCCGACCGGACCACACTTCCGGTGCTCCGCGTGTGGGCGCTCGCCTGGTTGGTGATCTTGGTGCTGGGCGCGATCGTCTTCGGACAGCGTTGGATCGGCGCAGCGGATCCTTTCGAGGTGTACGCGAGCACACTCGCCCAGATGTCGATCTGGCGGCGAGTCGGTGATCAGCTGAGGTTTGTCAATCCGCTGGCTGGCCTGAACGTCTGGCACGCTCCCCCCGGGGCGACCGCCGTGGTGGCCGCGCTGCTCGGCAGCACAGCTTTCGACAGCTTCACCAACACCAGCTGGTGGATCAGAGTCGTACAGAACTCGAATGTGCCCACCGTCGTATGGGGTACCGGCGGCCTGCTGGCGATGATCATCATTGTGTTCGTCAGCTTCAGCCTCGCAGCTGCCTGGATGGGGCGCTATGGAAGCCGCCCGGCCGGTGCGTACCCGCGGCTGATGGTGGGCTCATTGCTACCGATTGTCCTGGGGTACGTGGTGGCGCACTACGCAACCCTGCTCATCGTTGAGGGGCAGCGGACGGCGATCAACTTCTCCGACCCCCTCGGCCGTGGTTGGAATGTCTTCGGATCAGCGGAGATGGGAGTGAACTCCGCTATCTTCAACTACCCCACTGCGATCGCCTTGGTTCAGCTGTGCGCCATTGTCGGTGGACATGTACTCGGCATCGTGTGCGCTCATGAGAAGGCCGTCGCGTTGTTGCCGCCGGATCGCGCGCTGCAGGGTCAGTTGCCGTTGCTGCTGGTCATGGTCGGTTACACCTGCGCCGGCCTGGTCCTGTTGTTCTCCCCCTGACGTCGTGCAGGCAGGCGAGAAGCGCTGGACAACAGACCAGTAGTGGCATCAGTCCCCTGCATCCTCGGGCTCGCCTGCCAAGATCAAATACAGCGAGCGCCGCGCCTGCGCCAGCACCTGCGCGGCCGCCTTGACTTGCGCCGTGCTCCCACTCATGACGATCTGTCGTGCTGCCGCCTGCAGTTCCTGCATTGGCTCTCTCAGGTCTGGCCAGGAAGGCTGGTCGGCGAAGTCGGCGAACGGGTCGCCCAGTCGTGCGCTGCGCTCCTCAAGGTAGGTGCGCCCTTCGGGAGTGAGGGTCACCAACCGGCGCCCGCCCTCCTCCCGCGTAGTCACCAGGCCCTCGTCCTCCAACTGCGCAATGGTGGGATAGACCGCCCCTGGGCTCACGCGCCAGGCGCCACCTGTGCGGTCACGCATCGCCTGCATGATCTGGTAACCGTGCATCGGCTCATCGGCAAGCATCAACAGAATTGCTGTGCGCACATCGCCCCGTTGGGCACGCGCGCGGCGGTGGCGGCCCGGGCCGCCTCTTCCCCCTCGTCCGCGGTGGCCGTGAGCGTGATGCTGCTCGCCCTCGAGTTCGGCCTTACTGTGCGGCTCACTATCCCGGCCAAGGTCCCGCCGGCGATCAAAGTCTCCGCCTATATCTCTGCGTCGCATACGTTTCTCCTTTCAAGCGACTCTATCAAGATATATCGTGATAGGCTCGCTAAGCAAATTTGGCCATATTTCGGGCGAAAGGAACCGCTCCCAGCCAGCAGCGAACATCATGGTGACGCTGTTTGTCAGAAAGGTGGGTCCGAGCAACGGTGAACGAGCACACCGGTGCAGAGTCACCCGTCCTGAACGTTGGCATCGTGGGCTGGGGCTGGATGGGTCAGGTGCATGCGCGCGCGTACGCGAGGCTGCGCCAGCACTACCCTGAGACGCCGCTCAGGCCGACTCTGGTCGCGGTCGCCGACGACGCCGCGGACGATCGGCTGTCCCGCGCGATCGACACGTTCGGCTTCCGCGATTCCCATGCGGATTGGCGAGATCTGATCGCCCGAGACGACATCGACGTGGTGAGTGTGACCGGCCCGAACTTCATCCACCGAGAGGTGGCAGTCGCCGCAGCTGAGGCAGGAAAGCATGTGTGGCTAGAGAAGCCGGCCGGGCGGAGCGCCACCGAGACCCGAGCGATCAGGGATGCCGTGCGGGTCAACGGCGTGCAGTCCGCAGTGGGATTCAACTACCGCAACGTACCGGCAGTTGAGACGGCCCGACAGCTAATCGCCGACGGCCGCCTAGGCCGGATCAACCACGTCTCCATCCGGCTGCTCGCCGACTACGCCGCGCCACCGGACGGCGCGCTGACCTGGCGCTTCAAGTCTGGGTTGTCCGGTTCCGGCGTGCTCGGCGATCTAGCCAGCCACGGCGTCGACCTTGGCCGCTACCTCGTCGGCGAGATCACCGACCTGATGTGTGACGCCGCCACGTTCATCGCCCAGCGACCCCAGGCTGGCATGACTGCATCGCACTTTTCACGGGGGACGGGAGGTCCGATGGGAGCTGTTGAGAATGAGGACTACATCGCTGCACTGCTGCGCTTTCGCGGTGGAGCCCGAGGAATACTTCAGTCCAGCCGAGTCTCTGTTGGCGAACAGTGCAGCTATGGCATCGAAGTGCACGGCGCTCGGGGTGCGCTCTCCTGGGACTTCAGGCGGATGGGCGAGCTGCAGCTGTGTCTTGACCAGGACTATCAGAACGCCTATTTCAGTACTCACTACGTGAAGCCTGGTGATGGTGATTTGGCTCGTTTCCAGCCAGCGTCTGGCATCGCGATGAGTTACGACGACCTCAAGATTGTGGAGGCCTATCGTTTCGTCCACACGATCGCAACTGGTGAGGTGTCGGGAGCCACCGTTGAGGACGCGCTCTATGCCGCCGAGATCATCGAGGCGATGGCCGAGTCGGCGCGGAGCCGCAGCTGGGTGACGCTCGCTCGATGAATTTGTTCTGACAAAATCCCGTTTGTCGCTATAGAACTGCAGTCCGGGCCTTTATGCTTCGTCCATGACAGGGGCGCCACCGGTGCGCGAACTCGACATCACCCTCGAGCGCAACTCGCCAGTACCCCTCTATTACCAGCTCGCGCAGTCCATCGAGCACGCCATCAACACTGGCGCTCTGGCACCAGGTGATCGCCTTGAGAACGAGCTGTCTCTTACGAGCCGGCTGGGTCTTTCCCGACCCACGGCACGTCAAGCGATTCAGGAGCTTGTCAAGAAGGGCTTGCTGGTACGCAAACGAGGGGTCGGCACTCAAGTCGTGCGATCGCAGTTCCGGCGGAACGAGGCGCTCAGTAGCCTCAACGAGGACATAGCCAAGGCCGGCAAAGTTCCGAGTACCAGGCTGCTCGAATTCTCCATCGGCACGCTCGATCAGGACATTCGCGACGCCATTGACGCGGGGGCGGTTTCCGACACCGAATTCATCAAGATCAGAAGGCTGCGGCTGGCCGATAACGTGCCGCTCGCCATCCTGACCAACTACCTGCCGGTCCGCTTCCAAATCACTGAGGATGACCTGAGGAGTAGGAGTCTTTACGCCTGCCTGCGGGCTCTGGGCGTCAACCTCAAGATCGCCCATCAGCAGATCTCCGCCCGACTGATGACCGAAGAGGAAGCGGAGCTGCTCGATGAGGAAACACCTGCGGCATGCCTGACCGTCGACCGGCTTGCCTACGACGATGTCGGTCAGTTCGTGGAGTTCGGCCGCCACACGTATCACGCCGCGCACTACTCAATCCAGTCTTCGCTCGTGGGCTAGCCGGAGCCCACTCCGCGATTCCATCGAGCGCCGAGCTCCAGGGCGGTGCACAGCCAGCGGTCGCCGAGAGCCTCTAGGCGGAAGGCCATGGCAGCTGATCGCTTCCCGATCGCCACGTGCGCCGCCACTTCTGCCACCCCCGGATCTGGGTGTTGGACGCGTACCGAGCGCACTGCAGCGGGGATTGCGATGCGCCCGTGCAGTGCAAGGCTGCGGCGCTGGTACATGCTGATGGCTACGAGCACCTCATCGACCACCCAGCGGTTGAGCTGGGGAACTGCGCGCTGGCCCAGCAACGTCTGGATCAGAGCCAACGCAAGCGCGGTGCTCCACTTCTGCGCATCAGGTAGCCCGGCTCGTTGTCGCGCGGCCCAGCGTGCCTTGACCATGCTGACGCGGACGCCTCGATCATTGGGTTCGATGGCCTCCACGTGATCTGGTTGGTGATCGGCGAAGTCCAGCGGTGGCTGGTTCGACTGCGGTGGCGTTGGCCGGGACCAGCTCACGCTGGGCGGCCTGCTTTCGATGAGCCACTGCACGGTGTAGGTATCCGTCAGGGCGACGGTCGTTGACATGCGAGCCTCCACGACAATGACACGGAGCTTGTCGAAGCGCACTCGTCTTGCGTCGACAGGCTCAAGGGCATATTTCTTCGGCTCACCAGAGTGACCGACGCAGCCCTCGCCGCGTAACCTCCCAAAGGCCAATCTGTGGACAAGTTCTTGAAGCTGTACCCACTTCTCATCCCACGTTGTGTGGGAACTTCACCGCCGAGGCGGTCCGATGATCAGCAGTAGCGAGGAAGATTGGCACCACGCAGTCCCCGCCCAACTTCAGCCGGGCAAAGTCAGGTACCCAGATCATGAGCGTTTGATGGCGCGTTCGGCGGCTCCGGCTCGTCCTGGCCACGCATCGGGGCCCTTTCAGGCCGGCCCGGGGTACGGTGGCCCACAACCAGCTTCAACGCAACACGCTGACTGCCAGCAGCATCACCTCCGTCGCGACGACCCACATCCACACCGCTGAAGGCGATGACATAGATCCGTTGAGGCCATCAAGGCCGGCTGCGGCGTCATCTGCCAAAACCGCAGGCAGACTCCTGAACAGCATCTGGGGCCACGCCGGCTCATCACGCCGACGGCCCAGATCTCCCACACACCCGAGCCGACGTGGCGATGAGGCATCGCGCCCACGGACGACCCGGACCACAAACGAGCCGGCTACACCCGGTTCACCCGGTTCAAGCGCTCCTTCGGTGGACAGGTCAAGGAGTATGCCGGACCGTGGGACCTCCCCATCCATGCCGTGAAGTACTCGCTCTACCGGGCAGCCAAAACTTTCAGCAATACGTACGTATAGATCGGTCGCTCAAGCCACCATTAATGCGACCGTCCCTAGTCCTCGTCCGAAAGGCGGTGGATCGCATGTGGTTCCGCAGGCACTGGTATTGGCCCTCGGGGTACATAGTTGTTGGCATCATCGTGGCGCTGCTCACCAACAACATCCACCTCTCCAGCCTCTCAGGTAT
>JBKOUS010000069.1:0-10540 GCA_046723505.1 Actinomycetota bacterium
GGTTTGTCCTTGATCGCCACGTTCGCCTTTTGAGCGACATCCTTGCGGTACATCAGGAACGAGGACTCGCCGTAGAACGGTTCGCCGTAAAGCTTGCCGTCCGGACCCTTCAGCGATTCGGTCATCGCCGGGAAGATGTCGGCCTGATTGAAGTCCTTGTCGTCCTTGTACGCCTGAATGTCGTCCATGGACCACAGCCAGTTGTTCTTGGAATACCAGGGGATCTCGAAGTTCGACAGCGTCGCGACGTCGAACTGTCCCGACTGGTTGGCGAACTCCTGAGCCGCCTGGTTGCGCATTTCATTTTCCGGCTTGACGGTGAAGTTCACCGTGATGCCGGACTCCTTCGTGAACTCGCCAGCGTGTTTCTGCAGCGCGAGCATCTGCGGATTGTTGACCATCAGGACGTTGATCGTTTTGTCCTCGCCACCGCCACCGCCGCCGCCCCCGGCTCCACCGGCTCCGGCGCAGGCGGCGGTTGTGACTAACAACGCGGACAACCCTGCGGCCGCCGCTACTTTGTGATTCCAGCGCATCTGGAGTCATTCCTTCCTGGTTCGTCCCTCTTCAGGGGTTTGGGGCCTTAATGGCCGTTCGGAGACTGGTCGCGCAGCCAAAGGAGGATTGTTGGCTGCTCGCGAGCTTGCGCACCGGCACTAGTCGGACAAAGTCCATCCGCCGGTGACCAGTGGTGATGAGCATGATCAGATTGGAGCAGTGACTTTGGGGGTTGGCCCGGGGTCCCGATAGGGACACGTTGACCGACCGACTCGACTGATATGTCGCTGCGCCGGCCCTGGCGTTCACACCTGATCTCACGCTGATCAGTTGTCCTTGCCTGTAGTCGCTTGACTTGGGTCCCTCAGCTATGTATAACGCAAAACCCCCGCCTTGCCCACTACTGTTGGATTACAAGCCCGAATCATTTTGAAACTGCAACCAGTTGTTGGACTGGCTGGTGAAGAAGGACGCGGATTTCGACTGGATCGGTGGAAATATCAGGCTATTGATCATCGATCGTCGTGCAACGTTGACCTGGGCTCAGGTACCTAACACTACGATGATGAGGTGTCTGACATCCCCGTAGGCTCACCGCCGGCTCCTCCCGGACGTCACGCTGCCCCCGGCGGCTGGTACCCGGACCCGGTGAACGCCGCCCAGGAACGTTACTGGGACGGCTGGCAGTGGTCTCGTAACACTCGCCCGCGAGCCGGCGTGCCGAGCGCCGGCAATGGCCAGGCTCCTTATGCTTCCTATCCTCAGCCCAACGTGACTCGGCCGGTCGGTTATGCAACAGCGCGATCGGTGCAGGCGACGACGACCGCGGACGGAGTCCCCCTAGCGTCGTGGTGGTGGCGGGTGCTGGCTGTGCTGATTGACAACATGATCACCACGGCGATCGTCACCGTGATCACCTTCCCGTTATGGCGATCGCTGTACGCGACATTGGTCAGCTTCTTCAACGCCGTACTGGATGCCCAAAGGGCGGGAATCACACCGCCAACGTTGAACACGACTGACCTGATCTCTGGGACCAGCCAGCTGATCGTGACTTCGGTGACGCTTGTCGTCGGGATCCTCTATCACGCTGGCTTTCTGCGCTGGAAGTCCGCGACACCTGGCAAGCTGATCTGCGGCCTGCGGGTGGTGCCAGTGGATCGGGGGCGTGATCCCGGTCCTCTTGCCTGGAGTTCGATCGGCATCCGTGTCGCAGTCTGGGTGCTTCCAAGCATCAGCGCGTTCCTGGGCCTGATCACTCTCGTCGATGTGCTCTTTCCGCTCTGGAACCCAAAGCGACAGGCGCTACACGATATAGCCGCCAAGACGCAGGTTGTGCGTCCTCGCTGAACGCCTGCCAAGATCTCGAGTCGGTCACAGTTCGCCCGACAAATACTGCGAACCGCCCAAACATCGCAGCGCACGTGACTATATTGAGCCGAGGTCGGAGCGTTCGGGGCGCTCCTACCCGTAACCTTCGGGCGCGGGGGCCAGGTCCGATGAGGTTGTTGTGCTGCGTACGCTTTTGCGCTCAGCGGCCGCTTTGGCGGGACTCATCACATGGGTGGCCGTGGCGGCAATGCCGGTTCCGGCAGACGCCGAAACCACTGACGGCACGTTAATGGTGATCGTGAACCGAGACGTCGACGGGAACCGAAGCTACGACGCCGCGATCGATCAGCCACAGCCCGGCATTGGGATTGCGGTAACCGACGCCAGCGGAGCCCGCGTCACAGGTGTCACGGATAGGGACGGCACCTTCGTCCTTGACGGAACGAGCAAGCTCGAGGGTGGCCGGTACTTCGTGGTTGCCGAGATCCCCGCAGCGCTCCCTGGTCTCGCGCCGGTTCCAGACAGCAGCACATTCCAGCCGTTGAGTACCACGGTGGACGTGACGTCGGAGGACCAGACGGTGCGGATGGGCGTTACAGCCGGTCGCACGTCCTCCGAAGCCCCACAATCTGAACCGACGAGCCTGTCCCGCAGCTCGAATCGGTCCGAAGTTGCAAGATTCGCAGTCGGTGACATGGTCTGGCGAGACGACAACCGGTCGGGCGTGCAGGATCCGGGGGAGTCTCCCGCGAGTCGGATCAGCCTCCAACTGCTCAACGTTGACGGCGAGGTGGTGGCCTCGACGGTGAGCGGTCCAGACGGACGCTACGTCTTTGACAACCTTCAGGCCGGGACCTACTCCGTGCGGTTTGCAGGCGTGCCGGAGGACTTCCGGCTGACACCAGCAGGCGCCGGTGGCCTGCGGGCCGCCGACTCCGATCCGGACTACTCGGGCGTGACTCCACCATTCACGTTGGGGGCTGGGGAACCTGACATTCGAGCTGCCACGGCGGCAGACGGGGTAGTAGCGGCGTACATCAACCCGACGATCGATGCCGGAATCACCCCACTGCGGTACGCGGTGGGTGACCGGGTCTGGCTGGACATGAACAGCGATGGTGTCCAGCAACCTGACGAACCAGCCGCCTCGGCGACCGTCTCGCTGCTCACCGTCACCGACAACGTCGTGGCCACTACCAGCACCGATGCGACGGGCCACTATCAATTCACCAATCTGCGCGGCGGTCACTATCGTCTCAAGTTCACACAGCTGGCAGACCACAACGTCTTGACGGTGCGGTCGGCAGGGACGGACCCAGCGCTGGATTCGGACCCAGATCCCGCGACGGGACTGACCCCGGTCTTTGCGCTGGCTCAGGGCGCGCCCAATTTGGTGCCGGTCACCGGCGCGAATGCTGGGGCCATCGACTTCGAGAATCGGACTCTGAATGCTGGTCTGCTAACGAGGTACTCAATTGGGGCCAGGGTGTGGCTCGACAACGCCGGGGATGGGGTGCTCGGTCCCGGTGACGGCGGAGTGGCGGGAGTGACCGTGCAACTCTTAAGTAGCGAGTCAGAGGTCCTCGCCACCGATGTGACCTCCCCGACTGGCCGGTACTCGTTCAACGGGCTGCCGGCTGGCAAATACCGGATCCGATTCAGCAAGGTGCCCCGCGGGTTGACATTCACCCGTCCCGACGCCGGCGAGCCAGACATCGACTCCGATGCCGATCAAGCCGGAATGAGTGGCGTCGTCACGCTGGGAGGCGAGACTCCGGCTGACCTCAGCATCGATGCCGGCCTCACCTCCCCAGCGAATTATCGTGGCGCGCCAGGCGGGAGCGGGCGTCCCGTCAGCGCAGCGCAGTCGACGGCTGGGGGTGTCGCCCGGCAAATCGCGCTAGCGGGGCTAGCGCTCGGGGTGGCTAGCACCAGCTGCCTGTTGGTGGCTCGGCGGCGGCGCAAGGTTTGATCGTTCGTCTGCGGATCGTCCCTAAGGCGCCGGGAGTTTGCCGTACGTTGCCAGGTTATTGATCACCTGCCGCACCTGACCGGTGCCGAGGCGGCGCACCCTGCGGCGTACCCGGGACTGCGTCGTCGGGTCCCAGCCTGACATAGCCGCGCCGATTCGATGATCGTCGAGTCGCATCACTGCCGCGGCATCATCAAGGCTCGCGCCGGCGACCAGAGCTTCAACCACCACCAGCAGCGACAGCCAGTCTCCGTTGTGTGCACAAGTGATCTTGAATGGGAGGTCGGCCTCGATCAGGATCGAGAGCTGTTCGACGACTTGCCGCGGCTCGGCCTGGCCGGCAGCAATCTTGCCGTAGAGGCCGGCGGCTTCAATCAACTCAGCAGCGGCCTCCCAGCCTCGTGCGTAGGGCAACTCGATGAAGACCGTGATCTCGGGCCCGAGCTCGGCAGCGGCCGAGATCACCCGCCCGGCACTGCCGGCAAGATCATCGAGATCACGAAGAGTCGGCTCAACTGCCGCGATATCGACGCCTCGTGCGTCGTGACGTGCCAGGGCGAGCAGCCCCCCGGCGCCGCCGCTGGTGATCACGCTGACCGGGACGCTGGGACCGGGTGGGATTTGACGAGCGATTTCGGCAAGCCGACGATCTGGCACGACCAACGTTGCGAGCAGACTCCGGTACGCAGTGCGCAGGTCACTGTGGCGTGCGAGTAGCGCCGGAACCGCGGTCTCGGGTAGCCGTACCAGGGTCTCGTCATCAAACAGGCTGTCGAACAGCTCCATGACCAGCAGGCTACGCAGGCTCCGCATCCGAATAATCTGGCCGGGTGAGCCGGTTTCCGCCACCCGAGGTCGCCGAGGCGCTCGCCAAAGTGCGCACGATCTGCCTGGCGTTGCCAGAAACATCGGAACGCCTTAGCCACGGTGGCCCTGCGTTCTTCATCCGGAACAAGACGTGTTTCGTGATGTTTCTCGACGACCACCACGGCGACGGGCGGCTAGCGATCTGGTGTGCTGCGCCTGCCGATATCCAGGCGGATCTCGTCGAGACAGATCCGGAACGCTTCTTCCGGCCCCCGTACGTCGGTCACCTCGGCTGGCTCGGCGTTCAGCTTCCGGGAATCCAGGATGCCGAGCTCCAGGCAATCTGCCAGGAAGCCTTACCACGGTCGCGCCGTCGAGTGTGCTGAAGATGCTGAGGGCTGACTAGCTCTGCTGGTTGAGTTTGGACTCCTTGATCACCACCCCGGCATTGGCCAGCTCAGCAGCAATCTCAGCCACCCGCTCCGGAGCGACTGCGGCGGTCAGGTCGAGCAATACGGTCGTCTCGAACCCCTCACGCACTGCATCCAGTGCAGTGGAACGCACGCAGTAATCGGTGGCGATCCCGCACACGTCGAGCTGATCGACTCCACGCTCCCGCAGCCAGGCTGACAGTGTCTCGCCATCGGCGGTGACGCCCTCGAAAGCAGAGTAGGCCGGTGCGTACTGGCCTTTGTAGAAGACGGCGGAGAAGTCACGGAAGGTGAGTTCATCATGAAAGTCCGAACCTGGCGTGCCGACCACACAGTGCGGCGGCCAGGAGTCCACAAAGTCCGGCTCAGTAGAAAAGTGCGAGCCGGGATCGATGTGATGATCACGAGTGGCAATGACGTGGGCGTAGCCATGATCACTGCTGAGCAGGCGATCGATCCGGCTGACAGTCGCGGCTCCACCAGCTACGCCCAGCGAGCCACCCTCGCAGAAGTCTCGCTGCGGGTCGGCAACGACCAATGCCCGTGTCATGATCACAGCTCCCTAGTAGGCCCGGCGATCGCTTCGCCCATGCTGCTTGCTGATTCGACGCTGGGCTTGTTTTGGTAAGGACTCGTTGCAGGCGCGCCTTGGCCGGCAAAGAGCGTTTCAATGACGGGTTCGCCTCGGGACATCTTGAGCGCCCCAAGGGGAAGCTCGGCACGGGACCGCAAGTGGCGCTGACGCATCGTCTCGAGCGGTTCGTCGCCAACAGTCTTTCCTGCCTCTACGAGCTGGACCAGCAGCGGGCGGTCGTTGCCGTCACCGGTCGGCGGAACGCCAAGACCGATGATCTCTGCCTTGGCCGTACCGTCCTCAGAGAGCTGTCGCAGGGCATACTTGCGCCCCCCGATGGATATCTTGTTCACACTCGTCTTCGCCACTGCCAGCATCGGTGCGTCCATGTCATCGGACTCGGCCCGGGCGACCAACTTGTAGACGAACTCGCAGGTGGGGTGGCCGCTGCCGGTGACCAATGCCGTTCCGACGCCATAGCCGTCGACCGGTGCTCCAGCGAGGGCCGCGATGCTGAACTCGTCGAGGTCGCTGGTCACAATGATCTTGGTTTGGGTGGCACCGAGCGAGTCCAGCAGCTCGCGGACTTGTGTCGCCAGCGACCCAAGATCACCGGAGTCGAGTCGGATCGCGCCGAGCCGGCCCTGAGTGAGCTCCACCCCGATCTTCACCGCCTCGAACACGTCGTAGGTGTCCACCAACAGCGTGGTTTGCTCTCCAAGCTCGGCAATTTGCGCCGCGAACGCTTCCCGCTCACTGGCGTGGAGCAGCGTAAAAGCGTGTGCCGCCGTGCCGCGCGTCGGCACCCCGTAACGGCGGCCGGCCTCCAAGTTCGAGGTCGACGAGAACCCAGCCACGTACGCGGCCCGCGCGGCCGCGACCGCCGATAGCTCATGCGTGCGGCGAGAGCCCATCTCGATGCAAGGCCGATCACCGGCCATCGCGGTCATCCGGGAGGCGGCGGAGGCAATGGCGGAGTCGTGGTTGTAAATGCTGAGCAGCAGGGTCTCGAGCACCACCGCCTCGCCGAAGGTGCTCTCGACAATCACCACGGGAGAGCCTGGGAAATAGATTTCGCCCTCTGGATAACCCCAGATGTTGCCGGAGAAAGCGAAGCCGGCCAGCCAGTCGGCCATGGCTTGGTCAACCACTTCGCGGTCGAGGAGGAACCGTAGGGACTCATCATCGAAGCGGAAGTGTCGTACCGCGCGCAACGCTCGCCCCACCCCGGCGACCACTCCATAACGTCGGCCCTCAGGCAGCCGACGGGAGAAGAGTTCAAAGACGCACCGTCGGTTTGCTGTCCCGGCACGGAGGGCAGCACGAACCATCGTCAGTTCGTAGTGGTCGGTCAATAAGGCGGTGGTCGGAACCTCGCTCGGTCCCCAAGCCGCCCACACGGCCGGAGCTGCCTCCGTGGCGGTCACACCGTCAGCCTAGCCAGCGGGCGTGAGCGTCGGTATCGCGTGCCAACGAATGGAGGAGCGAAGAGAAAGCGCCACGTGGGGTCGATAAGGAGCAAGATGCGCGAATCAGCAGGGTCATTGCAAGAATGGTTCTTATGCCTGACTCCGATGGGGAGAGCGTGACGCCAGCAGGCGGAACGGCAGTCGCCGAGCGCCCAGTCGAGGAGATTCTGGCGCAAACGCCGTGGGTCACCATCGTGTGGGACGACCCGGTCAACCTCATGTCCTACGTCACGCATGTCTTCGTGACCTACTTCCACTACACCAAATCCAAAGCCGAGAAGTTGATGCTGCAGGTGCACACCACGGGCAAGGCGATCGTCTCAAGCGGGACGCGCGAGGCGATGGAGCGCGATGTCACGGCAATGCATGAATACGGCCTCTGGGCAACTCTCGATAAGTCGGATAAGTGAGACCGATTGAATTGCCTCACTCGCCAAGCTCGCTCGGCGCGGATCGCGCTGTGAAGCCGCTGCCTTCCTCACTCGCTCGCCGACGAACAGCGTGTCGGCTCGCTCGTTCGTCCAGGACAGCGGCGCGCGATCCGAGTTTCAGCTGTCTGAGATGCGTCGCACGATGAAAAAGTTTCATCGCAGGCGAGGCATGATCGTCACCCAGCTCAGCGCATACGAGGTCGAACTGCTGGCTTCCTTGATCATGCAGCTGATCGAGCTGATCTCCGATGGTGAGCCGGAGGGCTTTGCAGATGCGTCCGAGGCTGGTGATCCCTTTGAAGAGATCGTGAAAGATCTCGAGGGCGAGCCTGATGAACCCGGACCCTTAGAGGACCCGGTGCTCAAGCGGCTGTTCCCCGACGCATACCCCGATGATCCCGGGGCTTCGGCAGATTTCCGACGCTTCACCGAGCGCGATCTCAAGGCGGCTAAGGTGGCCGAGGCGCGCGTCGTCCTCAACAGACTTGCGACAACTGAACTGGGCGCTCGCGATCTCAAGATCCCAAGCGAGGAGGTTGAGAGCTGGCTGCGTACCTTGACCAGTGTGCGGCTTGCCGTGGCGACTCGCCTTGGCATCAAAGATGCGGCCGCTGCCGATGAGCTGGCAGCCCTTCCGGACGAAGACCCGCGCAGCTTCATGGTGAATGTGTATGACTGGCTCGGCTTTGCACAGGAAACCCTCATCAATGCGCTCTGACGCGACCTGAAAGGCGGCACAACGTGGCGAAATATGCGGTGAATGAGGCCGCTGTGGAGAACTGCCGCCGGCTCATCGATGCGCGGCAGTACGTATTGAACAGCGATTGGGGCGAGGCGCAGCCACGCGCCGATGACCAGAACGCATTCCTCGAGCGGCATTCCTGGGAGGAATATGCGGCCTGGCATCTCGGGCTCACCGAAGGTGTGGCTGAGGAGACCAAGGCTCGGTACGCGTTCGTATACGGCGACCTCCGACGCGTGCACCGTACGGCCCTGATCGCCTGCGTTTACCGCGCATCGGAATGGCGGCACAAGGAGGTAGAGCTCGCTGCGCACGATCTCTTGCAGCACCTGGACGCCACCTCGCGCTGACCTTCTTCCGCCAACTCGGTCGCGGGCTACAGCGGCAGGTTGAGTCGCAGGGCCCGCAGGTGCACATGAGGTTTTGGGCTGTGATCAAGCTCGGGGGCACGTACGAAGCCGAACTCTCGGTAGAGCGCATGGGCAGCAGTCATCTGAGGCAAGGAGGAGATAAGCACCTCTCGCATGCCTTGCGCCCGGGCACGATTCAGGCAGGCATTGACCAACGCGCGACCGACGCCACGCCGCCGTCCAGCCGCCGCCACCGAGAGCATCCGGAACTCCGCCTGATCCGGACGGGTGGCAAGCTCGCGCCACGGCGATGAAGGCGGACACCAAGTGACCGTGCCAATGACCTGGCCGTCGTCGACCGCCACCAGAAGTTGGGCCTCGTCTGCTCGGCGGCCGGCGTCGGTCAGCCGCTCTTCATAATCGTTGTCGATCAGCCCGTCTGGACGCCGTAGCAGATCGTCGGCGTGATAACCCTCAGCCGTGACCCTGCCAACATCGGCATACTCGCCCGGCAGCGCAACTCGGACGATGAAGCTCACCCAGTCACCATGCAGCGGAAGCTGAAACCCACACCTTCATTGGGTATCTCGAAGCGCCCCCCGGTACCGATGATCATGGTGTCATCGAGGCTGGCCTCTTCGGGCGCCGCGCCATGCAGCACCAGAACGAAACTCTGCCGCGCGAATTCCGGATAGCCATCACCATTTACTTCGGCGCTGAGGGTCAGCTCGCCGCCGGTCCGTGCAACGGTGAAGGTGGTCCGATACCGAGCGCCGTGCAAAGCAGCGAAGGTCAGACCGTCGTCCTCCTGCAGCGTCGATTGATGCAGACCATCCGACGCTGGCACGAACAGGTGCAACTCGATGACAAGCGGCTGATAGCCGTTGGTGGAATCCGGCGCCTCCGGCCACATTGGAATCACGGCTCCGCCACGCGCGTAGATCGGAATCCGGTCCATGGGCGTGGCAACCGCCAGAAATCGGCTCCCTCCGATCAGTTCGCCGGTGTGCCAGTCGTACCAGTCACCCGTGGGCAGGTAGACCTGGCGGGCGGTGATTCCCGGCTCGACGACCGGTGCCACCAGCAGATTGGGTCCCAAGAGGTACTGATCATCGATGTCACGGACAGTCGCGTCGTATTGATAGTCAAAGATCAGCGGTCGCTGCACCGGTTCGCCGGTGTCGGAAGCCCTGAGAAAGCAGGCATACAGGTAGGGCAGCAGGCGATAGCGGAGCTTGATTGCGGTGCGGACGAGATCTTGAATCACATCACCGAACGCCCATGCGTACTGGTCAACGTTGCCGATCTCGGAGTGGTTTCGACAGAACGGGGTCAATGTGCCGTACTGCATCCAGCGCAAGAAGAGCTCTGCGTTCGAATTGCCCTGAAACCCGCCGATATCGGCTCCGACGAACGCCTGCCCCGAGATTCCGAAGCCCGATCCCATCGCAATACTCAGCCACAGGTGATCCCAGCGGGACAGGTTGTCGCCCATCCAGTTGGCGGCATAGCGCTGAATGCCGGCAAAGCCCGCGCGAGAGAGCACAAAGGTGCGCCGCTCGGGCATAGCGTCCAGCAGCCCGGCTGTGGTCCCCATTGCCATCAGCAGCGCGTACTGGTTGTGGTAGCGCTCGTGCGAGTACTCTCCGCGACCGAACCGCATGGGCTTGGCGTCGATGTTTCCGGTGGAGGGCTCATTCATGTCGTTCCAGATGCCTGCCAGCCCTGAAAGCACATGTGCGGCATTGAGTTCACCCCACCAAGTGCGCGCCTGCTCGGTCACGAAGTCGGGGAAGGCAGTGTTTCCCGGCCAGACCTGGCCGATGTAAAGATCGTCTCCCTCGGTGCGGCAGAGCACGTCGCGCTCGACGGCCTGATCGAAGACCCAGTAGCCAGGATCGAACTTCACACCTGGGTCGATGATCGTGATCACC
>JBKOUS010000018.1:0-19386 GCA_046723505.1 Actinomycetota bacterium
GGTGCTGCCATACCCCAGGCCCCCGCGTGCGGCAATCAACGAACTGGTGGAGCGTTATCTCGGACCCATGATTCGACCTACCGGCAAGGGCTTTTTGGCCCCCGATAAGGCGAATCGCGAAGATGAGGTTTGGCGTGCAGCCGGCTTCAGTGGCCCGCAGCGCATCGAGGTTCCCGGCGAGATCGTGGAGCGCACCAGCGATCAGATTGTGGCGGGCATCTTCTCCCTCTCAAGCTCCACACCGCACTTGTTCGGGGTACACCGCGCAGCGTTCGAATCCGATCTTCGACGACTGCTGCATGATGCCAACCCCAGCGGGATCTTCAGCGAGCAGATGCGTGAAGTCGCCGCGGATATCTGGCGAGTCCAGGCCTGAGCTAGCCGATCATTCGCTACTGAGAGAAGCCTGCTATCGCGCGAGCGGCCTCTCGGGCGGAAGCGCGCGAGTCGGCTTCACAGGCTGCGCGCGCCGCCCGCTGGCACACCCCTAGGCTCACTGCCGCAATACTGCGACCAACCTCCGCGAGCGCTCCAGGCGCCATGGAGAGGCTTGAAATGCCGAGGCCGGTGAGCACGAGCGCAAGCAGCGGATCACCGGCAGCCTCGCCGCAGACGCCAACGGGCTTCCCAGTGGCGGCTGCCGCCCTCGCGACCATGTCGATCATGCGCAACAGCGCCGGCTGCCAAGGATCGGTGAGGTGGGCAAGGCTCGCGGAGTGCCGATCAGCGGCGAAGGTGTACTGGGACAGATCGTTGGTGCCGATGCTGACAAAGTCGACCTCTGCCAGGACCTGCTCAGCCTGCATGGCGGCCGCTGGAGTTTCGATCATGATCCCGATGATCGGCAGCCCTGCGCCTCGAGATTTTTCGGCAAATGCGCGCGCCTCGTCGGCTGTGGCGATCATGGGCGCCATCACCCAGACGTCGGCCGACTCGGAGACGAGGGCCTCCTTGATCGCCTTCAGCTGATCATGAAGCACTTCGGGGTAAGAGGCGGCCGTACGGAAGCCGCGTACGCCGAGGGCGGGATTCGCCTCCCGGCCGTGCGCGAGAAACGGGAGCGGCTTGTCGGAGCCGGCATCCAGCGTCCGTACTACTACTCGGCGACCATCGAAGGCGGAAAACACGGTACGGTACGCCGCAACTTGCTCTGCGACCGATGGCGGCTCCGTCCTATCGAGGAAGCCAAGCTCCGTGCGGTATAGCCCCACCCCTTCGGCACCACATTCCACGGCCACGGTCACCTCAGCAGGGGATGCGATGTTCGCCAATAGGGCGACGTCGTGGCCGTCGGAGGTGCGGCCAGGACGCGGGAGTACGTCTCGTGGTACCGGACGGGCCGAAGCTGTGGCATGTTGATCAATCGACGGTTCGATGATCAGTTCACCGGTAGTGCCGTCCACGAGCAGCAACGTCTCATCGGCGATGGCGGCTGCACCGGGTACGCCGACAATCGCGGGGATGCCGAGCGATCGAGCGATGATCGCGGTATGGGAGGTCGGTCCGCCCTTTTCGGTGATGATGGCCAGGCAGCGTGTGGCATCAAGCCCTGCAGCATCCGCGGGCGCAAGATCAACAGCAACCAACACGTAAGGGTGTCCAGGATCTGTTGGGCCGGGAGCCCTGCGAGCGCCGAGTGAGGAGACGATGCGGTTGCGGACGTCGTAGAGGTCGGTGACCCGTTCCGCCTGCCTGGGTCCCGCGGCGCGAATAATGTCCGCGGCGACTCCAAACGATTCCCAGACAGCACGCTCTGGTGTCAGGCCATGGTGCCGTATCCGGTTGCCGGCATCGGCCATCAGCTCAGGGTCGGTGGCCATCGCAGCAGTTGCCTCGAGCAGCTCGCCCACAGCTCCAGCCGCAGTGATCCGGCTGCGCAGCTGTTCGGCTACCTGCGCGGCCGCGCTGTCGAGCTGTTTGATGGCGGCCGATCGCTCAGCTTCTGGGATACGGGTCATCGGGTCCGGCTCGATGACTGGATCCGACATTCGCAACGCCGGGCCGACCACCCGCCCCGAACTCACTCCGAGTGGTGCCTCCAAACCGTCGCGCTGACTTGAGCTGTCGAAACCCGCTTGGATCCTCGACCCCGTCGACTCCAACTCACCAAAACCGTCGCGCACCAGGCCAAGGATGCGAGCGACCCCCGCGCTGGCATCGGGGCCGTCGGCTTCGATCCGGAGCACGTCACCTGCCCGAGTACCAAGTGCCATCAGGGCGGTTGGGCTCCGCGCTGAGACTGCTGCGCGGCGATCGGTAGCGATGCTGACTCCCGCGTCGAGTGAGGCAAGTGCCGCGACGATGCGCGCCGCTGGTCGGGCGTGGACGCCGTCCGGGTTGACGACGGTGGCCTCTGTGACGATCGAGGGGCGCGGCGGGCTCGGTGCGACAGCGGCTGACGGATCCCGTCCAAGCTGCGCAGCCTTGGGGGTGAGCGCTTCTTCGGCTTCCCTAGCGACTGCGTCCAGCCCAGCGCCTGCGGCTGCGGAGATGACGGCGGCAAAGATGCCTTCGACGAAGGCTGCCGGCACCAGCCGGGTTTCGGTGGATGGCTCGGGTAAGAGCTCGAGAGCAAGTTCGGCGCTCAACAGCGCCGAACCGAGATCCATGATCACGACGACACCCTCGCCGTCATCTGCAGCGACTATCGCCTCAGCTACACGCGCAGCATCGGTGCCGAGGCGATCATCCGACGTGCCGGCCGCGATCTCGACGCGCGGAGCCGGCCCTTGCAACATCCCCAGAGCCAGACTCACCGCCGCGCGTGCGAGGTCTGGGCTGTGGGAGACAACAACAATTCCCACCATCTTCGGTTATGAGCCTGCGAACTCGGCGGCTAGCGCGTCGAAGAGCAACGACATGGAAGCAGCTCCCGGATCAATGTGACCAGCGCTGCGCTCGCCCAGGTAGCTTGCCCGTCCCTTGCGGGCAATCATGGGAAGTGTGGCGTCCCGGCCGGCGGCGGCGGCCTCACGTGCCGCCGTCACTGCGGCGGCGAGGTCATCGCCCTTGTTGATCACTGTGTCCATCTCCTCCAGCGCCGGCGTGAGCGCATCGACCATCGTCTTGTCGCCGAGCTCAGCTTTGCCCCGCTCGACGATGCCGGCCAACCCGGCTCGCAATGCCGTCGCGAACCCCGCAAGATCGAGTTCGTTGGCTGGGCCGGCCGCTTTCCCGAACCGCAGGAAAAACGTTCCGTACAACGGACCGCTGGCACCACCCACGGAGCTGAGAAGCGTCATGGCGACCGTCTTGAGGAGCTCGTCGAGGTCGGTCGGGCGCGTCCCATCGAGTGTCTGCATCACTGCTGACATGCCTCGCGCCATATTGATGCCATGATCGGCATCGCCGATCGCGGAGTCCAGCTTGGTCAGCTCGGCTTGGTTCTCGATCACCAGATCATGAAACCGCCGTAGCCAGCCGGTCAGCCGTTCGGTTGTAATCGCGGCATTAGACACAGGCAAACTCCTTGAGCTGCTGGCGTGTGCCGACTCCGACAGCTGTGCTTCTATATTCCCCACCGAAGTCCCGCCGTGTTCACTGGGGCATCCCAGAGCCGGATCAATTCCTCGTTCGCCCGCAGCACGGTGACGGAGCAGCCCGCCATTTCCAGCGACGTGATGTAGTTTCCGACAAGATTCCGCGCCACAGTGATGCCCGCCTGCTCCATGATCTTGGCGACTTCGCCGTACATCAGGTACAGCTCGATCAGCGGCGTACCGCCCATGCCATTCACCATGACGATGACCGGGCTCGAGGTGAAGTCAAGATCAGCAAGGATCGGCTCCATCAGTTGCTCGGCGATCTCATGAGCATTCCGCAATGGAACCCGGCGCCGGCCCGGTTCGCCGTGGATGCCGATGCCGAGCTCCATCTCGTCCTCGCCGAGCTGGAACGTCGGCTTTCCCGCGGCCGGCACGGTGCAGCTCGTTAGAGCCATGCCCATGGAGCGACCGGACTCGTTCACATCCCGAGCCAGGGCCCCGAGCTCGGAGAGCGGTCGCCCTTCCTCGGCCGCTGCCCCGACCAGCTTTTCCAGCAGTACCGTGACACCGACCCCGCGCCGACCTGCGGTGTAGAGCGAGTCCTGGACAGCGACATCGTCATTGACGACGACGGCATCGACGGTAATGCCGGTATCGACAGCTGCCAGTTCGGCCGCCATCTCGAAGTTCATCAAATCGCCGGTGTAGTTCTTCACAATGTGCAACACCCCGGCTCCCGAATCGACGCATTTGGTCGCCTCGAGCATCTGATCAGGTGTTGGCGATGTGAAGATCTGCCCTGCGCAGGCCGCATCAAGCATTCCGAGCCCGACGAATCCGCCATGCAACGGCTCGTGACCAGAACCCCCGCCTGAGACCAGGCCGACTTTGCCGGTCTTCGGTGCGCCTCGGCGATAGATGATGCGGTTGGCGTGGTCAACACGAACATCTGGCCGGGCGGCCTCGATGCCAAGCAACGCCTCGGCGACAACATCTTGAGGGTCGTTGATGAGCTTCTTCATAGCCGAGACCCTACTGGGGGCGGTCCGCTTGCAGGAGCTCACAGCCACGCCGACTTGTCAAGCGTCAGTGGTCGCGGTAGCAGCCCTGGGCGATGAGAAGTTGGCGGTCGGCCTTGAGGGGCAGTTGGGATGTTCTGGTTGATGTGGAAGAGGTTGTTCGGGTCGTAGCCTCACCCACGTCAACCGGTCGTAGTCGCCGCGGTACAACGCCCCCCAGTTTCGCGAAGCTCAAGCGCGCAAACCCGCGCTCCATTTCTCTTCGATGCGGCCGTACTTCCAGACTATGACAGCGATCGCCCACGCGAGCACAAAGAGCGCGGCGATTGCATAGCCGACGAAATCAAGATTGACGGTCGCGATTGCCGCAAGCGGCCCGGAGGTGATGCCAGCCTGCTGCGTCACGATCGAAATCAGCTCGATGCTCCCGATGATCAAGGCGACTGCGACGGAGAGCGCAGTGATCGTGATGTTGTAGTAGATCTTGCGAACTGGCTTGGCGAAGGCCCAGCCGTATGCGAAGTTCATGAAGCAGCCGTCGATGGTATCTAGCAAGCTCATCCCCGCAGCGAACAAGATCGGCAAGGTCATGATCGCGTACCAGGGCAAGGCGAATGCCGCCGCACCGCCGGCAAGGAACAGTAGCCCGACCTCGGTCGCCGTATCGAAGCCGAGCCCGAAGAGCGCCCCGACGACGTACATCTGCCACGGCTTGGTGACCGCCCTGGTCGCGCCGGAGAGGATCTTGTTCAGCAGGCCGCGGTTGTTCAGCCGATCATCAAGGGCCTGCTCGTCGTACGCGGCGTGGCGCATTCGCCGGAACACCTTGACTATGCCAACCAGCACCATCAAGTTGACTATGCCGATCACATAGAGGAAGGTGCCGGAGACCGCGGTGCCGACCACACCAGCGATGTGCTGCAGCAGTGACGAGTCGTTTCCCAGCTGCCCGGCCAGGGCGCGTACACCGAACGCCAGCAAGGCGGCCAGCCCGAACACGATCGTCGAGTGTCCCAGTGAGAACCAGAAGCCGACCGACACTGGGCGTTTGCCCTCGGCCATCATCTTGCGAGTCGTGTTGTCGATCGCAGCTATGTGATCGGCGTCAAACGCATGGCGCATGCCGAGGGTGTACGCCGTGAGGCCAAGCCCGACACCCAACACCTGAGTCGTGCCGACCTGGTAGTGCTGCGGCGCCACGATTTCTTCAAGTACGCCCCACCCGAGTGCGTGGAGCAGCAGGATGAAGCCCGCCATGGCGGCGATGGAGCGCCACTCCTGGCGGCTGAGCCTGCCCCGAAGCCGGTCCGGGACACTTCTCACGGCTGCGATAACTGGTGCCGACAAGGGTGAACTCCTCAAGACCGATTTCGCTGGCTGCTACCCAAATGCGACGCTATCGCATGTGAGTCCAGATGCGATAGCGTCGCAACTGCTTCGAGGTCCGTTGCGCCGCCGTAGTAGGAGAGAATCAACAGATGCAGGCGGGAAGGTGAGCTCCAGCGGATCAGCGTCCCGCGTCCAGGCCGCGTTGAGCTTGCTCCGCGACCAGCACGAGCGCGTAACCAGAGCGCGCCAGGCCGTCATCGAGGTTTTGGATGGCACCCAGGAGCACCTCGCTGCTGAGGAGATCGTCGCTCGCGCCGAGGCATCGGCACCGGGAGTTCACCGGGCGACGGTCTATCGTGCCCTGTCGACACTCGGCGAGCTCGGGCTGGTCACCCACACGCACGTCGGCGGCTCCGCCACGGTTTACCATCTCGCCGTCTCGGAACCGATCGACCAGGCCTCGGCTCCGCACGCGCACTTGCAGTGCACCAACTGCCAGGCCGTGATCGATATCCCCGTGGATGTCTTGGACTCTTTGATCAGCCGCGTCGATCGCGAAGTTGGCTTTCAAGTCGAGCCGCATCATGCTGCTCTGTTGGGCCTCTGCGCCGACTGCCGGCGCTCATCCCTTCCCGAAAGTGGTCACAAGAGATAGAACTGAATCGATTCAGTTCCAGCGCCACCAGGGGCTGAACAGCTTGTCGGAGTGCCATTCAGCTCGGCCGTTTGCGACCACTTTCCGCAAAAGATGGGCCGACGGATGGGGCACTGGCCGAGGCCGCAACTGTAGGGGCGGTGGGCGTGGGAGCGGCGGGTGAGGCGGCCGAGCCGCTGGATCCCCCAGGCCCGGTGAGATCCTCGAGGCTGGTTGCCCCAGGCAGCTGAATGGTGAACTCGGCCCCGCCCTGAGCCGAGCGACCCGCTCGGATCCAGCCTCCGTGCTGAGTGATCGTCTGGGCAACAATCGACAGACCGAGCCCGGTACCGGGCGTTTGCCTGGCGGTATCGCCACGGTAGAAGCGGTCGAAGATGAACGGCATGTCGGCTTCAGCTATACCGGGACCTTGATCGGCAACCCGAAGTCGATCGCCCTCAAGCTGTACCCGAATGGTCCCGCCCGGCGGACTCCACTTCACTGCGTTGTCCAGCAGGTTGGTCACCGCGCGCTCCAGCGTGTCGAAGTCCCCCACAACGTAGAACGGGTTGAGCTCGACGTCGAAGAGCAGCCCAGGCCCCCGCAGCCGGACGCGATCTACCGCCGAGTGCACGACAATGCGGAAGTCCAGCGGCTCCGGTGAGGAGGCGGTTTCGTCGCGCGCGAGCTGCACGAGGTCGCCGATCAAGTCCGTGAACTCCACGAGCTGGGCTTTGACGTCAGCCAGGATGTCTATCCGGTCCTGCTGCTTCAACATGCCACTCGAGGCATCGGCCGCAAGAAGCTCGATATTGGTGCGCAGGCTGGTGAGCGGCGTACGCAACTCGTGACCAGCGTCGGCGATCAGCTGCGCCTGCCGTTCCCGGGAAGAAGCCAGCGACCGAAGCATCTGGTTGAACGACTCTGCGAGCACTGCGATGTCGCCGGAGGCCCTGATCGTGATTGGCGTGAGCTCCTTGGTGACGCCGATCTGTTCGACGGCTGCTGACAGTTCGCGCACCGGTCGCAAGCTGGAGCGGGCCACGTATGCGCCAACCACTGCGGCAATGATCACACCGCCCACTCCGAAGATGATCAAGACCAGCCACAGCGAGCTGAGGATGTCATTCGTCGGTTGCAGCGGCCGGCCCAGAATCAGGGCGTAATTCCCCAAATCCGTGATCGGCACCGCGACGATCCGGTACTCCTCGCCTCCTGTCGTTACGCCGGACCGCGCCGAGTAGCCGCTTTGCAACCGAGCGACAGCGAGTTCCTCGGCGCCCAGTACCAGGTGATCACGCTCGTCGGGGACATGGAAGATCTCGCCATCGGTCCGGATCGCAGCGACGCTGACATTGCCGACCCGCAATGCGCGCTCGGTAAGACCACCGAGAGTCCGAATGTCCTGGGCAACCGGTACGGCTGCCAGCGAGCTGGCAATCTCTACCAACTCTTCGTCCAGCGCGTTGTACAGCGAGATGCGCAGCGTCACATAGCCGGCAACACTCGTCACCGCGACCGCCAGGGCGACCGCGACCGTGGTGAGGTACGCAACGCGGCGCTGCAAGGGCAGCGCTCGCAGCCAGGCCTTTAGTCGGGCAACCATGGGCGCTCCAGGGGCTGGCTGATCATGGTGGCGTCTCGCGAAGCACGTAGCCGACGCCGCGTACGGTATGGATCAGCCGAGACTCATCAGCAGCTTCGGTCTTGCGGCGCAGGTAGCCGATGTAGACCTCCAACGAATTGGCCGTGGTCGGGAAGTCGAACCCCCACACTTCATTCAGCAACCAGCTCCGCTCCAGTACCCGGCGGGGATGGCGCATGAAAGCCTCAAGTAACGCGAACTCAGTCCTAGTCAAGTTGATTGATCGGGTCCCGCGTAACACCTCACGGGTCTGAGTGTTCAACACCAGATTGCTGAACGACAGGCTCTGCGCTGACGGGTCGGTGGAGTCGGCCACCGTTCCGGCGCGCCGGACCAGGGCACGCAGCCGCGCGAGCAGCTCGTCCAGCGCGAAAGGTTTGGCCATGTAGTCATCGCCGCCCGCGTCGAGGCCGTCCACACGGTCCCCAACCGCGTCGCGCGCGGTAAGCACCAGGATCGGCACATCGTTGCCTGCTGCGCGCAACATGCGCGTCGTCTCGAGGCCGTCAAGGCGCGGCATCATCACATCCATGATCACCGCGTCTGGCCGGGTGGCGGCCAGCCGTGCCAGCGCCTGCACTCCGTCCTCGGCCCCACTGACTTCATAGCCGTTGTACTCCAGAGAGCGCTTCAATGAGTCGCGAACGGCTTGATCATCGTCGACCACCAGGATGTGCATTCCTCAAGCGTGCCAGACGCAGCACTATTACGCGCTGCTCGCTCCGACGACTGCAGGAGCTTGCTGCGCAGCCTTACCAACGTTGGCAGCTACGGAACAAAGACCGCCGTGTCGCCACATGGCCGGCGCGGTGTCGTCTTTCATCCGTGGGCGTCGCCGGCAACCAAAAGTGTCGTCGAGCCGTCGGGCTTCAACGAGCAGACGACTGCCGTTCTGGGGCAGTCGCCGTTGGTGGCGCGCTCGGGGCGGTACCAGGTGCGGCAACCGGTCGCGCTGGATCAGTCGGGAGGGACAAGGTGACGGCCGCACCATGATCATTGCTAAGGCTGACGATTCCGCCGTGGGCCTGCGCGATCGCCTGCACAATGGCCAGGCCCAGCCCGCTGCCCCGCCCGGTGCTCGCGGTTGGGGCGAAGCGGACGAACGGATGGGCGAGATAGCTGTCGGCGAAGCCCGCACCATGATCACGAACCTGTATCTCAACGGCGTCGCCTGCGCGTTGGCCGATCAGCTCGACATTCCCCGCACCGTGGGTCAGCGCATTGTCCACAAGGTTGCTCAAGGCGTATTCCAGGCGCTGCCGATCCGCCAAGATCATGCCCTCATCAGACTGGACCGTGATGGTACGCCCTTCCAGCTGTGCTCGACTACGGCCACGCTCGGCCACCTCGGAAAGCAGATCGTCAAGGTTCACTCCCTCCCGGTTGAGGCTCAATCGCTCTTCATCCGCGGCTGCTAGCAGCAGCAGCTCTTCGGTCAAGCCGCTGAGCCGGTCCGTCTCCTCACCGATCGACGCCATGGTCGCGCTCAGATCAGTTGCTTTCGTAGTCCCGGACTGGGCGAGCTCGACCTCGGCCTTGATGATCGCCAGCGGGGTACGCAGCTGGTGGCTCGCGTCGGCCAGGAACCGTCGTTGCTGCAGCAACACGTCCTTTTGCGCGGCCTGGGCGCGCCCGATTCGGTCCAGCATTTCGTTCAGGGTGCGGCCGAGGCGCCCGATCTCATCATCGACCGGCGAAACTGGCAGCGGCGTCCGCCTCGCCGCAAGATCATCTCCGCTGATCGCCGCCGCCCGCTGCCGGAGGGCCTCGACCGGGCGCAGAGCGAGGCCAGCAACCCAATAGCCGATGCCACAGGAGGCGATGAGTGCGGCAGCGAGTCCGACTATTTCGATAGCCAAGGCCGAGGCCAGCGTCTTGGCCCGCTCGTCGAGGGAGTCGGTGACCACGACGATTAATGCCTCGCCCCGAGCGTAGGTAGGCATGGCGAAGATCCTGAGGGACTCGTCAAGCATTGCGTCGCCCGGCCGGTCGACGAACAACTCCCGAGTGGCTGCCACTTGCAGCTGTTCTGGGGTCAACAACCGAACGTCAGCGTGAGAGCTGGCGGCCACCACTCTGCCTGCTGGGTCGAGGATCTGGGCAATGGTCTCGTCTGGCTCCAGACCTCCGGAGTTGCTGGGCAATGCGGAGATCGGGGACCGGATTACGAGCTCCCTGAGCTGGCCGGCGCGCGTGCGGAGGTCGCGTTCGATGGCGGCGTCAACGTTGGCGCTGAGCTGGACGTGAAGAAAAACGCCGACGGCGGTTAACACCACTGCCAATCCGAGCGCGAACGCCAAAGTGAGCTTCCAGCGGATCGGCAACCGGCTCATCAGGCCTCCACGGTGCTGAGCCGGTAGCCGAAGCCGCGTATCGTCTCGATGATGTCGGTACCGAAGGGCCGGTCGACCTTCTGCCGCAGGTATCCGATGTAGACGTCCACGACGTTGGACCGATTGTCGTAGCTGTCGTCCCAAGCGGATTCCAGCAGGTCGAAGCGCGATACGGCCTCACCGGGCCGTCGCATCAGCGTCTCCAGCAGTGCGAACTCCTTCCGGGTCAGTTCGATCGGGATGTCTCCCCGGTGCACCGTGCGCGCCGCGGGATCCAGCCGAAGCTTGCCAACGGTCAGCACTGGCATCTGGACGTCACGGGGTCGGCGCACCAGCGCGCGCAGCCGAGCGAGCAGTTCGGCGAAGGAAAATGGCTTGGCGAGGTAGTCGTCGGCGCCGCTGTCCAGCCCGGTAACCCGATCATGGATAGTGTCGAGCGCGGTGATCATGAGTACCGGAGTAGTGACGCCTTGCCGGCGAAAGTCTCGGCACAGGGTGAATCCGTCAATGTCCGGAAGCATCACGTCCAAAGTGATCGCGTCGTACGCGGTAGCCGTTGCCATCCACATTGCCTCACCGGCATCGGTCGCGACGTCGGCAGCCAGCCCCTGTGCGGTCAGGCCTTTCCGCAATAGGCTCGCGAGCTTGGGCTCGTCCTCCACGATCAGGACTCGCACAACATCAAGGATTTCATGATGATCGACAGCGAACCATAGCCGTGGCTGCGATGCAGACTACGAATTGGGCTCGCCAAGCGGGCCAGTGCCATCTTTTGGAGCCGCCCTGTCGAGCTTGACCAGCGCCTCGCGCGCGGCCCCGCCGGAGATGCCCACGGCAAGCACGGGCCCGATGTCTGGGGCGTAGAGCTTGTACTCCACGACGTCCGGCTCAAGGTTGGTGGTGTCCCTGGTGAGCAGCGCACCGCTATAGCGTCCGGTCGGCACCTCGACGAGCTGGTTGAGCCCGAGCACCTCACCGTTGTCCTCAGCTTCGCCCTTGAGGTATTCCTGGCGGTACTTTTGGCCGACCTGCGGGTTGGCGGGCAGGAGGATGCCGGGCAATGCGCCTCCAGCGCCGGCCGCGAAGGAACCTTCTCGGCCGGCGATCTTGCCATTCTCGAACTCAGCGGTGTCTTCGCCCATGTACCAGACATTGCCGGCTGAATCTTGTGCGTACCAGTCGAGCGTGTCCTCGACCACTTCACCTTCGCTGCGCACGGTGTCACGAACCACCCGCGCTGTGACCCCGTTGGCCAGCTTCTTGGTCTCCGTGGTGGCCACGACGACGACATCCTGAACCTCGCCCTTCTCGTCCACTTCGCGGTAGGTCCATCGAGTGCTCGGCTTCATCGGCCAATAGGGGTGGGTGATGTCGGCGGTGAAATCTGCCGGGTTGAGTTTGACCGGCTCTGCGCCGGTGGGCAGCGTGGAGTCAGGTGCTGAGCTGCTGTCCGCAGGGCTCGATACCAATGTCGGCGTGCTTGGAGGTGTCGTCGCCGGCGGCGTGGTCGCGCTGCTTGTGCAACCTGCACACAGGATCGTGGCCGCGATAATGAGCGGCAGCGCACGTTGCTTCATATCGGAGTTCCTCCCCGAGTTATCCCTTGCGGCGAGCATCACACCGCACCGATGAGAGACCGGTGAGACGGGAGAGGTTACGCCGAGTTTTTGAGCGCGCGGATGCGCTCGAGCAGGCCGGGCATGGCTGATTCGATTGCGGTGAGCGTGTCGTAGAAGCCGGCATCCGAGCCAAACCAGGGATCCGGCACACCAGATCCGGGCACAGCTGTCGGGTCGAATTCGGTGAGCAGGCACACCCGGCTCGGATCATGGGCCAGCTCCAGAACGGTGCGCAGGTGAACGTCCTCCATCGCCACCACCAGGTCGGCTGACTCGATCTGGGCCTCGGTGATCCTGCGTGCTTTATGGTCTGCGTACCGGTATCCGCGCTCCTTGAGTACTGCTACCGCCCGGCGGTCCATCGGGTCGTCGTACTTCTCAGAGATCGTGCCGGCGCTGGAGAACTCGACGCCGGTAAGGCCCGCTTCAGCAGCTGCGCGCTCCGCCACCCGCTCGGCTATCGGCGAACGGCAGATGTTGCCCAGGCAAACGAAGACGACGCGCAGCGGCCGGCTGGTCGTTTCCTCAGTCACGTCTCTTGTCGCCCGGGTCGGGCAGGAAGACATTCAGGACGAAGCTCACGATCGAGATGATGATGCCGCCGAGCACTGCAGTCCAGAATCCATCGACGTGCCACCCGAGATCGAACAAGCCCGCCAGCCATGAGGTGAGCAAGAGCATGCACGCGTTGATCACGATCAAGAACAAACCGAGGGTCAGCAGAAGGAGGGGTATGGTGACGAGAGCGAAGATCGGCTTGATGATCGCGTTGAGCACCCCGAAGATCAACGCCACGATCAACAGGGTCACGATCCGACTGGTCGTGGTGGAGCCAGTCAGGGTGATGCCACTCAGGATCCACGTCGCGATCGCTAGAGCGGCGGCGTTTGCCAGCAGCCTCAGAATCCACCTCATGTGATCGATGGTCCCACGAATCGCAAGTGGCCGAGGGAACGACACCAGGCCACAGCCTCGGCGACCGTCCTGAGAAGCGGGACCGGCGCAGGATCCGGACGGGCGATGATCACGACCGGAACGCCAAGGTCGGCTGCGGCGTCCAGCTTGGCGACGGTATGAGTACCGCCCGAGTCTTTGGTGAGGATCACGTCGATGGCATGCTCGGTCAAGATCGCGCGCTCGCCGTCGTAGCCGTACGGCCCGCGGGACAGGATGACGTTCCAGCGTTTCGGCAATGAGGCAGCCGGCGGATCGACAAGCCGGACCAGCACGTGTCGATCAGCCCATGCATCAAAGTCCCGCAGCGACTGCCGTCCCGTGGTGAGGAATGGCCGGCGCGCTGACTCGGCGGCAGCGCGGGCCCCCGCTGCATCGCATACCCAGGTCCACGTATTGGCCTGCGGGTGCTCTTCCCAGCCGGGTCGCTCCAACCGAACCAGCGGTGTACCGGTGGTGCTCGCCGCCTGCATCACGTTCGTGGTGATCTTCGATGCGAAGGGGTGGGTCGCGTCCACCACGGCGCAGGCGTGCTCTCGGCGCAAGTAGTCGGCGAGACCGCCCGCGCCTCCGAACCCGCCAACCCGAACGCGGCCCGCCGGAAGGTTTGGTGTGCTGACACGTCCAGCGAGCGAAGAGATCACATCGACGCCGTCTGCGACCAGGGCCGCCGCGAGCTGTCTCGCCTCGGCGGTACCACCCAAGATCAGGATCGTCATGGTCGCCAGCCGCGAACGACGACGGCCACAAGCAGCGCGCTCATCGACACTGCCCCGGCGAGGCGGTTGGCCCGATTGATGTCAGCGACGGCGACCGGTCGCCCGGTGCCCAGGATGCCTCGATCCTCGACCGTGCCGTGGTACGCGTTTTGTCCACCAAGCCGGATGTCGAGCGCGCCGGCGAACGCCGCCTCGATGACGCCAGCATTCGGGCTGGGATGTCGGCCGGCATCGCGGCGTACCACCTTGAGCGTGTCTCCGGTGATGCCGCCTACCAGCGGCGCCCAAGCTGCTGCTGCCAGCGCGGCAAGTCGCGCCGGCAGCCAGTTGGCCAGGTCATCCAGCCGGGCGGCCGCCCATCCGAACTTCAGATAGCGCGGCGAGCGGTGCCCGATCATGGCATCCAAGGTGTTGGCAGCTCGATATCCGAGCAATCCAGGCAGGCCTGCGACAGCCCCCCATAACAGCGGAGCGACCATGGCATCGGAAGCATTCTCCGCCACGGACTCCACAGTGGCTCGCGCCACCTCATCCGTTGACAGTTCTGCGGTGTCTCTGCCGACCAGATGGCGGACCTGAACCCGCGCTGCGCCAAGCCTCCCGCCGGCCAGCTGGTCGGCGACTGTAGCGGCCTCGCAGCTCAGCGAGCGACCGCCGAGGACGGCCCAGGTGGCTGCCGCGGTTGTTATGACGGTGGGCAGCGAGTGATTCGAGATGATCCGCTCGAGCGCCGCGCCCAGCGCGATCGTGGCTCCAACCAGGGCGCCGGTGTGCATGACGCCGACAGCTTGCCGATCCGCATAACACCGCGCCTCCAGCCACGAGGCGGCTACGCCGAACCCGGCGACAGGGTGGCCGCGCTGTGGATCGCCGAAGACTCGGTCTGCCAGGTACCCCACCGCAAGCCCCAAAGCAGACGGCCAGTGGCTCGATAGAGTCATCGCTGATGACTCCGCTGATCGATCCTGACCTCACGACGCCCGATCACCGCATCCTTATCACTGGAGGCGTGCGATCTGGGAAGTCCCTTTACGGCGAAACGCTGCTCGCGGACAGTGCCGAGGTCACCTACGTCGCAACTGGACCGGTGCCCGACCCCGCGACCGACCCCGAGTGGGCCGCGCGGATCCTCGACCATCGAGCCCGGCGGCCGGCGCACTGGAGCACGCTGGAGACCAGCGACGTAGCCGGAGTACTGCGCAGCGTGTCGGGGGCGATCATGATCGATTGCCTGGGCACTTGGCTGACTGCCGTGATCGACCGGCTCGGGAGCTGGGACGAGCCGATAGCTCGCTGGCAGGGTGACTTTCATGATCAGCTGGAGGACCTGATCGCGGGATGGCGGGCGCGTCAGGGCCTGGCAATTGCGGTGACCAATGAGGTCGGTTGGGGACTGGTGTCGACCTACCGCTCTGGCCGGGTGTTTACCGAGCTGCTGGGACTGGTCAACCAGGAGATGGCTGCTGCAAGCGACGAAGTGATCTTGGTCGTTGCTGGGCGGCCCCTGCGCTTGTGAGTTCATATGATCATGACAGTGATCATGACGGTGAACGCGATTTCGATCGCGGCGCCCATCACATCGCCAGTGACACCGCCCAGCCGGCGTACGCAGCGATAGACCAGCAACCCGACAGTCGCTGCAGCTGCCACTACGGCCAACACTCCACTGACGGTGCCGCGCCCGGACAGCCATGCGGCCCAACCCATGATCAGCAGCACTGCAAGCCAGCAACCCGCAGCAGCCGCGCGCGGCACTGAGCCGGCCACCGCAACACCAAGACCGTCCCCTCTGGCAGCCGGTACGCCGCGTACGCAGGTGAGGCAGAGCGCCACGCGGGAGCAGCAGACCGCCGCTCCGACCAACACCGCACCGGGTACGCCCTGGATCAGCTCTCCGATCGACACCGCCTGTAGACCCAGAACAATGATCAGTGCCACAACACCCATCGGTCCGACGTCGCCGCGCCGCATCACCATCAGGGAGTGTTCTCTCGCAGCACTGCGAGCGTCCGTCACGCGAGCAGTGCTTGATACCGCAGTCCAGCCGGAGCCGAATCCATCTACGGTGTCGGCGAGGCCGTCCAAGTGCAACGCCCGGCTGCCGAGGGCAAGGCCTCCGACCACCAGCAGGCCGACCGCCAAAGAAGGCAACCCGGCGGTTCTGGCCAGCCAGCCCACCAGCACGACGGCCACAGCCAACGGGAATACGGCCAGCGGCGCGATGACCATGGCCCCAGCGGCAGTACGGCGGTCGATCTCGGCGATCGCGCCGGACGGCACGACGGTCAGTGTCCCGACTGAGAGCCGTAGCGCGTCGAGCATGATGGGCTCAGCTGACGGGACTGAGATCGGCAAGCAGCGCCATTTCGCGCAGCATCAGCACCGCCGACCGCAATACCGGAAGCGCGATGAGCGCCCCCGTCCCTTCACCAAGTCGCAGACCAAGATCAAGAACTGGCTCCAGGCCCAGCTTGTCGAGAGCCAGCTGTTGAGCCGGCTCGGTTGAGCGGTGGCCGGCTGCACACCACGCCACCACCCCCGGCTCGAGATCCTCCGCCACGGCCGCCTCAGCGACCGAGACGACCCCATCGAGCAGCACCGGTACCCCGCGGCGTGCTGCCGCACGGAGAAAGCCGACACCTGCAGCGATGTCGGCCGATCCCAGTGCTGCAAGCCGATCGACGGGATCTCCGGCGCGCTCACCGACCCGATCCAGCGCGGCCGCAACCACCCGAATCTTGTGTCGGAGCTGATCGTCATCCACACCGGTGCCACGCCCGGCCACCTCCTCAGCAGGAACCCCGAAGGTCGCGGCCACCAGGGCGGCTGCGGGCGTGGTGTTGCCGATCCCCATATCGCCGATGATCAACAAATCAGCGCCGGCGGCGATTTCCACCTCAGCGATCGCCTCGCCGGCACGCAGCGCCGCCCGGCAATCATCGGCTGTCAGGGCATCGGCCTGGTCGATCGGCCGGGAAGGACCGAGGTGGTACGCCGAAACCTCGGCCGGGACGTCCTCAAGATCATCATCGACACCTAGATCGAGCACCCGCAGCGGCACACCGTGCTGACGAGCCAAACAGTTAGCGCCCGCGACGCCTGCGACGAAAGCACGCACCATCGCCGGCGTCACCTCCCGCGGATAGGCGGAGACGCCGTCGTGCGAGACGCCATGATCACCAGCCAAGATCACCGCACGTACGCGGTCCAGCGGACGGGGTGGGCATTTCGCCTGGCAAGCCGCAACCCACGCGGCCAGATGCTCTAGCCGGCCCAGCGCACCCAGTGGCTTGGCCATAGCGTCCAGACGGCGGCGCGACTCGGTGTACACGTCGGATGAGGGTGAGCTGATCATGTCAGAGCACCTGATCGGCGTAGACCGGGTCAGTGATATCAACACGAGCCCGAGGTTGCAGTCGGTGCAGCAGCTCGCCAAGGATGAGCCCGAGGGTGGCCCAGAGCGCCAGCTGCGTCAGCAGGCTGGCTGCCCGGAACTCATACAACAGCGTTGCCGGATAGTCGCCTGGAACCTCGGAGTAGCTGGGCAGCAGCGCCATGGCGGTGAGAGTCACCAGCAGGTAGCCCCCGATGGCGCTCAGGGTGGCGTACCAGGCGCCCCATCTCTCCGCGAGCTCGCGCCCGACCAGCACCGCGGTGACAGCGGCAATGACCGACCCAGCAAGCATGATGAAGTACAGAGCGGTGCGAACGCCGATGGTGTCGGGATGGCCGATTGCGGGTGGATTGGGCGGATAGGCCACGAAGGGCATCAGACCGACGCTGACGAAGCCGATCGCCGCCAAGGACAGGCTGACACCACGCACGCCGAGGCGGCCGAGGCGGCCGAGTGCGAGGGCGCTGAGCACTCCGAGCAGGCCGCCGAGCGTGACACCGGCGACCATCGTCCCGGTCAGCAAGCCTGCGGTCGATTGGAGTACGCGCGGCACCTCGCCGCCCGCCCCTAGGTGGTGGGCGTAGTGATCACCCAAACCACGACCTTCCTCGATCGCGATGGCGGCATTGACCGCGGGCTCACCCACCAGGTACGCCACCACGAAGGCAACGAGTCCAGCGATCAGGCCTGCGAGCAAACCTCTAACCAGGAAGCTTCGTGCAGTCATCACGGCAGGCTCAGTGGCAAGGGAAGCCGAGTAAGTGACGGCCGTCGTGGACCCACTCATGGACTGCGGTGCCCGACAAGAGCGAGCTGACACCCTGCTCCGCCGACACGAAGTACATGGCGACGAGCAGCATCATCGCCGTGATGATCAGCCAGGGCAGCAGCTGGCCGAAGGAGAAGGGTGGAGCCGCAACAGCGACGGGGTTGTTGTGGGTGACGTCTGACATCAGTTCCTCCTCCGGGTTCCTGCGACCCGCGTTGCCGGAGCTCGTCGGAGGCAGGGTCTGACTCGAGCGTGGCAGTGCAGTTTCTTGGGCAGCTCACACAGTGGCGCGACCGTGCCGGATTCTCACCGAACTTCCCGGTCCTCCGCGAACCCCAGCACTCTATCGCCAAACGGCCGATGGGCGGCCCGGAACCGCAGATTTGCATCACGAGGGCCGCCTGCCAAGCCCGAGCAAGAGCCGATCGAGCCCGTTCGTGTTGCGAATCCATGGTCTCGAACCTGGGTATGGTGCCCGCATGAGGCCGCAGGACCGAGCTAGTGGAGCGTGGTCGACGCTCCTCGCCCATCCCTCCGCGATCTTGCTCGTCGTCCAGCTGATCGGTGTCCTGATCTACCCGTTCATGGACGAGACCGGCACGGGAAGTGTTGTGTTCGAGATATTCGGGGCAATCGTGCTGGCATTGGCGATCTGGTCGGTCCGGGAGTCACGGGCACCAACGTGGATCGCGGTGACCTTGGCCGTCTTGGCGTCGGGGTTGTCGATCGCCGATGCGATCTACCCCACAACCGAGCTGGATGTGGCGTCGGCGGTGTGCCATGCACTCTTCTACTTCTGGGCAGCGGGCAGCCTGATGCTCTACATGTTGGCGGATCGCGTCGTGACCACCGACGAGCTGTTTGCTGTCGGTGCCACATTCACCCTTGTTGCTTGGGGATTCGCCTACGTGTTCGAGGTCATCCAGACTGCCCAACCCGGTTGCTTCATCGCAGCCGTGGACCCGCAGCAACAACGCACCTGGATGGAGCTGCTCTTCCTGAGCTTCACGAACTTGTCCAGCACCGGGCTTTCTGACGTCGTCCCCATCACGGGACAAGCGCGCGCGGTGGTGATGTTCGAGCAGCTTGCCGGCCTCGGCTATATCGCGCTGTTTGTATCGCGGCTGGTGGGCCTGACCATCGCTTGGCAAATGACTGCCCCGAGTGGCAATAGGCGACCCGGCACCCACTGATGGCTCAGCGGTTGCTGGTGGTTGCCCACGCCCCAACGTCGGCGACAAGGGCATTGGTGTTCGGCGAGCCCGGCGAACTGCACTCGGGCGAGATCCGGCGGCTGAGTGGTCGTACCGCGTGTTGGGTACGCGGACCCGAGCAGGCGTGCGAGGCGAGTGCGGTGCGTCTCGGAGGAACGGCCGAAGCGATCCATGACCTGCGTGGATGTGACTTCGGAGCATGGGCCGGCAGGGCGTTGATCGATGTTGCTTCCGAGGACCCGAGCGGGCTTGACGCCTGGCTGCGTGACCCG
>JBKOUS010000206.1:0-13048 GCA_046723505.1 Actinomycetota bacterium
GGCGTTCCTCGAGGCTCGGCACCGCGCCCACGCCCGGGTCGAGGACAACATCCGCACCGCCAAGCAGACCGGGCTGGGCCGGTTCCCGTCCCGAGAGTTCACTATCAACGCGATCTGGCTGCAGTTGGCTTTGACCGCCGCCGACCTGATCGCATGGACCCAGACCATCCTGCTCGCCGGAACGCTCGCGAAGGCGGAGCCGAAACTGCTGCGCTACCGGCTGCTGCACACCGCCGCCCGGATCACCCACCGCGGACGGCGGACCTTCATCAAGATCGCGGCCGGCTGGCCCTGGGCCGACGAACTCGCCGCGGCGTTCACCCGACTCGCCAACATCCGACAACCGCTGCTGGCCTGACCGCCAGCTCCCCTGCCCACCCCCAACCAAGGACCCTTGGAGACCCGGACACCACGCCGGCCGCACCCGCATGCCATCAGGCGAAGATCAACAACCCATTGGCCGAGCGCGGCCCACCAAGATCATTCCCGGCCTAACGAAAGAGTGAGGCTAAGCGCGTTCATCTCGACGCCGATCTGCGCAGCGACACCGACGACGCCTGATGCCCTGCTGAAGTTCCAGCACGAGATCGCCGGCCGCTGGTGACGCCTTGAGGGCGCTCTCCCGACCGCCGAGGAACCTGTTCACGAAAGCAGTCCTCGGGTGCATTGTGCTCGAGTGGCTGGCTCAGCTCCCTCGGCTGGAACCCTCCTGATTGTGGAGGAACGCGACGACATCGGCCACGAACTTGGGCGAGGTGACAATGCTGTGGCCCAGCTCGGGATACATGATCAGCCGCCCATGGGGCATCCGGTACACCGTCTCCGCGACCATCTCCAAGGGCCAGAAGCCATCCTTTGCGCCGTAGATCACCAGCGTCTCGGTTTGGATTCCTGGCAGGCGGCTGCGAACATCGAAGCCATCCTCAGCTTTGATCATTGCCATGGTGTCGGTGGGATTCTCGATGTGGATCCAGCGGGACGCCAGCCGTAGCAGAGGCCTTAGGACCGCTCTAAGCCAGTGGCGATGCACCATCCCGTCGATGAGTTCCTCGGCGGCGAACCGGCCCGTCGTCTCCAAGCTCCGCAACATGTTGAGCTGTGCGCGGCGAGCGATTGGACCGAGTGTGTAGGCCGCGCTGGCCGCTACCGCTCGGCGAACGACCTCGGGATGATCGGCGATCAGCTGCATCACAATAGACCCGCCGGTCGAGTCTCCGAGCACGTGCACAGGCCGGGCGAAGTGCTCTGCCAGTGCAACTGCGTGGCCGGCAGCAACCTCGGGCCAGGTGATATCGATGCTCATTCCCGGCCAGCGGTTGGTGAAGAACACTTCGAAGCCGGCGCGGGCGAATGGCCTCACCGTGCGCAAGGTCAGCTGTCGCTGAAACCCGGGCGGCGGGTTCTGGTGGTTGGGTGTGCCGCCCGGCAGGTAGATCAACGGCTCCCCGTGCCCCAGAGCAAGGTAGGGCAGACCCCCAGCAAACACACCCTCCCGGGGCGCTCCGATCTCAGCCGCCATCGTCGAGCACTTCTCCTGCCTAGACCTCATTTGGAGTCTGCCACTCCAGGGGCTGCCGCCCACCCGTGATCACTCTCGGAAGAGGCGGAGGGAGTGCTCACGAGCCCGAACACCCGGTTCAAGGAGTGGCGTCCACGGACGCGCTCTCGGCGATCGCCGATGGGGCGCAGCGGCGTGCCATCTTTGGAACATGCAGACGATATTCGAGGCCGCGGGTGGTGCCGACGGTTTGCTGCGCCTGGCCAACGCATGGCATGCCAGGGTGATGGCTGACGAGGTGGTCAGCCACGCGTTCAGCCACGGCTTCCATCCCGAGCACACCCAGCGGCTTGCTGCCTACTGGGCGGAGTCGCTCGGTGGCCCAACGACATATTCAGACTGTTATGGCGATGAGACCTCTGTGGTGCGGATACATAGCGGCAACGGTCCGCACCAGGAGATGGATCGTCGAGCGATCGCCTGCTTCGACCAAGCACTGGTCGATATCGGCCTCGCCAACGACGATCGGCTCCGACAGGCGCTGCGCGACTACTTCGCCTGGGCGACCATGACCACGATGTCCCGATACCACCGGTCCGCAGAGGATGTCCCGGACGGGCTGCATATTTCGCGGTGGTCGTGGGACGGACTTGCCGAAGGGTGATGGCGCCACCCACAAGCTCGTTGTTGGTTACTGCGGACGCCTACCCCCGCGGGAGCCGCAGCCATCTACTTGTCACGGTTGCCCCGACACACCTGGGTCTAAACCTTGTACCAACAACGACGCCACTGTGATGATGGGCCAGCAGGACGGACGTCGTCACACATCGTTTTGAGCGAGGCCGGTCGGTGATCATGCGATGACCATGGCCTGGATTCTGCTGGGTGTGGCCGCGGTTTTGATTGTCGGGAACGCGGTCTTCGTGGCCGCGGAGACGGCCCTGGTCACAGTGGATCGTAATCTGGTCGAGTCGCGCGCGCGGGACGGCAGCATACGCTTCGCTCGAGTGCGGGGGGCCCTGCAGCGGCTGTCGACGTATCTGTCGGGCGCTCAGCTGGGTATCACGGTCACGAGTTTGGCGATCGGCTTCGTGGCGGAGCCGTCGATCGCGACGCTGCTACGGCGACCGCTCGACGCGCTCGGGCTCGGTGCCGCTGTCGCAGAGATCGCGGCGCTGGCTTTGGCCCTGCTATTGGCCACCGCGGTCCAGATGGTCTTCGGTGAGCTGGTTCCGAAGAACATCGCATTGTCGCGGCCTGCCGTCAGTGTTGTTTGGGTGGTCGTCCCGCTATTGGTGTTCACCAAGGTGACGCGTCCGCTGATTGCAATGCTGAACGGCACGGCGAACCAGCTATTACGCCTGGTCGGGGTGGAGCCGGTGGAAGAGCTGCGCTCCGCCCGGACCCCTGACGAGCTGGCGTCCGTGGTGCGGCGAGCGGGCGTGCAGGGGGCCTTGGGTTCAGAGACAGCGGGGCTGATGGAACGCTCGCTGAGCTTCAGCGGGAAGACCGCGGCGGATGTCATGACTCCCCGCACCCGTGTGCGGACTGTCTCGGCGTCCTCGCCGGTGGCGACAGTGATCGAGGCCACCCGCGATACTGGCCACTCCCGTTTCCCGGTGATCGGCGACAATGTCGACGACATCCGCGGCGTCATCCACGTCAAGCAAGCCGTTGCCGTCGCTGCGGCGGATCGCACGACGACACGCATCCGAGACGTGCTAACAGTGCCTGTGCTTGTGCCGCCCTCCATAGCGTTGGACCCGCTACTCGATCGACTGCAGGAACGAGGCCTGCAACTGGCGGTAGTGGTCGACGAGTACGGCGGTACGGCCGGGATCGTCACCTTCGAAGACCTGGTGGAGGAGCTTGTCGGCGACGTTGTCGACGAACACGACTCACCCGCACCCGGCATCTGGCGCCAGCCTGACGGGTCTTGGCTGCTGTCCGGGCTGCTGCGACCCGATGAGATCCAAGCCGCCATTGGTCTTGAGCTGCCCACTGGACATGCCAGCTACGAGACTGTGGCCGGGCTCATTCTGCAGATGCTTCACCGAATCCCCGATGTTGGTGACCAGGTCGACGTACCCGGCGCAACGATTACTGTGGACCGGCTCGACGGTCGCCGCATCGAGCGGGTGCAAGTCAGACTCCATCCCGACAACACCGACAGCACCGCCACCGATGGCTCCGACCCCCGCCGAACCGATAGCGAAGGGGCCGTCGGGTGACGGCGGGGCTGCTGCTGCTCGCCGTCGGGCTCATCGCGGCGAATGGATTCTTTGTCGGTGCCGAGTTCGCGGTGCTCGCCAGTCGCCGCACCCGGCTCGAACCGCTACTGCGTAGCTCCCGCCGGGCTCGGACCGCATTGCGAGCCATCGAACAGCTTCCACTGATGATCTCGGCCTGCCAGTTCGGCATTACCCTCGCCTCACTCGGACTGGGTGCGCTCGCGGAGCCCGTCGTCGCCTCCCTGCTGACCGATCCCCTAGCCACACTTCATGTCCCGCATGAACTCATCCACCCACTCGCGCTCGCGATCGCACTCACCCTGGTGTCCTGCCTGCACATGCTGCTGGGTGAAATGGTGCCGAAGAATCTTGCCTTGACCGGACCGGAACGGGCTGCGATGATGCTCGCCCCCCCGCTGCTGCTGTTCGTGCAGGTATTCCGCCCGATCATCATCGGCCTGACCGCAGTGGCCATCGGTGTGTTGAAGCTGCTGCGCATCACACCCGCGAACGAAATCGGCGAAGTCACCGACCGCGACTCCGTCGCTGCGTTGATCGGGGAATCCAGCGAAGAAGGACTCCTCAAGACCAACCAACATGAGTTGCTCACCGGCGCCCTCGCATTCGAGGAGACCAAGGCCCAAGCCGTCGGATTGCCACTGGACACCCTGGTCACTGTCGACCCGGATGTCACTCCGGGCCGTGTCGAGCAGCTCGTCGCCGCCACCGGATACTCCCGCTTCCCGGTCCAAGCAGATGACACAACGTCGAGCGGGCCGGATCTGATCGGCTACATTCACATCGCCGACGTCTTGGACACCGACCAAGCCCGCCGAAACCTGCCGCTGGACCCCCGCTGGATCCGCCCCCTCGGCGAGATCCGGACCACCGCCACCCTGCAAACCGCACTCGCAACCTTGCGTCGCAGCGGCTCGCACCTCGCCCGCCTCATCGACGACAACGGCCAAACCCAAGCCGTGATCGCCCTCGAAGACATCCTCGAAGAACTCGTCGGCGAAGTAATGGACGCCACCCGGCGGCCAGACGACACCTCCAGACCAGATCAACCATCTTCCTGACAGACCCGAGGAAATGTCCGACGATGTGACCGCTATCGCGGCGACGATTCCAGAGCAGTGCGCGTTAGGAGCACCGAGCGGTGCCTCCGCGCGAAGTGTCAAGTCCTGCGGGCCCGCGTGACCCACAGGACTTGGCTGGTCTATAGAGAACAGTGCTCTCAGACGACGATCAGGAGCAAGGCGATCGCGAAGAACACGGTCTGGGCGCTGTGCACCGCGATCCCGATCCAGGCGCTCCGGTAGCGCTTTGTCGGGTAAGCGAGGAGGAACGACTCGACGAGCGTCCCCGGCATCACCCACGGCTCGTGCAGGTGATAGCCGGTGAAGAGGAGCGCGTTGACGACCCAGTCGCCGCGTCCGAAGGCGCCGTTCATGCGCGGAAGGAGGTATCCGCGGAACAGGAGTTCCTCGCCGAGCACGGTGTTGAAGATGAACATCACGAGGAGGAGGCCGTACCAGGCCCAGGCGCCGTCCAGGAACGCCTGACCGGCGTCCGATTGGACGAGCGTGGCGAAGTCGCGGTTCTCGGGAGCCCCGAACGTCGGGATCAGCTCGTTCACCGCGGTGACGGCGACGATCAACGGGATCACGATCAGCCAGACCCTGCCGCCAACCCGTCCGCTCCTCGGGCTTCGCGGGGAGCGGAGCCAGAGCGCTTCGCGCACCGCCGACCAGCGGAGTGTCCGCTGCTCGCGGCCGACGAGGATCGCGACGAGAACGAACTGCCAGACGAGGCCGAGGGTAAGACACACGATCAGCGCCTTCGTCATCGGCAAAATGCCGGTGCCGGCGAACCGGTCGGCGAGGACCGGCGCGACGAGCCAGGCGAGGGCAGCCATCGGGAGCGCGGCGGCCGCCCATACGGCGAAGATCCCGCGGATCCGCAGCTGCGGAATCTCGACGCTCGAGGTGGCGGCGTCGGCGCGGGCAGTGGCTGGATGTGAAAATAAGGTGCTCATCTGCATCCTCCCTTTCAGGTCGATTCCTTTCCTCGACGTTAGGGAGCGGTCGCGCAAAGCGCATCGTCGAAAAGCCTGAATTGAACTCCGACGACTCGACGATTCCGACTCCTACTCAGGTAGGAGGCACGTCAGGAGAGCGTGCGCTACCTTCGGCACGTGATCCGGATCCGAGACGTCGCGCGCGGATACTGGTTCGAGCTGCTGATCGCGTTCCTTGCGATCGCGGGCATGCTCGAGCTCCTCGTCGGACGTGACTCGCCGGGCGCACCGCCTACGACGCTGTGGATCGCCGTACCTGCGGTTGCCGTCCTCGTACTGCCGCTCTTCGCGCGCCGACGCTTTCCGTTCGCCGCTCCAGCTGTCTATTGGATCCTGGCCGCGACGATCTCGTTCGGCGACGGACTGTTGCTCGCGTTCATCGGCAGCCTCGGCCTCGTCGGGTTGGCGAGCGCGTTCCTGCTCGGGAACCTCCGCGATCCCCTGAAGGCAGGCGTTGGTCTGATCATCGTTGTCATCGGGATCGTGATCGTGGTCTACAACATCCCGGGCCCACAGACAGTCGGCGACTTCGTCTTCATCCCCCTCCGGTTCGTGGTCGCCTGGGTCGCGGGTTACGCCTTGCGTGAGCGTTCCGAGCAGGCCGAAGCAGCGGAGGATCGGGCGGCCCAGGCCGAGCGCGAGCGCGAGGCGGCCGCACGTGTCGCGGTGGCAGAGGAACGTGCACGGATTGCCCGCGAGCTTCACGACATCGTTGCCCATGCCGTCAGCGTGATGGTGCTCCAGGTCGGCGCCGTCAGGCACCGGCTCCCGGACGCACTGGCCGAGGACCGCGATGCGCTCAGGCGCGTCGAGCGGGCCGGGCGGACAGCGCTCGCCGAGATGCGCCGTCTCCTCGCCGCCATGCGCAGCGACGGGGACGAAGCCGAGCTGCTGCCTCAGCCCGGCCTCGACGGGCTCGACGCGTTGCTGGGCGAGATCGGCCGTGCCGGACTGCCCGTCGGACTCCATGTGGACGGCAAGCCATTCCCGATCCCTCGGGGGATCGACCTCTCCGCCTATCGCATCGTCCAAGAAGGCCTGACGAACGCACTGAAGCACGCGCATGCCAGCGACGCGGACGTGACCGTTCGCTATCGGCCGGACCAGCTGGAGATCGAGGTGCGGGACAACGGCGGCGGGAGCTCGCAGAACGACGGCCTCGGGCACGGTCTCGTCGGCATTCGCGAACGCGTCAAGATCTACGGCGGCCAGATGACCGCAAGGACGGCCCCAGAGGGCGGGTTCGTCCTCAGCACGCGCCTTCCGATCCCCGACAACGAACCATGACGATCCGGGTTCTCGTCGTCGACGATCAATCGATGGTCCGCGCCGGCTTTCGCATGCTGCTCGCCGGCGAGAGTGACATCGAAGTGGTAGCCGAGGCTAGCAACGGGCTCGAGGCAGTAAACAAGGCCGCCCGGTTCCATCCGACCGTCGTCCTCATGGATATCCGCATGCCTGAGCTCGATGGGCTCCAGGCAACCCGACGCATCCTCGCGGCTGACAACACGGCGCGGATTCTGATTCTTACGACGTTCGACCTCGACGAATACGTCTTCGAGGCGTTACGCGCCGGCGCGAGCGGCTTCGTGCTCAAGGACGACTCTCCGGAGCAATTGATCGCCGCGATCCGCACAGTCGCCGACGGGGACGCGCTTCTCTCCCCGACAGTCACCAGACGTGTGATCCAGAAGTTCGCTCGCATGTCACGTCCGGCTCCTCCCAAGCAACTCGACGAGCTCAGTGAGCGCGAACGAGACGTCTTTCGCTTGATGTCTCGTGGCTTGTCGAACGCAGAAATCGGCAACGAGCTCTACATCAGTGAGACCACCGTCAAGACGCACGTGACGCACATCCTTCAGAAGCTCGACTTGCGCGATCGGGTGCAAGCGGTCGTGCTCGCGTACCAGACGGGGGCCTTCGAATAGGACCACCTGCGGGCGAGCAGTCAGGACGAAAGCAAATCGAATGAGGTCTCGCTGGCGCCCTCACCGAGGTAGACGCGGCCGGGGCGCTGTTTCTATGTAGGCAAAGGAGCGAGATGGTGAAGCCGGCGGTCGTACGAATCGTACCGGGCAGAGGATTGCCTCGAGGGCGAATTACTCGCCGCCAACGGTCATCGAAATCGAACCCGATGAAGCTCAGCCCGCTCATCGCTTTGTAGGGGGCACAGCTCGGCAATGCCGCTGGGCACAGTAATCGGTTTGATCGTCTTGTCGTTCGGGTCGAAGGGAACCTCTAGCACATGCCGAGCTCAGGTCACCCGAGCTCAGGTCTTGGCTCAACACGTCGAGATCTGGTTCGGGATCATCGAACGCCAAGGCATCCACCGCGGCACCTTCGCGTGGGTCCGCAAGCTGATGATCAAGAGCCGGATCCTCCTCAACGGCTGGAACGACCGCCGCCAACCCTTCATTTGGACACAGACCCACGATCAGATCCTCAAGAAAGCCGATCGTAAAGCAACCTCAGTTGACTGTAATGGTCACTGGCGATCCACGAGCTACCAAAGTGCCAGCAGCGGGATTTTGCGTTTCGACGATTGCGTCCTCGGATATCTTGCCCGCAGCTCTCAACTGGAGAGACGTGGCTGCGACGTCTTCTATCGCGCGTCTCACACTGCTTCCCTCTAGTTGCGGGACGACATCCTTCTCGGTTTGCCGCTCGGCGTCTTCGAGGAGCTCACGAACTCGAATACTGGTCCACAGGTAGGTCAGGAGAAAGCTGCTCAAGCCGACACCGATTACTAGAGAGACGCCGATCGTAGCCGAGTACGGTGTTCCGCCTAGCGGTGCCTCGAGCGTATTTCCCAGCTTCCTGATGCCTGGTATGAGTTTGGCCAGATTAACTAATCCAAGTCCAATAATGATGGTAGTCAACCAATCTGAGACCTTGATGAGGTTGGAGTTCGTTAAATAGCGCGTGCTCGGAACGGAATTGACCGGTGCGACAGCTAATATTTGGCCGGCTGGCAGCTGCGTTTCAGCCGAAGCAGAGTCCTCAGGGGCTCGATCGCCAGAGCCCTGGTCGGCTCGCGGTTGAACCCCACGACCGCTGGGCGTGCGCCCCGCTCCGCCACCGGGGTCCTCTGCGAATCGAGCGCGTGGTAGACCGAAGAGAAACCCAGCCGCGGCGCCCAGCGCTCCAGCAGCACAGGAGATCGCAGCGGCCGCCACGCCGATCCCGAGCTGCTGAGCGGCCCCCGCTGCACCAGGGGAGCTTAGCGCCAGGAACAGGCTTACAAGCAAAATCCCGGCCAGCAGCGATAGCCCCATATATAGGACGAACCGCTGGGTCTTAACACCTGGTCGCTTCGTCAAAAGCCTTTCCAAAACACCCTCCCACTCCGCAGCTACCGAGAATGTGCGCTGGCTCGAACTCTTTCTGGGCGTGAAGCCGGTGCGTAAAACCCCAGAGAAGCTCCCACCCAACTACCGTGTAGTCTTACTCCGGTCAGCGCTTCCCTGTCCAGTCAATTGGGACTTTCGGCACACACTCTTGTTCTGAAATCGCGGAAGACGACGCCTACCCTGAAACGGCTCACCACCGCCGGCGAGTGCAACCGCCGTATCTGAGGACCCGATGGCGCAAATGTGACATACGTCGAGTGGAAACGGCTTCGCACCGGTTCGTGATCACCTTACAGGTCTATTCGCAGTTGAGCGTGTTGCCCCTTCCTGGTCAATTGGGTTCACACCGCGTCGGGCGGCGCTCGTGAGCAGGATCCGGGCTGGGTAGTGGCTGGATTTATGCACCCCCGGTTGGTGCATTTGATGTGTTGATGCCGGTATTCGCGGCCTCGGTACGGGTGTTGGTGACGCAAGTGGTGATCAGCACTTCGACGGCGGGTCACCAAGCCTCGATGGTGGCCCACAGCCGCCAGGTTTTCGTCCATATCGGGGTCAAGCACGGAATAGGCGGGTCAGCACACGCCGATGAGTTTGCGGCAGCAACGGGGTCTGACGTAGGAGATCCCGTCATTCTCATGAGAGGACATCACTGTGCCCCGGTTACCGTTCCAGCAATTGACCACAGAGGCCGCGCCATCGATCGTCGACCGGGAGACCTGGCTCGCCGCCTGCGACGACTTACTCACGCGGGAGAAGGCGCACACCCGTGAGGGCGACGCCATCGCAGCAGCCCGCCGCAGGCTTCCGATGACAGAGGTTCCCGCCGACGTTACTGTGGTCGGTGTCGAGGGCCGCATCCCGTTCATCGATGCCTTCGAGGGCCGCCGCCAACTGGTCGGCTACTTTCACATGTGGCACGACGGGAAGCCGTGGGATCAACAGTGCGAGGGCTGCACCTTCTTCACCGCGCAGGTCCAGCGGCCTGCGTACCTGCACAGCCGCGATGTCACTCTCGCGGTGTTCTGCCAGGGAACCTACGCCGAGAGCCGGCCGTACGCCGACTTCGTGGAGAACCGGCTGCCCTGGTACTCCGCGCGCGACGCCGACGCGCTGGTGGCCGGGCGCTGGTTCGGCTTCATCGCCTGCTATCTGCGTATTGGCGACCGCGTGTACGAGACCTATTGGAGCACCGGCCGTGGCACTGAGGCGATGGCTTGGAGCTACGCGTTGCTCGATCGGACCGTCTACGGTCGTCAGGAGTCCTGGGAGGACTCACCTGAGGGATGGCCGCGTCAGTTTGGTACTCGCGGCGAGCAGTTCCGGCTCGCTGGCCGGCCGACGATCCAGTGGAGCGTGCCCATCCAGGGCAGCCCGGGGTTCTAGTGCCGCACGTCCGGGGAGTCGGTGATCCGGAGTTGGCAGCGGCCGGCGTCGCAGGCTGCCAGGGCGTCCTGGATGAGCCGCCGGGTGTGGCTCAGCGCGGTCATCTGCGCGTCGATCCGAGCCTCGACCTGCACGAGTCGCCAGCGCTCCGATGCGCAGGTTGCTCCGTTGCCCCCGTGGGCGGTGAGCGCATCGACCACTTCGTCGATCGTCAAGCCCAGTTGCTGGAGCTGGCGGGCCAGCCGCACTCGGTCGAGATCCCGTTGGACGAATGTCCGGTAGCCACCGGCGGTGCGGGGCGCCGGTCGCAAGACACCGCGACGTTCGTAGAAGCGGATCGCGTCGATCGACACGCCGACAACCTTGGCGAACTCGCCGATCTTCATGGGGCGATCGGGCATCGCGCACCCCTTCTGCTTAGCGCCGGCATGTCCAGGAGGCTTAAACCTTGACTCTGGACTTTAGTCCAGACTTTATGGTGGCGGTATGACCAAATTGCTGTCAATCACCCCCCGACCTGACGCCCCTATCGCCTGCGACATGAGCAGTTCCCCGGACACTCTCGCGGAGCGTCTCGCCGAGTACCGACGCCTGTTTGAACATGCCCTGTCCGGCCGTGACTCCACGGCAACGGCCACCACCTTCCGTTTCGCCGCTCGCCCGGGCGTGCGCGAGTGGGTATGCGATCTGGCGAAGCGCGAGGCGGCCTGCTGCCCGTTCCTCTCCTACGACATCGATGAGGAAGGCGAGGAGATCGTATGGACAACCGCCGGTGGCCTCGGCGCCTCGGAAATGGCCATCCTCGACGAGTTCCTCGACGAACCCGAGTCGGCCAGCAGTTCAGACGCAATCGCCCAGCGGCTCGAAGATCTGGGCCTCCACGTCATCGGCCTCTAACGGCTAGCGTGGACCACGATGAACGAGAGGCTGCCGTCGCCGAGTTCGATGATCCGGGAGATCGTGATCTCGCAGACCGGTTCTTCGCCTATGGTTGGCCGATCCTGGCACCGGCCGACGGCACCGTCGTCGACGTGCATGATCGCGAGATCGATCACGTGGGGCGGGCGGACGCCCGACCGCATCAGAAGCGCTGTGAGGGTGTGGACCCCAAGCGGACGGTCATCCGACGTTCGCTGGATGGCTTGAGGAGGCTCCGTGTCGTACCGTGATCCAGCGGCCATCAAACGAGCTTTGGCATCCCGCACCTGGGCCGTCGTTGGACTAACCAGCCACGACTATCGGGCTGCGCACACAGTGGCCGCATTCCTGCAGGCCAACGGCATCCGGATCGTACCGGTGAATCCGTTGGCCGAATCAGTACATGGGGAGACTGGCTACTCTCACCTCTCCGACATCGACTTTCCGATCGATGTCGTCGACATCTTCCGTCGCCCGGACCAGGCCGGGCAGCACGTCGACGAGGCAATCGCAATCGGCGCGCGGTGCGTCTGGCTGCAGCTCGGCGTGGTCGATGAGCAGGCAGCCAGGCGCGCGCAGGATGCCGGCCTCGATGTTGTCATGGACGCATGCCCGAAAATCGAGTGGCCGCGCTACGGGCCGCGCCGCGGCTGACAGCGCTCAAACCTGTCGGCGTCCCACTGGCGGTTCGGTCGGTGGGAGGCGGCCTTGCGGCCGACCGAGTCGCACTGTACGGCCGGTCATGATCGTGGGCTTCTCAGCCGTGCTCGGCCCAGCTCCAGCGAGTGGGTGTCGTACTCTCGCCGTCGGTCGGCAATCCGAAGGCTTTGATCGGAGTCACCTCGTACACCTCGTACGGAGGACCGCCCGAGGTGGGCGCGCCGTAGTCCGCATCTAAATGGTTTCCGTCGATCCGTGTCGGCCAGTCGTAAACCGTCCGGAAGGCCTCTACCGCCCGCTGCAGCGTTGCTTCGTCGCGGACGTGGTGCGCTACCCCTTCGACGATGATGTGCAGATCGCCGGTATCGGTCGTGATCACGCACCGAGGCTCAGCCTCCAAGTTCCGGCTCTTGCGAGCGCGGTCCTTGCTGGCGATGAAGAACGACGAATTTGCCCAGGCTGCGAACAAAGGCATCACGTGCGGGGCCCCGTCCGGGCGTACGGTGGCTAACCAAAACCAGCCGCCGCCAGCCATCCTCCGTTCGGCCTCAGACCAGGGCAGGGGGTGACTACGGCCAGTCTCAGTGGTCGCCTCGGTTCCCTTGCCTTCTCGCGACATCGCTACTGCCCTGGGAGCTTGTGCCATGTTCTGACGCTAGCCTCAGTCACCGGAAGCCCCTTGAGCAGTCGGACCGGCGCCTGACAGCGTCGAATTGACCCGCTACCGGACAGGGCCCTCAGCTCTGGAGGTGATCTTGTCAGAGGATGGAGCGGTGATTCCGCTGGAGCCGTTCCGGATCGACGTACCGGATGCAGACCTACGGGACTTGCGCCGACGGCTTTCGGCAGCGCGGTGGCCCACCAGGGAAACCGTCTCGGACTGGTCTCAAGGATTACCGCTCGACGTGTTGCGAGAGCTCTGTGAGCA
>JBKOUS010000089.1:0-6185 GCA_046723505.1 Actinomycetota bacterium
GCATGGTTCAACCTGGGTGGGCTGAGGCCTTCGTTTGCCGGACATCTCCGCTCTGTCACTAGCGGCGCTGATCCTCGCTGCCTTCGTTGCGGGGTGGGTTGATGCCGTCGTCGGTGGTGGTGGGCTGATCCAACTGCCGGCCCTGTTGATCGGCCTGCCCAGCAGCACGCCACCGGCAGTGATCTTGGGTACCAACAAGATCTCCTCGTTCTGCGGAACGGCGACCAGCTCACTGACCTACGCGCTCAGGATCCCGCTTGATTGGCGGACCGTGGCGCCTTTGGTCGTCGCTTCAGCCATTGGATCAGCAGTTGGGGCATCGCTGGCAAGGTTGCTGCCTCGAGATGCCTTCACTCCGATTGTGTTGATCGCACTCATCGGGGTGGGGCTATACGTCTGGCGCCGCCCGCAGCTGGGCATGGTCTCAATACGAAAGCACCCGGGGCGAAGACACTACGGGCTGGCGGCGGTGATCGGCTTGGTCGTCGGCGCGTACGACGGGTTCTTAGGGCCAGGCACGGGCTCCTTCTTCGTGATCTTGCTGGTCGTCGTGCTTGGCTACGGATTCCTGGAAGGGAGTGCGACGGCGAAGATCGCCAATCTGGTCACCAACCTGTCGGCAATTGTCGTCTTTGGCCTATCGGGTTCGGTGCTGTGGACGCTCGGGCTGATGATGGGCGCTGCCAACCTGGTAGGCGGCTACATCGGGGCGCGCACAGCGATCAGCCGGGGCAGCTCGTTTGTCCGCAAGGTCTTCCTGGTCGTGCTGGCCGCCCTGATCATCAAGCTGGCGTACGACGTGGTGGCGCAGCTCAGACAGTGATCAACTGCTCCTGCCCGGCCATGCCGCCAGCGGCGCGCCCCAGGAGCGGGCAGTGTTCATGGCGGTAGTCAGCGCAGTCAGGGCTTGCTGCCGATCGGGCTGAGTGGCCGAGGCAGCCAGCCAAAGCCCGCAGAACGGCTGGAGCGCGGTCTGCATGCGCATGATCAACGTGCCAGCCGTCGCCGCATTGCGCGGGACAACCGAAGGCACGTACGCCGGCTCCGCAGCCGGCACGTCCGCGGAATGTTTCGTGAGCCAGGCGATCAGTCCATCCCGGAACACCCGCTGAGCAAGCAGCTCGCGCTCGGCTTTCGGTCGCTGCTTGCTGAGTACCTTGAATCTGCCGATCGCTTGCTGGTACCCGTACACGATGGCGTGCAACTGGCGGACCAACTCCTGGACCGCATCAACCTCCGGGAGTATTGCGACCGGCAGCGGATTTGCGACTGGGCGCGTCCCGGGTGGGTCATTTGAGCCGATCGCGGGCGCAAAGCTCGCGGCAGCGACTGACAGCGAGGCCCAGAGCAGCGCCTCCGACCCTTGTGCTTGGACCGCGGCGCTTCGGTAGTGCTGAGCAGCGGAGTTCTCGCGTCGAGACAGCAGGGCGAGCGAGCCGTCGAGTGACATTCCGCCAATCCCGACCGGAGCAGGTGTTGGCAGTGGATCAGTGATGGCCTGAGCGTGTGCCGTGTGCGCGTCGCGAAGGAACGTCAGAAGCTGTCGGCGGTCTTTCGAGAGCTGCTTGCCGTGTGGGCCAACCAGTATCGCGGCAGAGAGCGCCGCCAGCGCCTGCTCCGAGGCCGCTTGACCAGTAGCTGGATTCGACGCAGCGGGCTGTGGACTGGTACTCGCTGTCTTACCTGTGGCAGCCGAGGGCGCTGGGCCAGGTCTGCGTGGACTGTCGACACCGGAATCGCTCGGTGCGCATCCGGCGAGCCAGTGGACAGCCAGCGTTGGGGCAGCGATGCCGAAACCGATGATCATCCGGCGGGTCCATTGGGTTGGCGGGGCCCCAGCGAGTGGATCTGAGTCGGCCACCCGCCGACCGTACCTCAGCCGAACGGTATGCTGCCCCACACGCGCTGCGAGAGATGTTTTACAGATCGGCAACGCCACAACCGAAGGGCCTAATCGGATCGAAGGACAGCCATGAAAGAGAGCCAGATTGCTGGTGTGCTGACCCCGATCCTTGCCCAGTTTGACCTCGAGCTCGACGCGTTGGAGATCATTCCAGCTGGTAAGCGGCGGGTGCTGCGTGTTGTGGTTGACGGCGATGGCCCGCATGGCGCCGGTCCGTTGCTGGATGAGATTGCGGAAGCGAGTAAGGCGGCGTCGGCTGCGCTCGACCGATCGGATGTGACCGGAAGCGCGTCGTATGTGCTCGAGGTGACCTCTCGAGGGGTGAGCAGACCACTCGAGTTACCCCGACACTGGCGGCGGAACACCGGGCGCTTGGTGGCGGTGCGACTGTGTGAGGGGGACACAATCACTGGTCGGATCGTTTCCAACACCGAGGACGGTGTACGGCTCGATGTGGACGGTGATACCCGCGAGATTCGCTTCGCTGACGTCGACCGGGCGGTGGTCCAGGTGGAGCTGAACCGGCCGCCAGCGGCGCGCAGCAAGGATGAGGAGGGTTGAGATGGACATCGACATCTCCGTGCTCCGGCTGATGGAGCGGGAGAAGGACCTGCCGTTTGAGGTTCTCGCTAGTGCCATCGAGGACGCCCTGCTGACTGCGTACGAGAAGAGTGAGGGCGCGGTCCATGGGGCCAGGGTCGAGCTCAACCGCAAGACCGGACACGTCATGGTGCTGGCGCCGGAGCACGACGAGAACGGCCAGCAGATCGGCGAATACGACGTAACCCCGGCGGGCTTCGGACGGGTCGCGGCCTCGACCGCTCGCCAAGTGATCATGCAGCGGCTGCGAGATGCCGAGGACGAGCAGAAGTACGGCCACTTTTCTGGGGTTGAGGGCGACATCGTCTCCGGAGTCGTGCAGCAGGGGAGGAGCGACAGCCGTACAGTGCTGGTTGACCTGGGCAAGATCGAAGCCATCATGCCGGTGGCCGAACAGGTGCCGGGGGAGCGCTACACGCACGGAACTCGGATCCGCGTCTATGTCGTCTCGGTGCGTAAGGAAATCCGTGGCCCGCAGGTCATCGTCTCCCGGACCCACCCGGGACTGGTGGAGAAGCTCTTCAAGCTCGAGGTCCCTGAGATCGCCGATGGGACGGTCGAGATCAAGGCCGTAGCCCGTGAGGCCGGGCATCGCAGCAAGATCGCCGTCGTCAGCCACAATCCCGATGTCAGCGCGAAAGGCGCCTGCATCGGGCCGATGGGACAGCGGGTGCGCGCGGTCATGCACGAACTGAACGAGGAGAAGATCGACATCATCGACTACTCTCCCGACCCGGCGACATTTGTGGGTCACGCGCTGTCGCCAGCCAAGGTGACGTCGGTAACCGTGGTGGATGAGAACCTGAAGGCCGCTCGCGTGGTCGTCCCGGACTATCAGCTGTCGCTGGCCATCGGTCGGGAGGGCCAGAATGCCCGGCTGGCAGCCCGGTTGACGGGTTGGCGCATCGACATCCGTCCAGACACGGCGCCTGGCTGATTCACACGAGCGGCCGTGACTTCCAGATCCGGTTTCCGAAATTGCTGCAACTCTGCGTTTGCCGTCGCGAGACGGCTAACGCGTGTCGTCTTGACACTGCAAATGCGCTTGGGTTGCGCGCCAACAGCGCGTCGGAGTCGTCTTGAGACGGCAAACGGTATGAGGAGTTCAGCAGTTGCTGCCGAGTTAGCCTGTTTCGGTGTCCGCGCCTGTTCGCACCTGCGTCGGTTGCCGGGAGCGGACTGAGAAGTCCGAACTTCTTCGCATAGTTGCCCGCGACGGTGGAATTGCGATCGACCATCGCCAAATCCTGCCCGGCAGAGGGGCTTACTTGCATCCGAGGCCGGCATGTCTTGAGCAGGCGCTCAAGCGACGTAGCCTAGGAAGGGCTTTACGGTCCGAGATTGATGGACAGCGAGCAGCTGCCACGATCCGGCAGTTCCTTGGCGCGCTCACTTAGACACTGCGCGCGGCTAGGCATAGAGTTCTCCAGTGCGTCCGTTCCGCAAGGAGCGGCTGAGACGAGCAAGCAATCGCGTACGCGAGAGCCGAACCAGAAGGTGGGCACAACGCTCATGACCAATCGATGAGAACCGCTCAGTGAGCATGTTCGACAACTAACTGGTCCGGAGGCAGACCCGGACCGCCAACAAGGAGAGCAGTGGCAAAGGTCCGAGTCTACGAGCTTGCGAAAGAGCTCGGAGTCGAGAGTAAGACAGTCCTCAGCATGCTGAAGGACATGGGTGAGTTCGTACGATCCGCCTCCTCAACGGTGGAGGCGCCGGTCGAGAGGCGACTCAAGGAGAAGCTGGCGAGCGAACCGCCGCCGGCGCCCAAGAAGACAGTAAAGAAAGCGCCGGCCGCCAAGACGGTCGATTCGGCGCCAGCAGCACCCGCTCCGGCTCCGGTAGAGGTGGCTGCCGAAGCGCCGGTAGTGACACCACCAGCGGCACCAGCGGCGCCAGTGGAACCAGCAAGTCAGCCAGCAGTCCCGCCGCAGCCGACGCCGGTTCCGCGACCAGGTGTGCCGCGGGCCCCCGGCCAGGCCGCGCCCGCCGCTCGGATTAGTGAGGCGCCAGGTGCTGCACCACGGCCACGGCCCGGGTCAACCGGTGGACTGCCGGGAGCGCCGGCTGCGCGGCGTCCTGGTACCCCGCGGCCCGGCAACAATCCCTTCTCCTCCTCGCAAGGAATGGGTCAACCCCGTGCGCCGCGTGCCGGGGGAGATGGCGGACGACCTGCGGGACCGCGTCCACCCGCCGGCCGCGCCGCCCCGTCAGCCCCAGGAAGCCGCCCAGGGGTTGCCGGAATGCCGCGACCCAACCCGGCAATGATGCCCAAGCAGAACGCTGGTCAACTCGGCAGCACACCCGGCGGTCCGGGCACACGCGGCCGCGGTGCACCTGCCGGGGGTCGTCGCGCCGGTGCCGGCGCCCCAGGTCGTGGTGGCCCAGGCGGGCCCGGCGGGCCACCGCCGAGTGGCCGCGGTGGCCGCGGTGGTCGTGGCGGCACACAGGGTGCCTTCGGCCGTGCAGGCGGCCCGGCCCGACGTGGACGAAAGTCCAAGAAACAGCGGCGTCAAGAGTTCGATCAGATGGAGGCCCCGTCGATCGGTGGCATCCGCGTCAAGCAGGGCGACGGGCAGAAGGTCCGGCTTGCTCGGGGAGCGTCACTGACCGACCTGGCAGAGAAGATCGGCGCGGACGCGGCATCACTGGTCCAGGTGTTGTTCCATCTCGGAGAGATGGTGACCGCGACCCAGTCGGTGAGTGACGACACGTTGCAGGTACTGGGTGCTGAACTCAACTACGACATCGAGGTCGTCTCACCGGAGGACGAGGACCGCGAGCTGTTGGAGAGCTTCGACATCGAGTTTGGCGAGAACACCGGCGGCGAGGAGGATCTCGAAGCCCGGCCGCCTGTCGTCACTGTGATGGGCCATGTCGATCATGGGAAGACCAAGCTGCTCGACGCGATCCGGAAGACGAATGTGGTGGCCCGTGAGGCGGGTGGCATCACTCAAGCCATCGGCGCGTACCAAGTTTCCACAGAAGTGGAGGACGAGGAACGCAAGATCACCTTTATCGACACTCCAGGTCACGAGGCGTTCACTGCGATGCGCGCCCGTGGTGCCAAGTCGACCGACATCGCTGTGCTGGTGGTCGCGGCCGACGACGGTGTGATGCCACAGACGATCGAGGCGCTGAACCACGCCCTGGCTGCCGAAGTACCCGTGGTCGTGGCAGTGAACAAGATCGACAAGGTGGGTGCCGACCCGACTAAGGTCCGCGGTCAGCTCACTGAGTACGGCCTGGTGCCTGAGGAGTACGGCGGCGACACCATGTTCGTCGACGTATCCGCGATCACCGGCCAGGGTCTGGACGAGCTGCTGGAGGCCGTCATCCTGACCGCTGACGCGGCCCTGGACTTGCGGGCGAATCCCGATATGGATGCTCAGGGCGTGGCTATCGAGGCCCACCTGGACAAAGGGCGCGGTCCGGTAGCTACCGTCCTGGTGCAGCGCGGCACGCTCAACGTGGGCGACTCGATCGTCGCCGGTCCCGCGCATGGTCGGGTCCGCGCGCTCCTTGATGATCATGGCGAGAACGTCACCGAGGCGCCACCCTCGTTTCCAGTGCAGGTGCTTGGCCTCACCGCCGTGCCCGGTGCTGGTGACAGCTTCCTGGTCGTCGATGACGACCGTAGGGCGCGGCAGATCGCCGAACGGCGGGCCGCACGACTCCG
>JBKOUS010000066.1:0-13279 GCA_046723505.1 Actinomycetota bacterium
ACGAATGCCGCACGAGGAGCCGCCGCGACGGATGCGCACCGCACGACTGGTCGGACTCAGCCCGGATGGGAAGTCCTTGATCGTGGCTACCGAGAGCGGTGAGCAGTTCATGATCGAGGCGGATGAGAGGCTCCGCGCGGCCTTGCGCGGCGATCGGCCGCGACTCGGACAACTGGAGATCGAGATGGAAAGCTCACTCACCCCCCGCGACATTCAGTCGCGGATTCGGGCAGGCGAGACCCTCGAGGATGTGGCCCGAGTGGCAGGCATTCCCATGGATCGGGTCGAGCGCTTCGCAGCGCCGGTCCTTGCCGAGCGCGAGCACGTCGCGTCCATGGCTATGGCGTCCTCGGTACGCCGCCGCGGTGAGCCCTCCGGTCACCGCAGTCTGCGCATTACGGTCACTGAGCGGTTGCTCGGTCGCGGCGTCGACATCGACGCCATCCGGTGGGACTCGTATCGCCTGGATGATGGCCGCTGGGCCGTCACCGCAGATTATCGATCGGGAGACACGAGTCGGCACGCCTCGTTCTTCTACGACATTCGTGGGCGCTTCTCCATTGCTGCCAACGACGAGGCTCGGTGGCTGCTCGGCGATCAGCTCTCCTCACGGAGTCCGCAGCGGGGCCGCCCGCGACTTGCCGACGAGTCGATCGAGGAAGACACCGAGCCAACGCTCGTGAGCGACAAGCTGGCGTTTACGAAAACGGCTCATGAGGTGGTGCGAAGAAAGCCTGCGGAGAACCTGCCAGCTGAGGACGAGACGGATGAGCCGACCCTCCCCGTGCCCCGGAAGCTGCGCCCTGTGGCAGACATGCCCGATCTCAGTGGCGCAGCTGACGTGACGACTGATGTGTCGCCGATTGGGCCGCTGTACGAGGTGTTGGGCGGTGATGGCTACAGCGAGGACTCACCGCGTGTGTACCCAGGTCTGAGCGACGCAACTGCGGTGCCTGAGACAGAGACCGTTACCGACGGTGGCTGGGAGCCGGCCATCGTGATCAACTACCCGGTCGAGCCGAGCCTGCACGACGAAGGTGTCATTGACGCCCCGGATCCGAAGGAACACTCACCAGGCCCCTTCGCTTCGACCGCCGAGCAGGAATTGCCAGGCACCGACGAACCCGGTCCACCCGACCAGCCAGCGAATCTCGATGATCGGACCGATGAAGCCCATGAGTTCGAGATCGAATCGCTGGCGCACGGCGACACACCGACGGAGCCAAAGAACGTCAAGAGGAAACGGGCCTCAGTGCCCAGCTGGGACGAGATCATGTTCGGCGGACCCAAGCGTCACAGCTAGTTATCAGGGATCGGTCCCAGTAGCAATCGGGCGGCTCGGGTCCCTGATCCAGTCACTCCAGGAGCCCGGGTAAAGAGCGGCCGCTCGCAGCCCAGCAGACTCCAGTGCCAGCAGGCTGTGTGTGGCGGTGATTCCTGAGCCGCAGTACAGCACCGCGTCCTCTCTGCCGCCCGCTTCTGCGTACGACCTGGCGATCTCAGGTGGTGGTCGGAACCGCCCGTCGGCGTGCACGTTCGTCACCCAGGGCAGATTTATCGCGCCCGGAATATGGCCGGCAACCGGATCTATTGGCTCGTTCTCTCCGGCGTACCGCTCCGGAGTGCGTACATCGATCAAGGTAGGAGCATCGGGCCTTCCGAGCCGCGCGCTGATCTCCGTCGCAGCGAGCTGTGGCCGCTGGCCAGGGAGCGCGATGAAATCGCCGTGCGTTGCCGGCGGACTGATGCCGGAGACAGTGGGAAGTCCGACCGCCCTCCAGGCGGCGAAACCGCCATCAAGGACCTTGACGGTCCGGTGTCCGGCATCGGTCAGGAGCCACCAAAGGCGCGCCGCCGCCTGCGAGTTGGCCGCATCGTAGCCGACCACCAGCGAATCCTGACAAACACCGATGTCCCGCATCGCCTCCTCGAAGACCGCAACCGTCGGGAGCGGGTGACGACCACCGACGCCTGGCGGGCTGGCCAGCTGCATCTCCAGATCCACCCACGCTGCGACTGGAATGTGGATGGCTTCGAAGTCCGGCTTGCCAGGCGGACCACCTAGATTCCAACGCACGTCAACAACCACTGGCGGCTGGTCGGAGCGAAGCAGCTCAGCCAACTCCTGAGCAGAGATCAGCACGTCAGAACTCATCGTCAGCTTTCTCATCTATGCCGAGCGGGGTCGGGTCAGAGAGAGTGTGGCCCGCGTCACGGGCGGTGTCACCGCTGCAAGCGTCGGCATTGCGCGAGCCGCTCCCAAAATATTCTCAGTACTCAGGCCACCAGGAGCGGCACGAGCATCTCGGCAGGCGTGAGTGATCCATGCATGCCGATCAGGGTGTACTCGCGTGGAAAGGCACTTGTCATGACAGCCCAATCTCCACGCAGGGCCACCAGGACATGCCCCCAACGTTCCCGGAGTTGATCATCGATCGCCGCGAACCAGCCTTCATCGATCGCCTCGTCTCGGGTTCGTACCCAAGCAAGCTCGCCGAGCCGGGCGCGCCAGCGGTCCGCTACCCGACGAGCAGGTTCTTGATCGACGTAGAGCTGCCGGAAGCGGGCCTCTCCAGCGAGGGCTGTTACGCCCGCCATCAGGGCCGGATCGTCCTCGGCGACGATTCGCTGGTCCGATGGAATGTCGACCATGCCGTGATCACCGGTAACGATCACTGTCACTTGCGGAGGCAAGGCGGCGCGCAGCCTCTCGCACATCGCGTCGGTACGCGCCAGCTGCTGCAGCCAGTCAACCGAATTGCAGCCATGTACGTGCCCGTAATGATCAAGCTCGCGCTCGTAGGCGTAGACGACGCTGCGATCACCACGCAAAGCTGCCTCAGCGATCAGGGCGATCCGCAGCTCCTCGGCGCTTTCGTCGGCGAACGGGACGAATGCGGCCCCACGGAGCGCAGCCTCGGTAAGTCCTGTGCCCTGGAACCGGGCCAACGCGACCGAGGTAACCGCGACGCCGGCCTCGCTCGCGCGTTCGAAGAATGTTGGTTTGGATTGATAGACCGTGGGAACCAGGTCGGATTCCCACGTCAAGCCATTCAAGATCTCGCCGGTCGAGGGCACCCGCGACGTGTAGCCGACCAGCCCATGCTGGCCGGGCGGCTGCCCCGTTCCCAGACTGCCCAGGCTGGTCACCGTCGTACTCGGCACCGCGGACGTGATCGGCTGCGTCCCTCCTAGTAGCGATGCGAGAAAGGGCGCGGCCAGTACGGCCCGGCGTAGCAGGTGCCAGCCGAGCCCATCGATCAGCACAACCACATAGCGAGCTGACTGTGGCAACCCATACGCATCCTCTGTGCAACCAGGCACACCTAAGTGCGCGCCGATGCTTGGCATCAGCTCACCGAGCGTGGTGGATTGATAGGCCGGAACAACAATCTCAGGCAGTGCCTGGCTGTCCGGCACCTCTGGCGAAGACCTCCCCACCGCGGGTGAGGTCATACGGCAGCCGCTCGCTGGAGCGAGCTAGCGAACCGCAACAGGCGCGCGACTCGGTCCGGGCCATCAGCGGCGGCGCTCATACGCACCGTCAGGTCGTCGCCAACCAGGGTGCCGGTGTATCCATGATCGGCTTCGCACTGCGGATCACTGCAGGTTGCCAGCTCAAGATCGATTCGGCGCACCGCCCCCCAGCCCACCGACAGCCAGGTCTCAAAAACATCCTCTGAGCCGGCCTGGTACGTCTCTGGTTGAGTAACGACCCGAGTCACGGCAACAGTATTGATCTTGCCCAGCGCCACTGATTCCGTTGAGGATGCTGCGTGGATCCCAGTTGCGGGAGGTTCGGCAGGTTGGTCGTCGGTGTGGCCAATCACGAGCCGAGTCCGGGTTAGTGCAAGCACTGTGACATGGCGGTGGATTTCATCGCGGTTGAAGGTCGGCTCGTGATGCACCACGAAATCCAACAGCTCCTCGTCCGCGAGGGCGATCATGATTGCGTCCTCGACAAGTTCCGGAAAGTATCCGCACGCGTCGATCTCGGTGCGCAGATCTTTCCTCGTGGAGCCAATCCTCATGCCGATCATCCTGCCACGCAGCACCCACACGTGCCTTGCTCGGCCGTTGATTGCCCGGGCAGGGCAGATTGCCCTCGACGGCGGAGCTACAAGACACGGGCTAGCGGGTCGCGCTGATCCGCCGTGGGTGCGATGAAGACGCGCGCGCCCAGCACCGAGATCGAGTTAACTGAGGCCACACAGGGTCGGAGGGTCACCGAGGCAAGCTGCGGAATTGCGTCGGCCAGCTGCGCTACCTGGAGCAGCATGTTCTCGATCCCTGCAATGTCGGCTCCCGGCGCTTCGTTGCGACCAAACAGCGTCGGAGCGGCCTTTAACTCTCGGACCATTTCCGCGGCGTCGACCTCCGTCAATGGCGGCACGCGATAGACAGTGTCGCCGAGCAACTCGCTCGGAATGCCGTCCAGACCGAGCGACACAATGGGCCCGAACGCGGCATCCTCGCGACTGGTGATGATCAATGCCACACCGGGTGGCGCCATAGCCTGAACGACCGGCCTGGCGACCGACAGGTCTTCGTCGCCGGCAACGCCGATCTCAACTACCAGTCGCCGTAAATCCCTCCACGCGTCGGCCATTTCCGATGCGTCGTCGATGTTGCGATGCACGCTGGCGAGGTCGGGTCGACCGCGTACGGCGCTGCTGGTGGCCTTCAGAACGACGTTCCAGCCCAGCTGATCACCAGCCTCGACCGCCTCGGCCAAGCTGGATACCGCGAGTTGCGGCACCAGGCTGATGCCGTACATACCCAGCAGCTCGGCGACCTCGGTCTCGGTCAGCTCACGACCTTCCGGCCGCTCGGCCAGGATGCGGTTGACCAGCGGCTTGGCAGCTTGGGCATCCACGTCCATCTTCGGCACAGCGCCAGAGTCGCGGTTCCGCCACTCGGCGTAGCTAGTGAGGGCCGACAACGCCTGAATGGCGTCGACCGACCCATCAAACCTGGGCAGTATCCCAGCTGAGTCCGGCTCGCCGCTGTTCAGCAACGGTGGATGGAAGTCCAAGAACACCCCGATCAAGGGCTTCGCAGCTTCGGCGGCAATGTCCTCCAGAGCCAGAATGATCTCCTCAGTGCCCTGCTCGAAAGCATTCACGGCCGCGCAAACCACCGAGTCATAACGCCGGTCAGCTAGAGCCTCATGCGCAGCCAGTACAAACGCCTCCGGGCCAGCCTCCGCTCCCAGCAGCTCTGGCTGGGGGTCGCGCAACAGTCCGACCGAGTCCATCTTCTGCAGCATCTGGTGAGCCAGTGTCAAGGAATTGGTGATAATCCGCACTCGTGGGCCGGACGGCAACGGCTGTCGTGCTGCGATCTTGGCGATGTCGATCATGTCACCGCGGCGGTGCACCACCATAATGCCGGCCTGCCGGAAGAGTGCATCGACTGCGGCCTCCGGAGCATGGCCAAGCCCGCCTCGTACGCCTGCATGATCAGCCCGACGAGTACGTCCCGGCGCGAACACAACGACGGGCTTTCTCCGGGCGAGCTGCCGGCTGATTCGGGAAAATTTCCTCGGATTGCCGATCGAGTCCAAGGTGAGCAGACAGACCCGTGTGGCTTCGTCGTCCCCCCAGTACTGCATCACGTCGTTGGCAGTGACGTCGGCATAGTCCCCAGTGCTGATGAAGGAGGACAGACCTAAGTCCTGTCGTACGGCGTGGTTCAGCAGCCCCACGCCGACAGCGGCGGACTGACAGAACAGCCCGACTCCACCGGTCCGGGGCATGGGTCCGGGTGTGGCATTCAACTGAACGCTACGCAAGGTGTTGATGATGCCGAGGGCATCTGGACCGAGCGCCCGGATTCCATACGCCCGGGCGAGATTGATGATCTTGAGGTTGTCCCCGACGGCATAGTCGGTCCCGGTCAGGACCACCATCCCGTGAGCCCCCTTGTGGGCCGCGTCGATCACAACCGCACCCAGCTGGTTGGTGGGGACTGAGACGATCGCAAGGTCCAGCCCATCCGGTGCCGCGGCGATCGAGGCAGCATTCGACGCGCCGGCAACCGGAGCACCATCGATGCTCACCGCCACGACGTCGCCACTAAAGCCGCCGTGCCGTATCGAATTGATCAGGTTCTGCACTCGATCGCTTTGCCCGTACACCACGATCCGCTGCGGATTGAGCAGCCGGCGCACCGAGGCGCTTTCTGCACGATGCTCCCGGCGTTCCATGACGCCGACCGAGGTGTCGGTAGGCAAGATCGGAAACTCAACGGCAAGTACGCCATCTTCCATGCCCTTGGACACTCGATAGCCGGCGTCGGCAAACACCTTGGCCATCCGACGGTTCTCCGGCAGCACCTCGGCGACGAAGCGGGTGATTCCGCGTTCCCGAGCGGCTTGGGCAAGATGCTCCAACAGCAGCTGAGCGATCCCCCGGCCCTGATGGGCGTCCTCGATCAGGAAGGCCACTTCAGCATGATCATCTTCGAGTCGGTCGTAGCGCCCGACCGCAATCATGTCCTCGCCGAGGGTGACGATGAACGCCACCCGATCCACATAGTCCACCTCAGTGAACCGTTGAACATCCCGGTCACTCAGTCGCGGATACGGCGTGAAGAAGCGGAGGTATTTCGACTCCGGCGAGACCCGTTCATAGAAGGCGACAAGCAGGTCTGCGTCAGAGGGCCGGATGGGCCGCAGATGCGCAACCCCGCCGTCGGCCAGCAGTATGTCGGCTTCCCACTCCCGGGGGTATCCGGGCGGGTCGACGGCGTGGCTCACGGACACGGCCAAAAGCCTACGCAAATCAGTTGCTGGCGAGTTTCAAGGGGCAACGGCCATTCGGGTCATGCTTAATGGCGAATGCCCAAGGAATAGTGTTCAAGCCATGGCCGACTTCGTCGCTGCAATCGACCAGGGTACGACGAGCACTCGCTGCATGATCTTCGACCACTCAGGGCGCGAAATCGGCAAGTACCAGCTCGAGCACAAACAGATCTTGCCCCAGGCAGGATGGGTGGAGCACGATCCAATGGAGATCTGGCAGCGCACCCAGGAGGTAGTCCAGCAAGCCTTGGCCAAGCGTGGCCTTATTGCCACAGACCTGGCGGGAGTCGGGATCACCAACCAGCGTGAAACGACGGTCGTCTGGGATCCGGTCACAGGTGAGCCATACGGGAACGCGATCGTCTGGCAGGACACCCGGACGGACAAGATCGCAGCCGAGCTTGATCGCGATGGTCGTGGTGATGTCATCCGCTACCGGGCGGGCTTGCCGCCAGCTACCTACTTTTCTGGTGGCAAGTTGCAATGGATCTTGGAAAATGTCGACGGGGTGCGGGAAAGCGCTGAACGCGGTCGCGCCGTATTCGGCACCACCGACAGCTGGCTGTTGTGGAATCTGACCGGCGGCGTTGACGGCGGCCAGCATGTCACCGACGTGACCAATGCCAGTCGAACGATGTTGATGGACCTGGAGACGTTGGACTGGGATCAGGAACTGCTGAGCTTCTTTGGGATCCCCCGAGAGATGCTGCCCAGCATCCTGCCGTCCTCCGATATCGCCGCATACCAGCGCACCCGGGCAGACGGCCCATTCGGCGGTGAGGTGTCGATCGGAGGTGATCTTGGCGACCAGCAGGCAGCCATGGTTGGTCAGGTCTGCCTGCGAACGGGCGATGCCAAGAACACGTACGGCACTGGCAACTTCTTGCTGCTCAACACCGGCAATCAGCTGGTCCGCTCCAGCAACGGGCTACTCAGCACCGTCTGTTACCGGTTCGGCGACGCAGCGCCGGTCTATGCCCTGGAGGGCTCCATCGCTGTCACCGGTTCGGCCGTGCAGTGGCTACGCGACCAGCTGCAGATCATTGATGATGCCGCGGAGATCGAAACGCTGGCGAGCCGGGTCGACAGTGCTGCACGCGTGTACTTCGTGCCCGCTTTCTCGGGACTCTTCGCGCCCTACTGGCGTTCAGATGCCCGCGGCGTCATCGTTGGCCTCTCCCGCTTCCATACCCGCGAACACATTGCCCGAGCGACGCTAGAAGCAATTTGCTACCAGAGTCGCGATGTGGTCGAGGCAATGGAGAAGGATGCGGGTCTCCAACTCGACGAATTGAAAGTTGACGGTGGCGTCACTGCTAACACGCTCTGCATGCAGATCCAAGCCGATACGCTCGGCGTCGAGGTGAGCAAGCCCGTAGTGGCGGAGACGACGGCCCTGGGCGCGGCCTACGCCGCCGGTTTGGCCACAGGCTTTTGGGCATCCCCGGACGAGCTCCGCGAAAACTGGCTGGAGGGCCAGCGCTGGATCCCGCGGATCAATGAGGAGGAGCGAGCGGCTGGCTACGCAGCCTGGAAGAAGGCTGTGCAACGGACCCTGGACTGGGTCCAGGTCTAGTGGTGTATCGCATCAACGACAAGGAGTGGTGGAGATGGCAGCGGTGGACCAACCTAGAACCAAGGAATCGGTACCCCCGGATCCTGCCCGAAATCTCGCGCTCGAGCTGGTCCGTGCCACCGAAGCAGCAGCGATCAACTGCTCGCGTTACATGGGCTTCGGCGATAAGAACCAGGTGGATGGGGCAGCAGTTGACGCGATGCGCCCGGTGCTCGGTTCAGTGCGAATGAACGGGATTGTGGTGATCGGTGAGGGCGAGAAGGATGAAGCCCCGATGCTCTTCAATGGTGAGCGGGTCGGCGACGGGTCGGGTCCGGAGTGGGATATCGCGGTGGACCCCGTCGACGGCACCACACTGACTGCCAAAAGCCTGCCGGATGCTGTGAGCATCATCGGCGTCTCGCCCCGTGGCACGATGTTTTCCCCAGGTCCAGCCGTGTACATGCAGAAGCTGGTGGTCCCCGGCCACGCCGCGGCCAATGTCGATCTTGATGCCCCGATCGGAGACAATCTCGCCAAGGTGGCTGAGGCTACCGACCGCCCAGTCTCGGAGCTTACGGTCTGCGTCCTCGACCGCCCACGACACGCCGAGCTCGTCGCTGCCATCCGCGCAGCTGGTGCTCGGATCAGATTCCTGCTTGACGGCGATGTGGCTGGTGCGATCATGGCCGTGAGTCCTTCCACCGGTGTAGATCTGCTGGTTGGCGTCGGTGGCACGCCCGAGGGCGTGCTCGCAGCATGCGCGCTGCGCTGCCTCGGGGGTGAAATGTTCGGACGACTGATTGCCCGGAACGACGATGAGCGGGCGGCGGTCCTCGACGCCGGCTTCGACTTGGATCGGATCCTTACCACCACCGACTTGGTCTCCGGCGACAATGTGTTCTTCGCCGCCACAGGCGTCACAGATGGGGCATTGCTGCGTGGGGTGCGATTCGAGAGCCATCGCATCGTGACCCAATCACTGTCGATGCGGTCCCGTTCGGGAACGATCCGGCTGATCGAGGGTCGCCATGACCCCGAACGGTCCTTCCTGGTCAACCCCTGAGGCGCCCGATGTTCTCCACCACCTCCCCACTCGGTCCGGCCGCCCGGGAAGATGCTCTCGACCGGTTGGCAAGCGACGATTTGGACATTCTCGTCATTGGCGCGGGCGTCACGGGTTGCGGCTGCGCACTTGATGCGGTTACCCGCGGCCTGCGCGTCGGGCTGGTCGAGGCCCGTGATTTCGCGGCTGGTACCTCGAGCCGGTCCAGCAAGCTGTTTCACGGTGGGCTCCGCTATCTGGAGCAGCTCAACTTTGCCTTGGTCTTCGAGGCCCTCAGGGAGCGCTCGCTCGCTCTCAACAAGCTTGCCCCACATCTGGCCAAGCCCGTGCCGTTCCTGTACCCGCTCATGCGACCGGTGATCGACCGCGGTTACGGTGGCCTCGGCATCGGCGTGTACGACGTGCTCGGCGCCGGGCGTGGAGTACCACAACACATGCGGCACTTGAGCCGCAAGCGCACGTTCGAGTCTTTTCCTTCCGGGAATCGCGCGACGGTCATCGGCTCCATCAGGTTCTACGAAGGTCAGGTCGACGACGCCAGGCACACCATGATGATCGGCCGCACCGCGGCGCACTACGGCGCGGCGGTCGCCACCAGTACCCGCGTCGTCGGCTTCCTGCGTGAAGCGGACCGGGTTGCCGGCGTGACGGTTCGAGATCTTGAGTCCGGCCGCGAGTTCACCATCCGAGCCAAGCAGACAATCAATGCCGCAGGAGTGTGGATCGACGAGCTGCAGGAGATGCTGGGCGGTCGTGGACAGTTTCGAGTCCGCGCGTCCAAAGGTATCCACCTTGTGGTGCCCCGGAACCGCATCAACTCTATGACGGGGTTGATCACCCGCACCGAGAAGAGCCTGCTCTTCATCATTCCTTGGCGCAGTCACTGGATCATCGGCACCACCGACACCGACTGGCAGCTCGATAAAGCGCATCCCGCTGCCAGCCTGGCCGATATCGACTATTTGCTGGAACGCGCCAACACATTGCTGGCCGATCCACTGAAGCGCGAGGACGTGGTCGGCGTCTACGCCGGCCTGCGGCCGCTGCTGGGCGGGGAGTCCGACTCAACGTCCAAGCTCTCCCGAGAGCATGCCGTTGCGTCTCCCGTACGCGGCCTGGTCACCATCGCTGGTGGCAAGTACACCACGTACCGGGTGATGGCGAAGGACGCCGTTGATGCAGCGGTCCGGGAGTTGGACAAGAAGGTGCCCGCGTCCTGCACCGAAGACGTGCCGTTGTTGGGTGCCGACGGCTACTCCGCGCTGTGGAATGCGAGGCCCTTGCTCGTCGACGAAACCGGTCTCCGTGACGTGCAGGTTGAGCACCTGCTCAATCGCTATGGGTCCTTGTTGCCCGAGTTGTTGGACATGATCAAGTACTCGCCGGCGCTTGCCCATCCGCTAGACGGTGCACCGGAGTACCTCAAGATCGAACCCGTTTACGCTGCCTCCCACGAGGGCGCACTACACCTGGACGACATCTTGGCCCGGCGTACCCGTATCTCGATCGAGACCTGGGACCGCGGTATCGCCGCAGCGCCGGAAGTCGCTCGCCTGGTTGCTCCCATCCTGGGCTGGGAACCGGCCGATGTCGATCGTGAGGTGGAGCATTACCAGAAACGGGTTGCCGCCGAACGCGAGTCACAGGCCCAACCAGATGATCTTTCGGCCGACGCCGCCCGGCTGGGGGCTCCTGACGTCCGGATGGGCCGCGTCCACTGAAGGCCGCACTGCAAGCTGGCGTATGCCTGCCCACGGTTGCCGACATTCTCCTGCTAAGGCCGCAGACGTTGCCAGCGCGGCGTAGGGTCACGGCATGCCCTTCAATCCCGCCTACTGGGCTTGCTGCGCCCTCCGCGCGCCGGTCGCCTGGACCAAGCCGGTATGAACAACACGTTTGGCAGCGTGCGCGAGCTCGTCGGCGACTACATTGCAGAACAGTGCACAGTGATCATCAACTCCGAGGTCGAGCTGCGTGCCGGTGAGAATGTCGTCCACACGACGCGGGTGGCGGCACGCCGGCTGCGCAGCACCATACGGGTGTTCCCGGGCTTGTTCGACGCCGCGGAGGCCGGGCATCTGGAAGTGGAGCTGGTGTGGTGGGCAGGCCTGCTCGGCAGGGTAAGGGACCTGGACATCCTGGCCCAGCGGCAAGCCGCACTGCTGGCCGAGCTGCCGCCTGAACTGATCCTTGGCCCAGTTGCGTCGACCATTGAGACCGAGCTGGCTGTGCAGCGCAAGCAGGCGGCCGACGCATTGACCGAGGCGCTCGGCTCTGCACGCTTCCGAAAGCTGATCGGTCTGATGCATCACTGGCGCAGCGACGCGCCATTCACCTCTGCCGCCGATGCGTCTCCTACCGCGATCAACCCAATGATCAAGAAGGCCAAGAGGAAGGCCGGCAAGCGGCTGACCACGGCAGTTGCAGCGCGTCGCGCGGGCGAGGCTTCGGATGAGCTGTTCCATCGCGCGCGCAGGGCATCGAAGCGCTACCGATATGCGGTGGAAGCTGCCCAACCCCTCTGGGGGAGCAAAGCTGACAAGATCGTTTCGGAGCGCAAGGACCTGCAAGACCTGCTCGGGAACCATCAGGATGGCATTGTGAGCGCTGGCTTCCTTCGTGAGCTCGGCGCCCGGCTAGGGATCCGGTCGGGTCAGAACGGGTTCAGCTACGGCGTTCTCTATGCCCGTGAGGTACGCGCTGGGGACTCGCTGCTGGATGACCTCAAGCCCTTCCTCTAGTACGCGCCGCAACGTGTCGTCGCTGCATTACGAACGACCGGTGCCAGACTGAAATTCGCACTGCGAGCGCCCGTCGCGCGACCAGTGCCAACCTCTATAGCGGCACGACAGAGGGGAGGATCTGCGTTCGATGGCCAGAACACCAGCACCACCGGAGGATGACTTCACCGAGCGAATCGTTGACATTGATGTCTCCTCTGAGATGCAGACCAGCTTCTTGGAGTACGCGTATTCGGTGATCTACTCCCGGGCGCTTCCTGACGCCCGGGACGGACTCAAGCCTGTGCAGCGCCGGATCTTGTACTCGATGGACGAGATGGGCGTACGGCCGGATCGTTCGCATGTCAAGTGCGCCCGGGTGGTCGGCCAGGTCATGGGTCAATACCACCCGCATGGTGACGGTGCCATCTACGATGCGCTCGTCAGAACCGCGCAGCCGTGGAGCATGCGTCTGCCCCTGGTCGACGGTCACGGCAACTTCGGATCGCTGGACGACGGTCCGGCAGCGATGCGGTACACAGAGTGCCGCATGGCATCAGCGGCCGTGGCCATGACCGACGGTCTTGACGAAGACACCGTGGACTTCAAGCCGAATTACGACGGCAAGGATGTCGAACCGACCGTACTTCCCGCTGCATTCCCCAACCTGCTGGTCAATGGGGCGACGGGGATCGCAGTCGGAATGGCGACCAACTGCCCACCGCACAACTTGGTGGAGGTCGTCCAGGCGCTGCGCCATTTGATCAAGCACCCCGACGCCGACATCGACGAGCTGATGCGCTTCGTTCCTGGGCCCGACCTGCCGAGTGGCGGCAAGATCATCGGGCTGGACGGTGTGCACGACGCTTACCACACTGGAAAGGGATCGTTTCGGATGCGCGCCACGGCTCGCGTGGAGCAGGTGCATCCACGTCGCAAGGGCATCGTGATCACTGAGCTGCCCTACCTGATCGGTCCAGAGCGGGTGATCGAGCAGATCAAGAGCCTTGTCAACGCTCGCAGACTCCAAGGGATTGCCGACGTCAAGGATCTATCCGATCGAGCCCATGGAACTCGGCTGGTGATCGAGATCAAGAGCGGCTTCAATCCTGACGCCCTCCTTGAACAGCTCT
>JBKOUS010000087.1:0-7375 GCA_046723505.1 Actinomycetota bacterium
AGACACTGCCTCACCGAGGCGGCGGTCAGCTTGCTCGACGTCCGGATCCACGGGCCGGCTCGTCGGATCGGTGTAGTTCGCCACGACATTCTCCAATCGGATCGATTGTGGGTACGCCTGGCCTACCCAGTGCCTTTACAAGGTAAACATGTTCTCAGGGACTGATGATCATGAAGCCAGGTCAGGCCCATGGCTTGAGCATGATCTTGACGGCGCCGTCGGCCTTCTGCTGGAACATTTCGTACGCCGCCGGCGCCTCGCGCAAGGGGAGCCGGTGCGTGGCGAAGTCATCCACGCCGAGCGGATCGTCCTCGGTCAGGAACGGCATGATGTCGGGGATCCAGCGCTTGACGTTGGCCTGACCCATGCGGAGTTGGATCTGCTTGTCGAACAACGACATCATCGGTAGCGGATCGGCCATGCCGCCGTAGACCCCGGAGAGCGACACCGTGCCGCCGCGGCGTACGGTGTCGATCGCCGTGTACAGGGCGGAGAGCCGATCAAGTCCCGCCTTCTTCATCAGCGGCTCGGTTACCGCATCTGGGAGGCGTGCTGTGACACGCTGGACGAAGGCGGCCCGAGGCGAACCGTGCGCCTCCATCCCCACCGCATCGATGACCGAGTCCGGTCCGCGGCCGTCAGTCAGTTCGCGTACGACCTCGGGAAGATCATCTTCGTGCTCGCGCAGATCGACGACCTGTGCGCCGCGAGCACGCGCCCGCTCCAGCCGCGCATCTACCAAATCAACCGCAATAATCGTGTCGATCCACTTTTGTTGAGCGATCCGGCAGGCCATGTCGCCGATCGGTCCCAACCCCAAAACCAGCAGCGAACCTCCATCTGGCACTGCCGCGTACTCCACCGCCTGCCAGGCGGTCGGCAGCACATCAGAGAGATAGATGAAGTGGTCGTCCGGCGGGCCCTCCGGCACCAAGATGTGGGTGAACTGCGCTTCCGGTACCCGGAGATACTCGGCCTGGCCTCCAGGTATCTGGCCGTACAGCTTCGAATAGCCGAACAGCGCGGCGCCGCTGCCTTCCCCGCGTATTTGTGTTGTCTCGCACTGTGTATAGAGGTATCGCTCACACATCCAGCAATATCCGCAGGCGATCTGGAACGGCACCACGACTCGGTCGCCTGGACGAATCTGGCTGATCTCGCGACCGACCTCGAGGACGATCCCGATCGCCTCGTGGCCGAGTACGTCCCCAGGACTCATGAAGGCGCCCATGGTCTCGTACAGGTGAAGATCGGAGCCGCAGATATTGCTGCTGGTGATCTTGATGATCGCGTCGTTCGGTTCCTTGATGATCGGGTCGGGAACATCTTCGACAGTGACGTTGCGGAAGCCCTGCCAGGTAACGGCCTTCACTCCGCGTCACACCTTGCGCCAGTCGTCACTGGTCAGATGCGAGCCAGCCTGCGGGCCCATCTGCAGCATGCCGCCGTCGACCACCCATGAAGCACCGGTCACGTAGGCGGCCTGCGGACTTGCCAGAAATGCGATCACCGCAGCGATCTCGCGGGCATCGCCCGGCCGACCCAGCGGGATGCCGAGACGCTCCTCCTGGTGTGGATCTTGGTCCTCTTGTCCGGTCATGGGCGTCGCGATCTCCCCGGGAGCAACGGCATTCGCGGTGATCTCGTACTGGCCTAGCTCGAGGGCGAAGGTCTTGATCAGCCCGCCAATACCGTGTTTGGCAGCGTCGTAAGGGCCGGAACCGACACGGGGCTGGTGCTCGTGGACGCTGGTGACCGCGATTAGTCGGCCGCCGTTGCCCACTTTTACCATGTGCTTCGCGGCTTGCCGCATGCAGACAAAGGCGCCGTCCAGGTTGGTGGCGATGATCTTCCGCCACTCGTCGTAGGAAGTGTCGACTAGCAACGTCGAACCTCCGGTGCCGGCATTGTTGACAAACACATCGAGCCCCCCGAGCTCGTCGATCAGTAGATCGATGGTCACTGCGCAAGAGGGCAAGTCGGTAGTGTCGAGCTGCTTGATGAAAGCCTTGCGGCCGTGGGACCTCACTTCCTCGGCGGTGGCTTCGGCGCCCGCGGAGTCGGAGTGCCACGTCACGCCGACGTCCATGCCGTTTTGGGCGAGGGCGACCGCAGTCGCCTTGCCGATGCCGGAGTCTGAAGCGGTCACGATGGCATAGCGAGGATCGAAGGTCATGCGTCAGATATTCCCAGCGGCCCCCCGGGCAAACGTGCTCGCCGCAATTGATCTTGCTCGGCAGTAACGATTGAAGAGCGTGAAGAACGATTGAATAGCGCCGATTGGGGTATGAACGGGCAGTCCGATCGCCTCCAGGAAGGACGACCTGCCCGTGGGGCGCATCCGAAAGCTCATGACTCCCGATCCGGTGTGGATTGAGAGCTCGGCGAATCTGCACGAGGCTGTGCGGCTGATGCGTGAGCACGACGTCGGTGGGCTTCCGGTGTGCGACAGCGCTGGCCGGGTCGTCGGCGTCATCACGGATCGAACACTGTTGATGGCCTGGGAGGCTGGGGGACCCCGTCGCGCACGCTCGGTCACCGCTGGCTCACTCGTCGACGGCAACCAAGTCACGGTGTCACCAGACGAGGACGCCGCCTGGGCGCTGGAGCTGATGAGCGCCCACCGCATACGTCGACTGCCTGTCGTGGAAAACGGCCGTCTGGTGGGGATCATCACCCAAGCCGACCTGGCGCGCACCATGCCAGTCGCCGACATGGGTCGGCTGCTGTTCGATCTGGCAACCGCGTAGGGGCGCCTCGAGCCCCAGCTAGGAGGCAGCGGGCAACCTCTCCGATGCGCCGACGACGGTGCGCATCTTAACCAGCAGGTTGGGTAGCAACCGCGACACATGCATTTGGCTGCTACCGATTGCCGTTTGGCCGGGCCCGCTGTTTCGGCCTCGATGAGTAGGTCGTGGGTACGTTCGCTGAGTTCTTCCCGCGAGGTCTGCGGGAGCGGAGAGACCAGGCGCGCTTCAGAGATCGGCATGAGCGCGACACCCTTCGTAGCAACTACGGGCGTGGCGGCTTCTCGGCCACTTTCCGATGCAACCACCCGTTCCGATCCGACGGCAACCTCTGAATTATCCAAAACGAAAAAGTCCATGAGAAACCCAGTGCATAGCAGGCTCAAACTGCGAACTAGACAGCTTCCCCATCATCCATTGAGCGCGGATGTTCGATTGCCCGACGCTGACATCGAAGCCGTGATCAACATCGTCCCGACGCCGCCGTGTCAGGCAGATCGTCAGTGGCCGAAGGTTCGTCCCAGCAGAGGCGTTGGCTTCGCCGCCGATTGGGTAAGTCGCAATCAGGGTGGCGGGAGGAACCTAGGATCCGCCGCCGTCCAGGCCCCGTAGCTGAGAAGCCATGCTGCGGGGCCGATCCCTGGGCTGCGCTCAGTTGCCCGCCCTAGCTCTACACACCTTCCCTGCGCCTTACACGCGTTGCAACGTGTGCAGAGCGACCAGACAGTGAGTTTACCCAGGTTTCTGCCAAAGAGGGCGTGGTGCCGCGTCTTTGGCCTCCCAAAGATTCCCGCTCAACAGCAGGGGCAGTCTTTCAACGGGCGACTACACTCGCAGTGGCTCTCTATCGGTATCCGCCCTGTGTCTGCGGCCTGACGTCATAGAGGTGACGCATGGTCTCGCAACCACCGCACACAGAGGCTGGCTTTTTTGGCGGGCGTCCAGACAGCAGTTTCCGGGTGGCCGAGTTGGAGGCTGAGATCGCACAGTTGAAGGACGCGCTGGCCCGGCGACAGCAGATCGGCGTGGCGGTCGGGTTGCTGGCTCAGCGGTTCACGATCAGTCCGGACCGGGCCTGGTCGCTGATGGTGCGCCTCTCTCAGAACGGCCATGTCAAGGTCCGGGAGATTGCCCAAGCTGTGATCGATGCCCACTGCGGTCGACTTGACCCCACGGAGGTCGAGATTCTCAGTTCGATTGAGAAGCATCTGCCCGAAGGCGTGCGCCTCATGCAGATCCGAGAAGATGGGCACCGGGCCACCCGGGAGTCTCCGCGGTGACCCGGCTAGACAGCTTTTCGCGCGTAGACCAGGATCGAGCCCGATGGGCAGCCCAATCTCCCAAGGCGAAACGCCTGCCATGTTCGTGAATCGGGCGGGCCATGGCGATTGATCCCGACGCCCTCGCTTCCAGCCTGCGCCGGCTCGCCACGCTGGGCGAACCGGGTTCGAGTGTGGTGGAGGGCCTGCGCCACGTGACCGAGGCCTGCGTCGACCTTTTCGGCGTTTCCGGCAGCGGCATCATGCTGGCCGATGAGCAAAACATTCCGCGCTATGTCGCCGCATCCGACGGGCCAGGGCGCATGCTCGAAGCGGTGGAGAGCGAGACCGGGCAAGGTCCCTGCACGGAGGCATTCGTCAACAATTCCGTGGTGGCCAGCACCGACGTGACCGCGGAAGCGCGCTGGCCCGATCTTGCCGCGGCGCTCCGGCCGCACGGCGTACGCGCCGTGCTTGGCCTGCCGGTACGTCTCGGCGCCGTTACCGTCGGCACTCTGGACGTGTTCTATGACAGGCCGCACGTCTGGCAGGACGATGAGTGCCAGGCGCTGGGTCGCTATCGCGACGTAGTCGAATCCACTTTGTCCGCCGCGGTGGCGGCCCAGAATGCCGGCGAATTGGCCGCCCAGCTGCAGTACGCCTTGGACTATCGGGTGATCATCGAGCGCGGCGTCGGCTACTTGATGGCTCGCGATGGGTTGGATTCGATGACTGCCTTCAACCGGCTTCGCCGAGCGGCCCGTGACACCCAAAGCAAGATCGGCGACGTGGCCCAACGGCTGGTATCCACCGGACGGCTGCCGACCGAAGACTCCGATACCCGACGCTCAGGCGAATGAGCTGCGCAGGGTCTGGCTGGGGGAGCTCCCGTAGCGCCTCCGGTACTCGACGGCAAAACGGCCAAGATGGGTGAATCCCCAGCGGACGGCCAGCGCTGCCACGCTGGTATCGCCGGGTTCGGCATTCTGCAGGTCCCGGTGGGCGCGCTCCATCCGAACGCTCCGTAGCTGCGCTAATGGCGTCGTCCCCAGATGGCGGCGGAATGCGGCCTGCAGCCCGCGTGGGCTGAGTCGAGCGGCTATCGCGATCTCGCTCAGCGTGATTGGTTCGCCTGCGTGCTCGTCGATGAAAGCCAGCGCGCGTCGCAGCGGCTGAGGGGTGTCGCCAGCGTACGGGGCCGACTCCGCACCCAGCGTCGAGTTGGGGAAGCACGCCAAGACTGCACTGCTGACCAACCACCCGAGCTCCTGGCGGGCCAGCGGAGCGGCGGCCAGCAGCGGGCTGTTACTGACGAAACCTCGCAAGTACCGGATTGTCTGGGACCAGTGGCGGCCGGCGGCCGGTGTGATGGGCCGGGTGAAGTCGACGTTGACTGTCTCTCGATCGACCAGCCCAACCGCGTCACGTTGCAGGTCTTCGAAGGACAACGTCGTCACCTCTGCCTCAACAGAGTTCCAGGCAGCCTGGTACGGCTGATCGGGTGGCAGCAGAAAGCATTCACCAGCCCGTAGGTTGACGATTTGAGGCCCGATCGATACTCGCACCGCACCGCCGCCTCCGAGCTCGACGATCGAGAGATCTCGCAGACCAGCGAAGACATCGACATCGACGGCCATCGAGTGCTTCATGCGCCCAAACGACATCCCGTCAAACCGGGTGATGTCGCAGGAGAACATGAAATCCTCTCTGCTTCCTGAAACCTTGAGGCGGTGGTCGGCGTAGACCTTGCGAAGCCACGCGTGCGCCTCCTCGGGATCGCGGCTTCGGAACTCCTCATGATCAAAGGTCTGGATCTGTTCACCGACCTTTCGACGATGCCTACCTGCACTCTACGACCCGTGTCCTCCAACCAGATCGCTGAACGATCTAGCCGCCGCGATCCCGGTCACCATCCACGTCGGCGGGCACACCCGACGCAACGCCGCGGCAGAGGCCTGACGGCTTATCGAGCAATCCCTCAAAAACCGACGCCAGACACGCTCAGCTCACATTTGCACGGCGTGTCGAGGCAACGAGTGTCAGTTAATTGAGGATTACGGCCCGGACGCGGCCTTGGGGGTGAGCTGCCGTTCGCCATCCACCTGACGCACGCCCTGGTGCGTCAGAAAGTTAGGTCAACCCAGTTTGGCGACGCTCTGCACACGTTGCAGCATGTGCAGAGCGCCGGCAAACTCTGTGACGCGGGCCGAGGACGCAGCGAGCTCTGCGAAGCAGAGCTACGAGGCAGCCGCCAGTTCGGCTGGTGCGCCGATGATGCTGCGCAACTTGTGAAGCAGCCGCGACAGCAGCCGCGAAACCTGCATCTGGCTGATGCCGAGTTCGTGGGCGATGTCAGACTGCGAGCGTTGTTCGAAGTATCGCAGCCAGATCAGCCGGCGTTCAGACTCTTCCAGCTGGGCCAATGCTTGATCGACGATGAGTCGAGCTTCGGTCCGGTCGATGTCTTCCTCGGCCTCGGTGGAGCAAAAGGAGACTCCCCGCGACATGGCAGAGTCGATCGACGAGGCGGTGTAACCCTCGCTCGCCAACCGGGCCTGCTGCACCGCGCTCAGAGGCGCCCCGAGCTCTTGGGCTAGATCCTGCGCGCAGGGGAGTGCGCCCATTTCCTGAACCAGCGTTGGCCACCTTCGCCAGATGATCGACGCGAGTTCTTGAGTCGGACGCGGAGGCCGAACGGTCCATCCGTGATCCCGAAAGTGCCGCTTGAGAACCCCCGTGATCGTCGGCTCAGCGAAGCCAACAAACGAGCCCTGGTGAGGATCGAAGCGCAAGCATGCCTCGACAAGCCCGGTATACGCGACCTGGACGAGATCCTCTTCGTCCTCTCCGCGATGCAGGAACTGTCGGGCAAGCTTCTCGGCCAGCCACAAATGTGAGCTGACCACCTCGTCGAGGATCTGTTGGCGCCTGGCCGGGCCAGCCGTCTCGGCCTCGAAAAGCAGCTCGCGAGTACGTGCAGTGAGCTCCTCACGAGCCGAGGGCTGATGAGTAGGGATGACAGAAAGAGGGGGATTCGCCACAGCGCGCCACCCTTTCGTAATGAATCTAAAGGTTGTGGCGCGCTTCTCGGCCACATCCGCACATAACCACGGATACCGCCCGATGTTCAAGCCCTTGCGTGATCCGAAAACGAAGAACTCCCTGAGAACCTCTCAAGATCACAACGGAAGCAAAATTTCCTACTTTGTAAGCAATATCTCCTATCAACCTCTCCGGATCTCTCACCCACCACTGCTGGCCTACAGAATGCCTGAATCGATTCAGACATCCAATTCGCCCGCAGCTTTCTAGAGCGCGCGGCCGGCTCTCTCGACGGGAGCTAAAGCAATCAAATGAGTCGTTCGAGCC
>JBKOUS010000174.1:0-8188 GCA_046723505.1 Actinomycetota bacterium
GCCAGGTCGCGCCGGAAACCTGGACGCACGGGTCGGCTGCGATGCGGCGTGAGTGGCTTGCCCGAGGCTTCGACACCGGCGACCCGAACAAATGCGACACGTTCGCCCGGAACGCTCTCAACTGAGGCCCTCCTAGCGACGGGTCCTTAGTTGCAGGTCACTCCCGTGGCGTGCACCGGGCAGTAGCCGAAGGGGTTCTTGTCCAGATACTGCTGGTGGTAGTCCTCCGCATAGTAGAACTCGCCGGTAGGGGCGATATCGGTAGTGATCCGCCCATAGCCAGCCCGGGTGAACGCGGTCTGGAACTCATCGCGTACCCGTTGGGCGGTTGCCAGCTGCTCCGGTGATGTGGTGTAGATCGCCGATCGGTACTGCGAGCCGACATCATTGCCTTGCCGCATGCCCTGCGTCGGGTCGTGGTTCTCGAAGAAGATCTTGAGCAGCTTTTCATAGCTGACCTTGGAAGGGTCGTAGCTTACCTTCACGATCTCAGTGTGGCCGGTACGAGCGCTGCAGACCTCCTCGTACGTTGGGTTGGGCGTGAATCCACCCGCATAACCAACGGCGGTGTTGGTCACTCCGGGCGTCTTCCAGAACAACTTCTCAGCACCCCAGAAGCAACCGAGTGCGAAGTAGGCCACCTCAGAGTTCTCCGGCACCTTCTGCACCGGGATGCCGAAGACGTCATGGAACGTGGGGTCGACCAGAACTGATGAGCTCCGGCCGGGAAGCGCCTTGTCAGGCTCAATGAGGGCTGTCTTCGTGCGCGAGAACAACATGTGATTCAGTCTGCCTTCCTGCACGACCGTTCGGAACGGTCCTGCACTGACGCAACGCTGACTGGTCGTGAACATGTTCCACATGCATGTGCGCTGAGTCCGTCAGGCACAACCACCGCGTACGCTGGCCTCTTGTGACAGCTTCGCAAGGCTTCTCGACTCGGGCGATTCACGCGGGTCAGGAACCGGACTCCGCGGTCGGCTCAGTGGTGCCGCCGATCTATGCCACCTCGACTTTTATCCAGGACAAGGTAGGGGAGGCGCGTGGCGGCTACGAATACTCCCGCTCCTCCAACCCCACGCGTACCGCTCTCGAAGAATGCCTGGCGGCGCTCGAGGGAGGCCGCCACGGGCTGGTATTCGCTAGCGGCCTAGCTGCCGAGGACACCTTGCTACGGACCATCGCCTCACCGGGGAGCCACTTCGTGGTGCCGGACGACGCCTACGGCGGCACCTATCGGCTGTTTGTGCGGGTGCACCAGCGCTGGGGTGTGGCGGCCGATCCGGCGCATCTGACCAACCTTGACTCCGTCGCCGCGGCCATCAGCCCGGGTGAGACAAAGGCGGTCTGGATCGAGACGCCCACAAATCCGTTGCTCAATATTGCTGACATCGCCGCGATTGTGGATTTGGCGCACTCGGCCGGCGCCCTGGTGGTAGTCGACAACACATTTGCCACGCCTTACCTCCAGCAGCCGCTGGAGCTGGGTGCGGACATCGTCGTGCACTCGACCACCAAGTACTGCGGCGGCCACTCCGACATCATCGGCGGTGCACTGGTACTCAACGACGACGACCTGGCCGAGCAACTGAGGTTCCACCAGAACGCCATCGGCGGGGTGGCCAGCCCGTTCGACTGCTGGCTCATACTCCGCGGTCTACGGACCTTGGCCGTGCGGATGGAAAAACACTGCGACAACGCCGAACTGGTCGCGGCCTTCCTTGACGATCATCCGCGGATCGCCCAGGTGTACTTCCCTGGGCTTGATGCCCACCCAGGGCATGATCTGGCAAAGCGACAGATGCGCCGGTACGGCGGCATGGTCAGCTTCCGTGTGGTCGGTGGCGAACAGGCGGCGCTGCAGGTCTGCGAGGGAACCTCAGTGATCATCTTGGGCGAATCCCTCGGCGGCGTCGAGTCGTTGATCGAGCATCCAGGGAAGATGACGCATCTGTCAGTGGCCGGCACTCAGTTGGAGGTGCCTAACGACCTGATCCGGCTCAGCGTCGGCATCGAGGATGCCGAGGATCTGATCGCTGATCTGGACAGAGCCCTTGCCTGAACCTGCATCACCCATGCATCACTAGGAATGGGCGTCCCCGGCCGTTCGCAACATTGGTGATGCAAACTCAGGGAGTTTCTCGAGCTCCCAGTCCACCGGCTCTCCACCCGCCTGTACCAGTAGGTCGTTGGCACGGCTGAAAGGCCGGGACCCGAAGAAGCCGGCTACTGCTGACAAGGGAGAGGGGTGGGCGCTCGCCAGATAGGGAACTGTGCCGAGCATCGGTATGAGTGATTGCGCGTCCCGTCCCCACAGGATCGCCACCAGCGGGCCACCGCGAGCAACCAGCGCCTCGATTGCCTGCTGTGTCACCTGCTCCCAGCCCTTGCCGCGGTGTGATCCGGAGCGACCAGGCTGCACGGTCAGGACTCGGTTGAGCAGTAGGACACCTTGCTGGAACCATGGGGTCAGATCGCCGCTGGCCGCCGGGCGGATGCCGAGATCGGCCTGGAGCTCGGCGTAAATGTTCTGAAGTGACCGTGGTATCGGGCGCACGTGCGGAGCCACTGAGAAGGACAGGCCAATGGGATGCCCCGGGGTGGGGTAGGGATCTTGTCCCACAATGAGCACTTTCACCTGGCTCAGCGGGCGACTGAAAGCACGCAGCACATGCTCACCGGCTGGCAGGTAGCTGCGGCCAGCCGCCAACTCGGCGCGTAGGAACGCCCCCATCGCCGAGATTGTTGATGCCACCGGCTGCAGTGCCTCCGCCCAGTCTGCACTCACCAGCTCACTCAACGGACGCGGACTCATGCATATCCCCCTTTGATGGCCTCTCCTTGGACGGCACTGCTTGACCCCGAGGCATCCGCCAGGAGAGTGCGGCTGCCACAAGCATCAAGGCGGCTCCCACCCCGAACGCTGCCGGGTACGACAAGGTGTCGGCCAGTAGACCGGCGACCAGCGGGCCAATGATCGCCCCGATATCAGAACACATCGAGAAGAGCGCCACAGCCGTTCCGCCGTGACTTCGTGCCGCATCACCAACGGCTGCGGCGGGAGCAGTACCCAAGAAGGCTGATGCGACCCCATACAGGCAAAGCACGACGATCAGCAGCCAGATGTTAGGTGCGAACGGGACGGCCATGATCGAGACCGCTGCAAGTGTGCCACCGAGGATCATGGCAGGGCGTCGTCCGACCGTGTCGGTGAAGCGGCCGGCCGGGCCGACTGCGACAGTCTGCGCCACGGCGGCGATAGCAAATGCGATGCCGGTCCACGTGGCCGGCCGATGCAGTAGCTCCACTATCAGTACGGGGATCAGAGAGGAGCGGACCCCGAATGAGGTCCAACCTTGGGCGAGGTTGCTAAAACATGCCGCCTGATAACGGGCGTCACGCAGGACGACGCGAAACGGTACGGTCGACGCGGCCTCCTCGGGCTTCGCACTCCGGCGCCGCAGCAGCAGCAGTCCCGCCGTTCCAGCGACAACGAGTGTCCCGGCGTAGAAGAAGAACGGGGCGGTGAGCGAGATGGCTGACAACGCGCCGCCTAGAGCGGGCCCGGTAATCCCACCGATGAGAAATCCGGCCTGAAAGAAGCCAGCCGCGCGACCACGTACCCCGGCCTCCACCGATGTGAGTAGCAAGGTGAAGGCAGAGACGGTGAACATCGCAGAGCCGATGCCGCCGACGCCGCGCAGCACAAGCAGTTGGAGGTAGCTGTCCGACAGACCGGCCAACCCGCTGGAAATCGCGACGATGAAGATTCCCGTGGCCATGATGATCCGCTCGCTGAGGATCTTGATCAGCCACCCGCAGAAAGGGCTTGCGATCAGACGCATCAGGGCGAACGCAGAAATAACCGCACCGACTTGGGCATTTCCCACGCCGAAGCTCCGGGCAAAAACCGGCAGCACAGGTACCAGGACTCCGAAGCCCACCGCGACACAGAACGCGACGAGGCCCAGCACATAGACCTCACGAGGGAGCAAACGCCGCGCCTCCATCCACGTCCGCGCGGCCCCCAGCCTGCCCACCGGGACAGTCTGCCAGGGAGACTAGGGTGGGGTGCTCGAGATCAAGCTAGGAGGCGCCGAATGGGAACATCGGCTCGCAACGGGCCGCGGGTATCTGCGCGTCGCACCCGCCGCACGCTGCCCGTGCTCCCTGCCGGACCTCCAGCCGATGATCACGCAGGTCCAACGACTGCGGAGCCGGCGCCGCCAGCCGACAAGGTGAGGGCGACCACAGACGCAGCTGAGGCAAGTGCCGGGGTGCCTCGCGGACTGCAGGTCGCGGCCGCTTGGTCCTGGCGAGTGATCCTCGTGGTCGTCCTGCTCTCGGGGATTGCCTGGCTGGTGCGCTATCTCTCCGAGGTCTTCATTCCAGTGGCGGTCGCGATCCTGCTGACTGCGCTGATGATGCCGGTGGCCAACGCGCTTAAGAAAGGGAGATGGGGTTTGCCGAGAGCGGCGGCGACGGCGATTACGGTGATCGGCGCGGTCGCGTCGATCGTCGCCGTTCTGATCGTGATCGGTGGACAGATTGCTGGGCAGGGCGCGGAACTCTCAACCAACGTGGTGAACGGCTTCAACCAGCTGAGCTACTGGCTCAACAATGGCCCATTGACTGGGTGGCTTCGTAATGGCCCGCTGCATCTGAACGCCGCCTGGCTTGATTCTTCGACTTGGGTTGCCAGGATCACCGACTTCCTGAAGGCAAGCGGTAGCACAATCGCGGGCTATGCCGCCGAATTCGGTGCCTCGGTCGGGCACTTCCTTGCTGGTCTCGCCCTCGTGCTCTTCTCTCTTTTCTATTTCATCTACGACGGTCGCGGCATCTTTAGTTTCTTGCTGAACTTCTTCCCGCGGACTGCGAGGGATCGCGTCGATCAGGCGGCATTAAGGGGCTGGGGGTCACTGTCGTCATATGTCCGGGCAACAATTCTGGTCGCGCTGGTCGACAGTATTGGTGTGCTCATTGTGGCGCTGATCTTGGGTGTCCCGGTCGCTCCGGCGCTGGCGGCGCTGGTCTTCATTGGCGCGTTCGTCCCGATCGTCGGTGCCCTGGTGTCAGGGTTTGTTGCTGTCCTCGTCGCCCTGGTTGCACTCGGCTGGGTGGAGGCACTGATCATGCTCGGCGGCGTGATCTTGGTGATGCAGATCGAGGGCCACGTGTTGCAGCCGTTCCTGCTGGGACGGGCAGTGAAGTTGCATCCGCTGGCTGTGCTGATCTCGATAGCGATCGGCATCATCGTCGGAGGGATCGTCGGAGCGCTGATGGCCGTACCGCTGCTGGCCTTCACCAAGTCGTTCGTGCTGTATCTCGTGGGGGCGGCGGAGCCACCCTTGGGTAGGGTTCATCCGCCGGCTCTGCCGCTGCGTCGCCGGCACTGACTGTCGACAGACGGGCGATCCTAGAGCGCCGAGCCCGTCTTGTACTGGGCGTATGGCATATTCCAGTCGGAATAGCCGTTGCCGTGTTCCACGCGGCGGCTGGAGCCAGTTGTGACCACGGGGTCCCCGATCAAGGTGCGATGGAACAACCAGGAGGCGTCTCCGGTGCTCATCCCGACGCACCCGTGACTGGCATTTCGTCGGCCGAAGTGCCCCGCATTCCACGGCGCGGCATGGAGAAACTCGCCGGAGGAGGTGATCCGCATCGCGTACTTCACTCGGAGGTCATATTCCTCGCGGGCGCCGATCATCTGGTTGGTCATCCGTGTGGTGTACAGCTTGTCCATGATCAACTTGGTGCCGCTCCGGGTTTGCCAGCCGGGCTTCCCGCCACTCACGTAGATGCGGCGGACGAACTTGCCGTTGCGGTAGACCTTCGCCACATCGGAGGACAGGTTGATCTTGGTGATCATCGATCTGCCGACGGTGAAGTGGGTGTTCTTCGACATCTGACCGTAGATGCCACCGCCGGCGTTCAGGCCATTGATGTTGGCTGCCACGGTCACCCTGGTTCCCGGCTTCCAGTAGTTCTTGGGCCGGAATCGCACTTCCCTGCTGTGGTACCAGTGCCAGGTGCCCTCTTGAGCTGGGGACGAGGTGACGTGCAGGTTTTTCTCGAACTCACGCCGATTCTTCACCGGTACGTCGAAGGTCAAGATCACAGGCATCCCCACGCCCACATGGCTGCCCTTGAGGGGATAGAGCGTCGGATAGGTTTGCTCGGCCAAGCTCAGGTTCACTGTGCTGAAGGATGTCGTGACGGTAGTGGATTGGTTGGCCGTGTTTCTGCCCACCGAAGTGAGCTTGTATGTCGCCGCTGGTTCCAGCCGGTCGCTCGCCGTCCATCGCGTGCGGTCCTTATTGATCTTGCCGACGACCGTGCCATGCTGCGTACGCCCCTGGCGATCCTTGTTGGTATAGCTCAGTTTGACATTGGTCAGGGTCCCCAAGCTCGCAGACACAGTGACCACGGTGTCAACCTGGACCTTGCTCGCACCGTTCTTCACGTTGGCCTCGAGGCTGACCGGATCGGGCGGGGCCGGAGTTGGCGAGGTGTGGCCGGCTGGCTGCTGTGAACCGGTCCCGCCGGGGGAGTTCGATGTCCCGCCGCACGCAGTCAGGATGGTTGCAAGCACGACCGTTCCGGCGACGCCGGACAGCCTGCGCATTCTCCTGGTTGGCATCAACGTCCTTATGTCTCACCGGCGTTCAACGAGGCCGCTGCACGGACTGTGTATTCAATGTGCCATCCGCGGGTGACATTCTGCTAATTGACTTAATGTGCCATCGAGACGAGGTCGGCACCATCCGACGCGCTGGGCGTTGCAGAATCGGTATCCCGCCCAGGCCGGCCACGCAGCGGTTTCTCGCGCATGGTGAGAGCGATGACGAACGCGACTGCCATGAATGGCACCGCCACCAGGAACACGTCGTCCATAGAGCGGGTGAAAGCCTCGAGCACCCAGCTCTTGATCGGCTCAGGAAGAGCTTGGATCGCGGTCACATCGTTGGTGTTGATCTGTCCGGCCGCTCCGTGACCCGCGGCCCCCACGATCTCGCTCAGGTGGTACTTGAGCCGGATATTCAAGATGGCGCCGAGTAGCGCGGTACCGATGGCGCCGCCCATGGAACGGAAGAAGGTCACAGATGCGGTGGCTACGCCCATGTTTCGCCGATCGACGCTGTTCTGTACGGCCGTGACGACAACCTGCATTGTGAAGCCAAGGCCCATGCCGAACGCGTACATGATCAATGCCACCCTGTAGTAGGGAGTGTTGACCTGCAGCGTCGAGAACGCTAAGAGTGCTAACCCGACTACTAGCGCACCGGTAATCGGCATCCACTTATAGCGGCCGGTACGCGACATGATCTGCCCGCCGCCAATGGAGGTTGTGAAGATGCCGACGACAAGGGGCAAGATGGCGAGCCCGGAATGGGTCGCACTCAGGCCCTTCACTGCCTGCAGGTAGATCGGCAGGAAGATCAGGCCGCCGAACATGCCGATGCCCATGATCATCGCGAAGATGATGTTGGAGGTAAAGGTCCAATGCTTGAAGAGTTCCAGAGGGATGATCGGCTCCTTGGCTCTGGACTCGACGAGCACGAAGAGCGCAGCCAATAGCACAGTGCTGACGAGCAGCCAGATGCCGGCCGCTGACACCCAGCCTTTGTCTGGACCGGCCCAGCTGAGGTAGAGCACAAGGCTGGTCACCGAGCCAACGATGGTCGCCGCACCGACGTAGTCGACCGCGGCTTCGCGGCGTACGTGATGCAATTTGAGGGCCAGCGAAGTGACGATCAGCGCAGCAACACCGATCGGAATGTTGATGAAGAAGATCCATTCCCAGCCCCAGTTGTCGGTGAACCAGCCGCCCAGCAGCGGACCGGCCACAGACGACACGCCGAACACGGAGGCGAAGAATCCCTGATATTTGCCGCGCTCGCGGGGCGGGATGACGTCACCGATGATGGCTAAGGCAAGCGACATCAAGCCGCCCGCGCCCAGACCCTGGACGGCTCGGCCAGCGATCATGACATTGATACCCGAGAGGTTCAGGAAGTCGGCGATCTCGGGGGAGAACCCGCAGATCAGCGAGCCGATCAAGAAGACGACGATTGCGGCTTGGAACATCGGTCGACGTCCGCGCAGGTCGGAGATCTTGCCCCAAAGCGGCGTGGCGGCAGTCGAGGTCAGCAGGTACGCGGTTACGACCCAGGAAAGCTTGTCG
>JBKOUS010000258.1:0-6222 GCA_046723505.1 Actinomycetota bacterium
CGCCAGACCGTGAATGTAGCCGACGATCGCCGTCTTCGCGGTGCCGTAGGGACCTGATGCGAAATCGGACTCGCGTCCGGAGACACTCGAGATCGCGATGATCGAGGCGGCGTCACTGCGCTCCAGATGGGGCAGCGCGGCGCGGACGAGGCGAACGGTGTGCATGACGTCAACGTTGAGACTTGTCTGCCAGTTCTCCTCCGTGTCCGGGATCGCGAGAGCGCTGACGTTCGCCACCACGACGTCGAGGCCGCCGAAGGCCTCGGCCGACCTCTCGACCCACGCCGCGAGGGCGGCGCCGTCGCCTACGTCGACGATCGACCCCGTGACGTTGCCGCGGCTGCGCAGCTCGTCGTTCGTCCTTGCCACATCGCCGGAGTCTCGCGCGCAGAAGCCGACGATAGCCCCTTCGTCGAGGAAGGCGCCGACGATGGCGCGCCCGATGCCACGCGTCCCTCCCGTCACCAGAACTCGCTTGCCGGTGAGCTGAAGATCCATGGTGCTGGCCTTTCGTTGAGTGATGGCAGGGTGAGAGTCGCTGCGTCGCCGAGCGGCCTCAGGTCGTTATGAGTGAGCGGGCTCGCGAACGGAGGTCGGCGTGCATCCCGCCGAAGGCGTCCGCCGCGGGGAGGAGCGCCTTCGCCGCCTTGACGACGACGCTGTAGTTGGCGTCAACGACGTTGGCGACCGGCACCTCGGCAATTTGCGAGCAAAGCTGGTAGGCGTCCATGGTGTGCAGGCCGTAGAGCTGGCTGACCCAGTGCACGAGCTCGGCGTTGGCGATCCGCCATGAGTCCTCCATTGGGCGGCTCGAGCCCACCGTCATCCAGTGGGTGTCGTCCTCGATCCGTGGCCAGCCCGGCGCGCCGCCCTTGATGAGCTCAGCGATGAGGGTCGTGGTCATCGCGCCCTCGACGGCCGTGCCGCAGGCCTCGCCTTCCCCCTGCCGGTAATGCCCGTCACCGATCGAAAACATTGCCCCCTCGACGTTGACGCCAAGGAAGATGGTCGAGCCGGCCCGCATCTGCGGAGTGTCCATGTTGCCGCCGAACCGGTCGGGCACGAGGGACGAACGTGCCTCTCCTCCGGCAGGGGCGACGCCAACGGTGCCGAGCATCGGCTCGATCGGGAGCTCAATCCGGTGGTCGCTGTGTCGTGCCGCGAATCCGACTGTGCCGCGATCACGGTCGAGTTCGTAAATCCACGTCGTATCTGGAAGCGGCTCCTGCAGGGTGACGACGCGGTCGGTGCTCGTCATGCCGCCGAAGAAGGGGATGGCCGCCGAGGCGCCCCAATCCCGCGCGGGTTCCACCGCGGCGAGGTGGAGCACCAGCGTGTCCCCGGGTTCCGCGCCCTCGACGTAGAACGGACCGGTCTGCGGGTTGACGAAACGCAGATCGACCTTTGCGCTCGATAGGTCATCGACGCTGCGCAGGACCCCATTGAACGCGTCCTCCGACCAGAGCCGAAGCGCGGTGCCGGGCCTTACCCGCATGACGGACGCGACTCCGCCGAAGGTGTAGGCGTATTGGTCACGGGTGGGCGTGTACTCGCTGACGTCCATATTCGAACTATTGCAGAGACCCACGCATCCGCACGTGGTCCGCGCGAAGAGCCGATACCTGCGTTACCCCGAGGAGCGCGAGCGTCGACCTGACCTCCTGGACCAGGATGTCGGCCGCCCGCGCCACCCCCCGCTCGCCGCCGGCCATCAGCCCGTAAAGATATGCGCGTCCCACCAGAGCAGCCCTCGCCCCCAACGCCACCGCGGCGACGACGTCACTGCCCGACATGACGCCTCCGTCGACGTACACCTCGGCCCGGTCGCCCACCGCATCGAGCACCGACGGCAGCGCCTCCAACGGGGTAGCGGCCCGGTCGAGCTGTCGTCCCCCGTGGTTCGACACGACGACCGCGTCCGCTCCGGCGTCGACGACGACCCGGGCATCAGCCGGGTTGAGGATGCCCTTGACGACGAGCGGCCCCTGCCAAATCGAGCGGAGCCAAGCAAGATCGGCGATCGTCGGGGCCGGGTCGAACAGGCGGGCGACGAGCTCGGCGACGGTGCCCTCGGAGCGCTTGAGCGAGGCGAACTCGAGCGGCTCGGTAGTGAAGAGGTCGAACCACCACGCAGGGTGCATGGCGCCCTCGACGAAGGTCTTTAGTGAAAGTGAGGGCGGGATCGTCAAGCCGTTGCGGACGTCGCGCAGCCGTGGCCCGGGGACCGGGGTGTCGACGGTGAGCACGAGCGCCTCGTAGCCGGCGGCCTTGGCCCGGGCCACGAAGTCCCGGCTCGCCTCGCGGTCGCGCCACAGGTAGAGCTGGAACCAGCGCCGTCCGTCCGGGGCAGCTGCAGCTAGGCCCTCGATCGAAGTCGTGCCCATCGTCGACAACGCGTACGGGATGCCGACCCGTTCGGCGACACGTGCGACGGCTGGCTCGCCGTCGGTGTGCATCATCCGCGTGAAGCCTGTCGGTCCGAACCCGAACGGTGCTGCCGCGGGCCGACCGAGGATGACTGTGGAGGTGTCCACGGAAGACACGTCCTGCAGCACGTGCGGGCTGAACTCGAGATTCTCATAAACCTGTCGAGACCGACGAAGAGCAAGCTCGTCACCTGCGGCGCCATCGGTGTAGTCGAAGACGGCACGCGGAGCTCTACGACGCGCCAGTAGGCGTAGGTCGGCGATGGACGCCGCTCCAGCCAGCCGTCGATCGGTCGAGTTGACCGCCATACGGCGCGGCCGGAGCAGAGGTCTCACCTCGGACCATCGCAGCACGCGTCGAGCGGTCATGATCGAGTTCTACACGACGATGCGCGTCACCGGTAGGTGCCCAGCATTCGGTGCAACGAGGGTTGGTTTCGAGCGAACGTTGGTGATCATGATGGGCGTCGCCACTTTGCCCGCGATCACTGCGGAGTTGATCAAGCACGGACTGGCCGCCGCCAGTCTGGCCATGACAGTGGCCGACGCGGCGATGACAAGCCAGCAGTCCGTACGTGGGACGCTCGCCGATATCGCCGCAGTCACCAAGGAGGCCGACATCAAACCGCCCACCGTTACCGTGATCGGCGCGGTGGCTGGATTCAGTCCGACTCAGCCAACACGTGAATCAATAGAGCCGCGGACCAGCTGAAGCTGCGCGTGCCGTGGCCGCGGCCGGTCAGCGGATGGAAGTACTCCCGGAAGCCCGACTTCGCGACCAGACCAACAAGATCATCATCGAGCCGCCGAGCTAGCTCCTCATGTCCATGAACCTCAAGCCCACGCGCCACCAGCCAGGTGGTGTTCAGCCAGGTGGGGCCGCGCCAATAACGCCGCGGTTCGTGGCGCACATCGGTCAAATCAAAGCTCGGTACGCCGTGCACGTCAAGTGAGCCAATGCGGAACGCCTCTCCGGTAGCCGTCGATACCAAAGCCGCCGCCACCTCTGACGGCAGACCGGGCAGCACCAGCGGGATGAGCCCGCCGACCGTACGTTCGGGCAGCTGCCGACCCGACCGCTCGTCCCGCGCCAGAAACAGCCCGCGATCCTCGCTCCACAACCGGTCCGCCATTGCCCCGGTGATCCGCGCGGCCTCCTCCAGGTGCGGACCCTCATCGCGGCCGAGCCGACGGGCGATCTCGGCGAGCGCGAGCTCTGACCAGGCCCACAGCGCATTGAAGGCTGGGTCGACGACGAGAAACTCCGCCTTCGCGCGTACCCAGTCGTCGTCGTAGCCGTGGTCCCGATACATCAACATCAGCCGGATATAGCGCGCGTAATCCTGATCCGTCGGCCGCTCTCCGGCCCCGGCGTGGGCCACGTCGCGCCGGGTGTAGGTGTCGAAGAGACTGAGATCGGCCGGAACCGCTGCCAGCGGGTGATCCCATGTCGGCGAGTTGTCCAGTCCGGTTTCCCACGGATGAACGAGCACAGCCAAGCCGCCCTCGACCGTACGCCGCCGCCGGATGTAGGCATTCTGATCAACAAGACCCGGATAGGCGTGTTCGGCAAAGCGGAGCCCTTGATCACCTAGCCGCGACACGATCGACGCAACGGCCACTGCATGTAGCGGCGGTTGAATGATTCCCGAGGTAGCAATCGGCGGGTGGCCATCGATGGCCGATGACCGCCACACTGATGGTCCGGGAAAGTAGGCATCGTCGGGCACCGCGGGATTGAAGGCGATCTGCGGAATGCGGCCATCGGCCCACTGCGCGCCGAACAGGCTGAGCATCTCGGTCGCCGCACGCGTCGCCGAAATGTGCTGCAGGCCCAGCGCAATGAAGGCCGAATCCCAGCTCCACTGGTGGGGATACAGGCTCCGTGACGGCACCGTCGCATACCCATGCCAGTTCCGCAATAACACCCGGACCGCCTCACGGAGCAGCCCACCCATCTCGGGCGCAGCGGTCAGCACCATGCCGCTTGCCTAATCCGCCGTACGGCGACCGGTAGCACGTCATCCACCTCGCCGGACATCTTGCACTCGAAGGCCAGCTCTTTGTCATAGCCGATCGACCACAGCGCATCCAAGATCACGGGCCAGTCGATGTGGCCGGCACCAGGCTCGAGCCGGTTGCTGTCGCTCAGCTGGACGTGCTGGATCCATGGTCCGGCCTCGACCAACGCCTTGGGCGGATCGGCTTCTTCGATGTTCATGTGGTAGGTATCGGCCGCGATCCCGAGATGCCGCGAGCCGATCTGCTCACAAAGCGCCTGCGCGTCCGCGAGCGTGTTGATCATGTGGTTCTCGTAGCGGTTCAGCGGCTCCAACGCGATGATCAAGCCTTCCGCCTCAGCGTGCGCGGCCAACTGTCCGAAGGCATCGAGCAAGATCTCGGAGTCTTCGGCTTCCGACCGTGGCGACACGAACGGTGGCAGCCGCTTGCTGAACATCCCGTACGAGGCCGGGGTCATGGCCAACCGTCCACCGATCTCCGCCATCACCGAGAGCTGCGACTTCATCTGGACCAGCGCATCGGCGCGCTTGGCCGCGTCGAAATCCCCGACGAAATGCAGCATCTCGACACAGACGGTCGGCATCGGCACGCCGGCCGCGGCAGCTGCCCTGAGTTCAGGCAGCCGTGCAGCAAAGCGGCCCTCCCCGGCGGCCCGCAGCTCTAAAGCATCAAAACCCAAGCGCTGCGCGTGTTCCCACTTCTCCATGGCCGTTGTGCCGCGCAGATACTGCTCCTGCGCCGACAACCGTACGGTGTGCCTCATGCCGCCTCGCGCAACGCCTCAGGAGTGAAGTTCAAGATCACTTGCAGCAGGTCGGGCGGCGGCGAGTCGACGAGCCGGTACGCCTCGGCGGCCGAGGCCGCCGGAATCACGTGGCTGACCAGCGGCATCAAATCAAGCCGGCCGGCAGCACAAAGCTTGATCACTGTCTGATGCAGCCGCTCACGACTCCATCGGTCGCGGAGCGCCAGCGGCAGGCTGCCGATCTGGGAGGACACCAACGTGACCCGGTTGTGGTGAAACTCCTCGCCGAGTGCCAATGCGGTTGCTGGGCCCTGGTAGAAGCCGGACGCAATCACCGTGCCCCCCACGCCGGCGACCCGGATCGCCTGGTGCAGCGCGGGATAGGCACCGGTCAACTCGATCACCCGGTCGGCGCCGCGTCCGTGAGTGAGGTCCCGCACTGCCAAAGCAAGATCACCGCCCTCAGTCCAGAGCGGAGTAGCGCCGAACTTCCGTGCCAGCTCCAACCGATGTGGCACCCTGTCGACCGCCACAACCTCGGCGCCCTGGGCCACCAGCAACTGTGTGGTTATCAGGCCGATCACCCCCAGGCCGAAGACAACCACGGTCTCCGCCACGGAGGCACCTGACGCCAGCACGGCGTTCAATGCCACGGCGCCTACCCGAGCGAAGGTGCCCACCACGGGATCCAGGCCAGGTGCAAGCACCTGGCCGAGAAGTCCTTCCGCCGGCAACACTTCGTGAGAGCGGTGGCACCAGCCTCCCCACACCACCTCATCGACCTCGAATTCGGTGACGCCGTCACCGAGGGCATCGATCTGGCCGACCTCGGAGTAGCCCCAAACATCAACCGGATAGTGAAATGTGGACTGCCCTGGCAGGAAGAGCGCCGCCTCGGCATCCCATTGCTTCTCGAGATACGGGTTCGTGCCTCGATACATCGCCAGCTCGGTCCCGGCCGAGATGCCGGAGTAGAGCGTGCGGACCCGAATCTCGCCAGCACCCGGCTCTGGCGTCGGGTACTCGCGT
>JBKOUS010000047.1:0-44553 GCA_046723505.1 Actinomycetota bacterium
GTCGAATTCGCCTCTGGCCAAGCCGGCGGTGGCGCGAAGCAGCCCACTACATGATCGTCGACCAGGCCGATCGCTTGCATTGTCGCGTACGCCGTCGTCGGGCCGACGAATCGGAAGCCCAGGTCCTTAAGCTCGCGCGCCATTCCGATCGACTCTGGTGAGGTGGCACGCCACTCCCCTGCGGCCCGTCGGGGACGGCCGATCACCCGATAGCTCAGAACGATCTCGGCAAACCTCGAGCCGAGATCGACCACCAGCCGTGCGTTCTCGATGGCCGCTGCGATCTTGGCGCGGTTGCGGACGATGCCCGGATCGCTGAGCAGTCGCTCGATGTCATCGTCTGTAAAGGCGGCAACTCGCTCGGGCCAGAAACCGGCGAAGGCTCGCCGAAAGTTCTCACGCTTGCGCAGAATCGTGATCCAGGACAGTCCTGACTGGAAGGCCTCCAGCGTCATCCGCTCATAGAGTCCCTGCAGAGTGCTGACCGGCCTGCCCCACTCGTCGTCGTGATAGGCAAGGTACTCCGGGGCCGAGAGCGCCCACGGGCAACGCAAAAGACCGTCAGGACCAAGCACGGCTCCGGTCATCATGGCGTCGTCGCTCCTCGTTCTTCGACGATCACGCTGAGCGCTCGCAGGCTCCTGGCAAAACCGAGGCGTAGCGCTGGCACGCCTAAGCGCACGAGCCACTCAACCGGGCCACCACCTGGAACGGAGAAGACCTCAGTGCAGGAGACGGTGGTCTTCTTCCCGTGCCCTAGCAGCCGGAAGACCCCTTCGCCGGTGAAATATGGACCCAGATGCAAGATTTCAACTTCTGCGGCATCGGCGACCGGCGGCGACCAACTGGTAACGATGAAGCGGTCTAACAGGCCGAGTGGAATCCGACCAAACCAGACGCCAGATAGCGCTTCGGCTCGTACGCCGAGACCTACGTTGCGGTCAGTGATGACACGGACTGTCGTCAAGGGAATCCACCGAGACTGGCCAGTCCAGTCGATCAGCACATCCCAGACTGCCGCCACCGGTGCATTGATCTCCCTCGAAACCTCTAGGCGAATGCTCACCTCTTGTCACTAACCGGACTGGCGATCTTCAACTGGAGCCGGAGGAAGCTCTGGCGGTCCTGAGGTCTCCGCCGGCCCAATCGGATCAGGTGGTGCTGACTGCTCTGCCGCGCGGGCCGATGCCGTTGACTCCTGCAGTCGCTGCCGCACTGTGGCGCCCTCGGCCAGTTCAGCAATCAACGCGTCCCGCTCGGCGATCTCGAGAGCGAGCCGGTCGAGCAGATCGTCGACCTGGGCCATCGCGTAGCCACGAAGCGTTATCCCGAACCGGATGTTCTTGAGCTCCTCCGCGGTCAGGGCCCCGGCGGTGGGCAGGTCCTGCCGGTAGGTGTCATAGCCGGGTTCTTTGCTCATCTGTCCCATTCCTCCTGCAGCGGCCATCGCGGCGACGCCAAGTGCCGCGACGGCAACCACGGCGATGAACCACTCCATGGGTGAATGCTTTCACGGTTCGCAAGGGCGCCGCGACGATGCGGGAACAGCCTCAACATCACTACTCAGAACGGCACGGCGGGGTGAGCGTGGGCTGGCTCGCCAGCATCAAGTCCCCTGCTCGGTCGGCCAGACGGCCGCGCCTTGTTGGCGGCATCCATAATCGCGCACCACCCCGGTAATGACCGCGAATCCGGCGCCCCAAGCTTGGCCTGTCTCAGCTCAGCCAGCGAATCAGGGCATCGCGGCAGGACACGACATCCTCCGCCGGGCAGAACTCGTCGTCGGCATGGGCCTTCCTCGGGTCCCCTGGTCCGAAGTTGACCGCCGGAATGCCCATAGCGCTGAAACGTGCGACATCAGTCCAACCGAGCTTGGCGCTCGCCGGACCGCCGACGGCGCGGAGGAACTCTACGGCAGCGGGCTGGTCGAGGCCAGGTCGGGCACCGGCAGCCACATCGGTGATTCGAATGGGGTAGCCGTCAAGGACTTTACGTACGTAAGCCTCGGCCTCGGCTGGTGACTTATCGGGGGCGAATCGGTAGTTGAGGTCGATGACACAACGGTCCGGGATCACATTGCCGGCAATCCCGCCACTGATCATGACGGCATTCAGGCCTTCCCGGTAGATGAGCCCGTCGACCTCGATTTGCTGCGGCTGGTTCGACGCCAACAGTTGCAGTACGCCGCCCGCATCGTGAATGGCGTTGTGGCCCATCCAGGATCGCGCGGAATGTGCGGCCACTCCTCGCAGCTCCAGTTGCAACTGCATGGTGCCTTGGCAGCCGCCCTCGATGCGCGCATTAGATGGTTCGCAGAGCACGGCCAAGGCACACGTCAGGTAGTCAGGATGCTCGCGCGTAATCCGTGCCAGGCCATTGCGATATTCCTCGACCTCCTCGTTGTCATAGAAGATCCATGTGACGTCGCGCCGCGGCCTTACCAGCGATGCTGCAGCCGACAATTGGACCGCAACACCACCTTTCATGTCGCAGGCACCCCGACCCCAGATGATCTCGCGACCAGCGCTGTCACGGGTAGTCCACGACGGCACGTTTCCTGCAATCGGCACGGTGTCGAGGTGGCCGGCGATCACTACCCGCTCGGACCGACCGAGTTCAGTCCGCGCGAGGACCACGTTGCCGTCTCGCAACACCTCCAGGTGGTCGTATCGTCGCAGCGCCTGCTCCACTCGGTCGGCGATCTCTGTTTCCCGTCCACTGACGGACTCGATGTCGATCAGCGCTCGCAACAGCTCGACGACATCGCCGCCAATATTCAGAGGCGCAGGCACGAGGCGCACCTTACAGCGTCGGTAGGCTCGGCCCATGACTGACGCTGCTACTGCTCCGTCGCGGGTGGCCTGGGGCTGGGGTCTCGCATCGATCCACAGCTCGGGTCAGGTGCTTGACACCTACTTTCCGTCGCCTCGCATGGGCCGGGCTGATGGCAGCGCGGCGCCGACCACGCTGATCTCAGCGGCGCTCGACGACGAGGCTCGTGACGTCCGCACCGAGGTTGTCCACTGCGAAATCGATCTGGATGCACCGCCGGCTACCACGTCCGACACTTATCTGCGGCTGCACCTACTCAGTCATCGGCTCGTGAGGCCGCGAAGCATCAACCTGGATGGCATCTTCAGCTCTCTCCCGAACGTGGTATGGACCTCGGCCGGGCCATGCGCCATCGAGGGATTCGAGGGGGTACGCACCCGGCTACGGGCTCGTGGCGGACATCTCACCATCTACGGCGTGGACAAGTTTCCGCGCATGGTCGACTACGTGGTTCCGACCGGCGTACGGATCGGTGACGCCGATCGGGTGCGGCTGGGCGCCCATCTCGCAGAGGGTACGACCGTGATGCATGAGGGCTTTGTCAACTTCAATGCCGGCACGCTTGGCACCTCGATGATTGAGGGCCGAATCTCCGCGGGTGTGGTGGTTGGCCGCGACTCCGACGTGGGCGGCGGAGCTTCGATCATGGGAACCTTGTCCGGCGGCGGCACCGAGGTCATTTCGATTGGCGAGCGTTGTCTGCTCGGCGCCAATGCAGGCATCGGGATCGCGTTGGGCGACGACTGCATTGTCGAGGCCGGCCTCTACGTCACAGCGGGCACCAGGGTCACTCTGCCGGGCGGCGAGGTGGTCAAGGCCAGTACGTTATCCGGTGAGAACGGGCTGCTGTTCATTCGCAACTCAGTGACCGGTGCTGTGGAGCTGCGCCGCCGGCAGCGGAGCGGAGTTGAGTTGAACGCCGAACTCCACGCGAACTGAGCGCATTTGCGATCCGAAGCAACTCGAACCATCGGCTGCCTCGCCGTAGCGCTCCTCGTCTTGATCGCTGCCGGTGTGGGGATCTTCTCGTGGCTGCGTGGTCGCGGCCTTACCGAGCCGGTCCTCGGGCAACAGCGCTGCGTCGCTACCGCAAATAACCGATCCACTGTGGTCGACCTCGACCAGGCCCACTTCGCCTCGATCATCGCAGGGGTCTCGGTACGCCGGGGTCTGCCACCTCGTGCCGCCTCGATCGCCATTGCCACGGCCTATCAGGAAACAGGGATCCGCAACCTCGATTATGGCGATCGCGACTCCGTTGGCTTGTTCCAGCAACGTCCTTCCCAGGGCTGGGGAACCGAACACCAATTGATGGATCCGTATTACGCGAGTGCGAAGTTCTACGACGCCCTCGTCAAGATCGAGAACTGGGAGACCGCCGACATCAACCAGGTCGCTCAGCAGGTACAGAACAGCGGGCATCCGGAGGCGTACCGTGATCATGAGGCTGACGCCCGGGTGCTCGCCAGCACCTTGACCGGCGAGTCGCCCGCCGGACTCAGCTGTCTGGACCGGACCGGCGCGGCCGGAGATGCCAAAGAGTTGCGCAGCTCGCTTGAGGAGGCGTTCGGCAGGCTAGACGACTCTGCCGAAGGATCAGTAGTGACCGTCCGTGCGCGCAGCGAAAGGCGAGCCTGGGCGTACGCGCACTTCAGCGTGGCCAATGCAAAGTTCTATGGTGTGACCACCGTCAAGATCGGAAACAGACTCTGGGCAACCCAAGACCTCAACCTCCCCGAATGGCAGGAGGCTTCCCCAAAGCTCAAGAACGAGCGCGTCGAGATCACGGTGCGCTGAGTTGTCAGAATCTGATGCGGCCTCAAGGTCAACCAGACAAGTCGGCGTTTAGGCGGGCAGCCCCCGCAGCAACCCGTTCGTCGGTAGCGGTCAGAGCAACCCGTACGTGCTGGCTCGCGGCAGCGCCGTAGAAGTCTCCTGGCGCGACCAGGATGCCCTTGCGGGCAAGGAATTCCACTGAGGCATGGCAGTCCTCGTCACGGGTGGCCCACAAGTAGATGGACCCCTCAGAATGCTCGATGCGGAAGCCTGCCGCTTCCAACGCCGGCCGCAGCATGGTCCGGCGCCTGAGATACCTCCTCCGCTGCTGTTCGACGTGATCATGATCAGCGAGCAGGTCGATCATCGCCTCTTGAACCGGACGAGGGACGAGCATCCCGGCGTGCTTGCGAATCAAGAGCAGATCCGCCACCACCCCTGGGTCACCCGCGACGAAGCCTGCGCGATAACCCGCCAGGTTGGAGCGTTTGGAGAGCGAATGCACGGCGAGCAGCCCGTCGTGTCGACCGCCGCTGATCGAGGGGTGTAACACCGAGATCGGCTCAGCCTCCCAACCGAACTCCCCGTAGCACTCGTCCGAGGCGACCAGCGACCCACGCTCACGGGCCCAGGTCACCCGATGCTTGAGACCCTCGGCGTCGAGTATCCGACCGGTCGGGTTCGACGGCGAATTGATCCAGATCAGCGCCGGCCGGGTGTCTCCAAGCTGATCAAGGTTGTCGCAGGCGATGGCGCGACAGCCTGCGATCTTGGCGCCAACCAGGTAGGTCGGATAGGCCATCGTTGGGTAGACCACAAGATCGTCGGGACCGAGCCCCAACAACGTCGGGAGCCAGGCCACGAGTTCTTTCGTGCCAATGACTGGCAGGGTGTCATCAGGAGCCAGTCCCACGGCCCCCCAACGCCGTATCAGATAGGACGCAATTGCTTCACGCAAGGCTGCTGTGCCTGCAGTAAACGGGTATCCCGGACTGTTGGCCGCCCGAGAGAGCGCCCGGGTCGCTCGCTCCGGCGTCGGGTCGACCGGTGTCCCGATCGAAAGATCGACGATGCCACCGGCATGCTCCTGGGCGATCGCTCTGGCAGCCGCGATCGTGTCCCAGGGAAAGTCAGGGAGTTCCGCTGCCAACCTGCTGCGTCGCGGCGGAACCTCCGTCAACACGGCCTACTCGTCGTGCTCTTGCGGGGGCAAGCTCTCTATCAGCGGATGATCCTTCTCAATCAGACCGAGTTTGGCCGCGCCGCCCGGCGACCCGAGGTCGGAGAAGAACTCAACATTGGCGTTGTAGTACTCCTTCCACTCCTCTGGCGTGTCATCCTCGTAGAAGATTGCCTCTACTGGGCACACCGGCTCGCACGCGCCGCAGTCGACACATTCGTCAGGGTGGATATAGAGCATCCGCTTACCCTCGTAAATGCAGTCGACTGGGCATTCCTCGACGCAAGCAAGGTCCTTCAGGTCCACACATGGCTGCGCAATGACGTACGTCACGGATGTCGCTCCTTGATTTACCTGTGCGTCGTCGCCACGGCGAGCAACGCGATACTCATCGCCTAGTATCACGCCTCTCGGCAGCAATCCTTAATGAGGTCCATCTAGAAAGGCGGAGCCGGTGGCTGGTCGGAGCGGCGACCCTCTGGCTGCGGCGCACCCGGGCGAGCGCTGGGTAGTGAGATTTCAGTTGCCCGACGGTTCAGCCACAGACGTCATCGGCTGGATCGAGGCCCTGAGCCCGACCTCGGTACGACTGGTTAGCACCGTTCCGGCGGTAAGAGTGATCGAGCGATCCATGATCATTGTCGCTCGACGTGCTCCTCCGGCGGTCGGCGGACCCCACCCGCGGCGGATCTCAGCCAACGAAGTGCAGCGGCATGCTTTGCACGGCTGGTTGGCGTGGCGTGAGCCGCTGGGTGAATGGACTCTCCGAAGAGCGGGCGGCTTCACTCGGCGGGCCAACTCATGCCACGCGGTCGGCGATCCTGGCATGTCGATCCAGCAGGCCGCCGAGCGGATCATCGGTTTCGCGGTCATCCATCACATCCCTCCTCTGGCTCAAGTCATCGAAGGTTCACCTGAAGAGCGCGCACTGCAACGCTTGGGGTGGGTGAGGACCGACCAGCCAACAGCTGTCTTGACGAGCCGTCTGGCCGACTTCTTGGAGGGCCGGCCAGCAGAGCCTCTGGCGACGATCACCGAAACCCTGCAGCCCAACTGGGAGGAGGCCTATCAACGCAGCAGGCCCAACTCGGCCGATCGGGACATTGTCCGGATGATCCTGAAAGGCAACCCTCCGCGAGCTTTCGCGGCCGTAACCGGGCAAGGGCCCGAGCTCGTCGCGATTGCGCGAGGGCACCGAAACGACGACTGGCTCGGAGTGGCCTCGATTTGGACTCGTTCTGATCACCGCCGGAGGGGCCTGGCGACAGCGATGATGGCTGCACTCGGACACTGGGCGGCTCGTCAGGGCGCGCGCTACGCCTACCTCCAGGCGGCGACCGTCAATGAGCCGGCCATTGCTGCTTACCGCCGTCTCGGCTTCGTCCCACACCATAGCTACGTCTATCTTGCTCCTGCTCGGTGAGCCACGCGATGCCTTTCTCTGGGAGCTCAACCACTTTTGGGTTTCTCACAAATGACCCGTGCGGTCGGTGCATAGCGCCAGTTGAAGTTCTCCCGACGCACGACCGAGCCGTTTTGATAGAACAGCCGCTGGAATCGGACATCAAAACCCTGCACCGGGCTCGTCGGCTCGCAATCCTTCGAGTCATCCTTGATATCGCTCCCGGTCGTGAAATTCGACTTGATCGGACTGGTCGCCACGACGTCATCGTAGGTCTTGGTCGACCACATCCTCACCGTGATCGATCCCCGGCGGCTTGGTGTTCCCTTGACGATGTAGGCCTGCACCAACACGCCGTACTTTGTGTCGTTCTGGAACTTGAGGTCGAGGCTGGGCCAAGCGACCGTGGCCTCCCGGCCTGGTGGGTAGCGGGCGATGAAGAGACCGTGTGGTTTGTGCTCAACGTCCTTCAGTCCGGCGAAGAACATGGCATTGAACGTGGTTGTCGCACTCTGCGAGACGCCGCCGCCGAGCTCTTTGCGGAACCTGCCGTCCTTGATGATGTAACCCTCGGTGAAGCCGTTGGCTTTGGTTCGCTCACCCACGATCTGGTTCAAGGAGAAGATGTCACCTGGCTTGAGCAGAGTGCCGTTGATCAGCGCTGCAGCCCTGCCGATATTGATATTGCGATACGGGAGATACGGAAAGTACGTCCTGAACTGGCCGGTCACCTGCTTGATCCGAAGGTTTTTTGCATCCTCTGTGGAAAAGGCTGCCTTGTCTCCCGTGAGCGAGACGCTGACCGACCGCTCGACAGGCGGCTTGAGCAATACCGATTCGACCGCCTTCTTCAGGTTATCGGCCTTGATGGTCGTGCCATTGACGGCAGGAATCACCTTTGGCTTGCCATTCACCAGTCGTACCGTGGCGTTCTTCGGCTCGATCAGCTCAACTTTCCTGAGGGCCGGACTGGCGTTGCGTCGTAGCCTCTTTTCGTCGAGTACGGGCACGAGAGTGCCGTCTTGAGGCATGAAGGAGATGGAGGCAGCGAGCATTGTCGGGCTGATCTCAAACGATTCGGTGCCGCTCACCTTGACCTTGATCGGGGCTGCGACTGCGGGCCTGGCGAAGGTCGCGACCACCTTTTCGGCTTCCTCAGTAGTGACCGCAGGTTGGGTGATATCGGCTGGCAGCGCAATGGGCCCTGTCACCTTCAAGAAACTGCTGGTGATGGCAGTCGCCGCGGGATCCTGCTGCACGACCGCTCCTTCGCGGGCCTGTTTCAGCTTGATTTTCGTGCCCTTGTATGCGATCGCGGCATTGACTGGTTCACGGTTGAAGTCCTTGGCGAGCTCTCCGACCGCTGCCTGGAGTCTGGCCTGGTCGACCAGGACCACCGCATCGATGGCTGAACCCCCAGTGAGCGTCCTGAGGATGCGCAATGGGTTCAGGCTCTTGCCTCCGCCGGCCGCCTCAACGCTCTTCGCGTAGTCGACAGAAAGGCCGGCGTCAGCCGGCTTGAGCTGTGCCTCTCGTTCTCCGACCGTGAGATTCAGGGGCTCCGCAGCCCTGGCACCAAGCTCCAACGACAGCTTCTGGATTGCCTCCGACTGGCTGATGCCTCCCACAGCCACACCTGAGATCTGCGCCTTCCTGGGGACCTTGTCGCCGGTGGCGACGTAGCCGGCGACGTAAAGCATTCCTGCGATGACGACAAGACCGCCCACGACGGCCGCGACCAGCACCCAGATCAGCCGCTTCCCAGCAGGCTCATCTGCTGGTGGCGCCGGTTCCCAGACGATTGTGTTATCGGGCCCAACGTCGTTCCTTGGCGCTTGCGTGGTCACGAACTGCTACCTCGGGTCAGACGGCAATTTGATGGGTGGGCGCTGGCGAGGACGCTCAACCCCACGATGTCATTGCCCCCGGACGCGTTTCCACCACACGCCCCTAGGAGTACGCCCCCCGATAGTACGTCAATGGGGGGCTCGCGTTTGGGTCATCGTCAGAAGGTAGACCACTCGCACGGGCAATCTGGCCGATCACGATGGTGTGATCACCCCCATCGTGCATGCCATAGGTCGTGCACTCGAGCCAGGCCAGCGCATCATCGATGAGTGGTGTCCCGCTGAGTGGACTTGGGGTGTGCGACACGTGGTCGAACTGACTGAGCAGGTCTCTCCCGCGGTTGGCAAAATGCCTGGCCAGCGCCTCTTGGTCGACGCTCAGCAGCGACAAGCACCAGTGTGTGGCCTTGGTAATCGCGCCATGGAACCGGCTCGCCTTGCCGACGCAGACCAGGACGAGAGGTGGCTCCAGCGAGACAGAGCAAACCGCCGTCGCCGTCATCGCGTGCTTGATCCCGTGATGCAGCGCGGTCGCAATCGTCACCCCAGAAGCGAAGTGGCCCATCACGTGGCGCATTGCATCGGCCGAGGCGGGAACGCCATAACCGAGATCTGGCGCCGTAACGCCGTCGGAGGACGTTTCCGGCCAGCTTGCGCTCGTCACGAGCGCTAGCTCAGCCCGGCGAACAGGTCGTCAGCCCAGCCGTCGCCCGCAGGAAGTGTGGGGCCGCTGGCCAGGCGATAGTGCTCGCGGGCCCACCGGTCGTCGCCGAGGACGTCAGCGCCAGCAAAGAACTGGCCGTCGGCGGTGATTTGAGTGGCGTGGGCTCGCATAGCGGCCAACTTCTGTGCTATCCAAGGCGTACCGTCAATCTCCACCGCGATGTCTGCGTCATCAGACATCATCGACGACAGCGGGCCCTCCGAGTCCAGCTCTTTGAAAGTTTCTGTGTCACCCGCATCACGTAAGGCCTGGATGCCGGCAAAGAGCTGGCTTTTGCTGATCGTTGACCAATAGACGCGAGCCACCGTCCAGGGCTCGCCGAGGTCTCGACGGTAGGACAGCACTCCCGCCAGCTGGGTGGCATACGTCGCCACACGATGAGCCTGGATGTGATCCGGGTGACCGTAGTTGCCGACCTCGTTATAGGTGATGACGACCTGTGGGCGGCGGTCGCGGATCACCGGCACCAGCTCGTTGGCAGCCTCCAGCAGGTCGGCGGTCCAAAAGATGCCCTCACGGAGCACGTCGCGGGGAATGGCACGGCCCTCGGCGTCGTACGCCATCCCCGAATCCCGGTATCGCCCATCGCCGCCAAGTCGGATGAAGTCGGTGACACCGAGGATCTCCATCGCCACCTTGAGCTCGCCAAGCCGGTGCGATCCCAGGTCGTCGCCATGGTCGGCACCTAGGTGCGCGAGGTCCTCAACGAGTACCTCGCCTTCCTCGCCGAGCGTGCAGGTCACCAGACAGACCGCCGCGCCCTCGGCCACATATTTGGCCATCGTGACCCCATCCATGATCGTCTCGTCATCCGGATGGGCGTGCACCAACAGGAGGCGCCGGGCTGGCTCAGACTTGGTCACAGACGTCACGGCCCCACCTTATGCTGCGGCTGGCTCCGGGCGTTTGAACGCTTGTGATCAGAGACGACCCATCAAGAGCGGAAATGCGGGGGTCGTCGGCGCGACTGTGGTCGCAAACGACCCCGATCGAGCACCGATCAGACGACTACTCGAGGCTCAGCGAAGTGACAAGCCGACTCATGTGATGACTTCCCGTCAGGACGGGGGATCAGCGGTGGTTCGTCGACGCTGCAGATCTCCTGCGCCTTCCAGCAGCGGGTATGGAACCTGCAGGCCACCGGCGGGTTGGCGGGACTCGGCACGTCACCAGTCAGCACGATCTGCTCACGAGTGTTGCGCGTGGTCGGATCCGGCATTGGCACCGCGGAGAGCAGGGCTTGGGTGTACGGATGGGTGGGACGGGAGTAGATCTGATCCTCGTCGCCGATCTCGACCATCTTGCCGAGGTACATCACCCCGACCCGGTCGGAGATGTGGCGAACCACCGACAGGTCATGCGCAATGAAGACGTACGCCAATCCGAGTCCCGCTTGCAGCTCAGCCAGCAGGTTCACGACCTGAGCCTGCACAGAGACGTCGAGCGCTGAGACCGGCTCGTCGCAGATGATCACCTTCGGGTTCAGCGCCAGTCCACGCGCAATGCCGATCCGTTGCCGCTGACCGCCGGAGAACTGGTGCGGGTACCGGTTGATGTGCTCAGGGTTGAGCCCCACCAGCTCCAGCAACTGCTGAACGCGCCGCCGGCGGTCGCCCTTGGGCAGCACATCGGTGTGGATTTCGAATGGCTCGCCGACAATGTCGCCGACTGTCTTGCGGGGGTTCAACGATGTGTACGGATCCTGAAAGACGATCTGGATATCTCGCCGTAGCCGACGCATCGCGCGGCCCTTCTGGGAATAGACGTCGACGCCGTCGAAGGTCAGCTTCCCGGCGGTCGGCTCCTCCAGCCGCATCAGCATGCGGGCAAGTGTGGACTTGCCGCAGCCGGACTCCCCCACGATGCCCAAAGTCTCGCCTTTGTAGAGCTCGAAGGAGACTCCGTCTAACGCCTTGACGTGGCCGACGGTGCGGCGCAGCACGCCGGCTTTGATCGGATAGTGCTTGACAAGGTTCTCAGCCTGAAGGACGACCTCCCGAGTCATGCCAGGACTCCAGGTCCGGGCCCCGCGTCAGCGATGCGGTCCGGCTCCGAGACCGCCGTTGGTCCAGGTCCATACTCCAGGGCCGCCTGCACGTCATCAACGGTCTGGGTGATTTCGAGCTTGGAGCTGTGCTCAAGCACGAGCTCGGAGAAGTGGCAGGCTGCCATCCGGTGATACACCACCTCTCGCAGCGGCGGCGGCGGGTCGACGCGGCAGATGTCCTGGGCGTAGCTGCACCGTGGGTTGAAAGGACAGCCGGGCGGGATCCGCGTCAGGTTTGGTGGCAGCCCGCCGATTGCGGCGAGTTGCCCGCCCTTTTGGTCCAACCGGGGGACGGATTCGAGCAGGCCCTTGGTGTACGGATGCGCTGGGCTGGCATAGATCTCGAAGACGTCTGACTGCTCCACGATCCGGCCGGCGTACATGACCGCGATTCGGTCGGCCACGTCGGCAACGACGCCGAGGTCATGGGTGATGAGGATCAGGCCCATCTGCCGCTCCTCCTGCAGATCGGCTAGCAGCTTCATGATCTGCGCCTGCACCGTGACGTCCAGTGCGGTAGTCGGCTCGTCGGCGATCAGGACGGCGGGATCGAGTGCGATCGCCATCGCGATCATGATCCGCTGCCGCATGCCGCCGGAGAATTGATGCGGAAATGCCTTGACGCGCTGGGCAGCCCCTGGGATCTGCACCCGTTGCATGAGACGTATCGCCTGGGCAAGGGAGTCAGACTTGTTCATACCACGGTGCTTCCGGAACATTTCGGCGATCTGCCAGCCCACGGGAAAAACGGGGTTGAGCGCAGACAGCGCGTCCTGAAAGACCATCGAGATTTCCGGGCCACGGACCCGCCGCCGCGCCTCGTCGGTCATCGCAAGGATATTTCGCCCGCAGTAGCGCACCTCGCCGCCGGTGACGAAAGCGGGTGGGGAGTCCAGGATGCCCATGATGGCTTGTGCGGTCACCGACTTACCTGATCCAGACTCACCAAGGATGGCCAATGTTTCGCCCTCGTGAAGGTCGAACGACACGCCGTTGATCGCCTTGGCAACACCGTCGCGGGTCCGGAACTCCACCTGCAACTGATCGACCTCGAGCAACAGGCCGTCGACCGGCTGCCATAGGCCTTGGGTATCGAGGACCTCGACCTCAGCCCTTCCACTGGTTCCGGCTGATAGCGGCATCGCGGCCTCCTTAACGCATTCTTGGATCGAGAGCGTCGCGCACGACATCGCCCAGCATGATGAAGGCGAGCACCGTGAGCGACAAGAAGACGCTGGGGAACAGCAGCATGTGCGGGGCGGCTCTGATAAAGCCGATACCCGAGGCCTCGGAGATCTGGATGCCCCAGGAGATGGCGGGCGGCTGCAGTCCGACGCCCAGGAACGACAAGGTGGCCTCGATCGCGATGAAGGCGCCGAGATTGATGGTGGAGACCACGATGACGGAGGCCAGCGAGTTGGGCAGGATGTGGGAGCTGATGATCCGGGTCGGGGAGGCACCGAGCGCTCGGGCGGCCTGGACGTAGTCATTCGGCTTGACCTGCAGCACGCTGGAGCGCATCAGGCGCGCGATCGTCGGCCAGCCAAAGATGCCGAGCACCAAGGCCACCTTCGATACCTGCACCAGGAACGGTGTGGTCAGCGGGTCGTTGGGAAAGATGTAGAGAAACAGAATCCCGCCTAGCAGCAAAGGAATGCCGAGGAAGATCTCGCCAATGCGGCTGAGCAACGAATCCGCCCAGCCGGCTCGGTAGCCGGCGATAATTCCGATGAACGAGCCGAGCACCGCCACGAACAGCGTAGCGAACACGCCGACCAGAATGGAGGCTCGGGCGCCGTAGACGGTGCGGGCATAGACGTCATAGCCCTGGTTGTCCCGACCGAACCAGGCGTCGGGTGAAGGCGCCTCGCGGGCCTTGGACAGATCGGCGACAGTCGGGTCGGTGCTGGTGAACAGCTGAGGGAACGCCGCCATGACGACGAAAAACACGATCAGCGCCCCCGAGATCCAAAACATCGGCCGTCGGCGTAGCTCCTCCCATGCGTCAGTGCCGAGCGAACGCGCCTTCTCGCCCTTTGCGGGGGCGGTCAGCGGCGCCTCTGGTCCCCCGGCCGAGTCGATGGTGAGCGGGACGACCGAGGCGGTGTCTAGGCCGGAGTTCGTGTCAGTCATGGGAGATCCTCGGATCCAAGACGCCGTAGAGAACGTCGACGATGAGATTGACCAACAGGTAGATCAACACCAAACAGAGAATCGTGCCCACGACCGACGCGCCGTCTTTCTGCCCGATGCTGCGGTAGAGGAAGTTGCCGATGCCGTTGATGTTGAAGATCCGTTCGGTGACGATTGCCCCGCCCATCAGCGCGCCGATGTCGATGCCGATGAAGGTGACGACCGGGATCAGGGAGTTGCGCAGCGTGTGTACGCCGATCGTGCGCCTGTTGCTCAGACCCTTTGCCTTGGCGGTTCGCACATAGTCGGCTCGCAGGTTCTCGCCCAGGTTGGCCCGCATCAGCCGGGCGATATAGGCCACCGAGGCCGAGGCCAACACGAAGGCGGGCAGGATCAGCTGATAAGTGGTGCCCTGGGTGGCGGTGACCGGGAACCAGCCAAGGCGGACTCCGAAGATCAGCTGGGCGAAACTGCCGATCACGAAGATGGGGATCGAGATCAAGAACAGCGTGCTCACGGTGACAAGGCTGTCGATGAACTTTCCCCGCCGGATGCCGGCGAGTACGCCGGCGGTGATGCCGATCACGGACTCGATGATCACCGCCATCGTGCCGAGCTTGAACGTGACCGGCCAGCGAGCCGCCAGTTCGTCGACCACCTTGTTGCCGAAGAAGTTGGTCCCCAGGTCTCCCTGCACCAGGTTGCCCATATAGAGCAGGTACTGAACGATCAGCGGCTTGTCGAGGTTGTAGTCCGCCCGGAACTTGGCGATGTAGCTCGCCGGGCACGGCCGCTCGCCGCAGCGCCCGGCCGTCGGATCCCCGAGGGCGAAGACCGCGACATAGATGATGAACGTGACGCCGATGATGACCGGGATCATCTGCAGCAGCCGGCGGATGATGTACTTGCCCACCCCTACCTCCTCTCGTCAAGGTCGGGAAGGCTCCTTGGAGGAACGTAGCGTCGGCCCGCCGAAATTGCTCCGGCGGGCCGACACTCTCAGCGGTAGTTCACGCGCTTGCCGTTCACTTCACCTTGATTGCCACGGTGTCGAGGACACCGAAGGCGTTGACCTTCACGTCCGTGACCCTGTCCGACCACGCTGAAGTGGTCACGTAGTACCAGAGCGGGGCGGTCGGGAAGTTAGTCGCGAGCAACCCCTCAGCCTTTTGGTACAGACTGTTGGCCTCGTCAAGACTTTTCGCCGCTGCCGCCTGGGCCAACAGCTTCTCGAACTCCGGGTTGTCGAACTTGGAGTAGTTGGAACCTTCCGGGGGGAAGGCACTCTTGGCGTAGATCGGCGTCAGGTAGTTCTCGATCGAGGGATAGTCCGCCTGCCATGCGCTCCGGAAGATGCCCTTGATCTCGTCGGCGTCGAGCTTCTTATTGAAGGTCGCAAAATCGACCGTAGGTACCGCGACGCACTCGATTCCCAGGGTGTTCTTGATGGAGTTGCAGACCGCTTCTGACCACGCCTTATTCGGCGAGTCGGCGTTGTAGGTCATCGTCAGTGTCCCCTTATACCCACCGGCCGCTTCGAAGGCTGTCTTTGCCGCCGCGGCGTCGAACGTGCAGGAGTCCCCACAGGCGCCGGCCTTGAAACCGTCCACCGCAGGCGACACCCAGCCGGTGGCCGGGATGCGGGTGCCACTGAAGATCTGCTTGACGATCAGATCTCGATCGATGGCCCGCGAGATGGCCTTCCGCAGTTCGACATTGTCCTTCAGCTGCGGATCGTTCGGAGAGAACGTGATCCAGCCCATGACCAGCGATTCCTTCTGGGAGGTCCGATCCGGGAAGTCGCTCTTGTATGCGTCCCCCACGAGCTGGTCACTTGGGATGTTGCTGTCGTCGATGTAGTCGAGGCTGCCAGCCACGGCGTCGGCGTAGGCCGCCGAGGGATCCTGGTAGACGCGGTAGGTGAGCTTGTCCACGTTGGCCTTGGTCGCGCCACTGAAGTCGGCGAATTTGGAGAGTACGAATTCGGTGTTGCTGATCGAATCCATCTTGAACGGGCCGGCCCCGATCGGCTTCTTTTCAAAGGCCTTCGGATCGGCGAAGAAGGAGTCCGGCAGCGGAGCAAAGGCGCTGTAGCCGAGGCGCACCGGCAGGTTCGAGACTGGCTCGGCGGTCTGGATTGTGAAGGTCATGTCGTCGACCACCTTGAGGCCCGACATGGTCTCAGCCTTGGGCTTCTGCTTGCACTCGGCGTCGGGGCACTGCACATCGGCGTAGCCGGCAATCGGCAGGAAGAAGGCGGTGTTTGCCTGACCGTTGGGGCCGTAGGCGGTGTAGTTCCAGGCATCGACGAAGTTCTTGGCCTTGACGTCGGTGCCGTCCTGGAACTTGTAGGGCTTCAGCTTGACGGTGAACAACTTGTTGTCGCTGGTCTCGATGGACTCCGCGATGTCGTTCTCCGGCGCGGCGTTCTCGGTGTTGTACCGAACCAGCTTGGAGGTCATGGCGTCGATGATGTCGCCGCCACAAGTCTCGTTGGTATTACCCGGGACGAGCGGGTTCTCCGGCGTGCAGCCGGCAACGGTGACTTCGCCGCCCTGCGCAGGCGGCGCTTCCCCACCCGGCTCTGACGTCGTACCGCCACCACCGCCACACGCCGTCGCAACGAGAGCGAGGGACGTGATGGCTATAGCGGCCATCCCACGAGTTCTTCGACGCATTCGATGTCCTCCTCCTATATGCCCCTCCGTTGGGGCGTTCATCTCACGGGGGCAGCGTAAGGACTTCCCACCGGAACGAAACAGTTCTAGGTCACCAAACTAATACCCACAAGACTTGTGGCTCAGTATGAGGGAACACGGAACATGATTGTGATCTGCCCTTCGAGAGCGCAAGAGCGGGAGCCCACATGCGTGCTGCGCCATGCCAGCTAGTCTTATCGCGGCAGTTGGGGCAACCACAAGGTCCAAGATCAGGTCATCTTTTGGGATCCTCATCGAGATGACATGCGACAGATGATGATCATCGACTGATGCTGTGGACTCCAGGTCACGCCACTCCCGGTGCGGACAATGAATGAGGTACCGATGAGCACAGAGAGCATGATCACCGATAGCAGGGCAAGCCTGGCGGCTTCCCAGGGAAACCCTGCGGAGCACCTCTGGATGCACTTCACCCGGATGTCCAGCTTCGCCACCAAGCCGGTACCGATCATCGAGAGGGGCGAGGGCGCGTACATCTGGGACACGAACGGTCGGAAGTATCTCGATGGTCTGTCCGGCCTGTTCGCCGTGCAGGCCGGACACGGACGCGTCGAGCTGGTGGAGGCCGCGGCCGCCCAGGCGCGCAAGCTGGCCTTCTTTCCGATCTGGTCCTTTGCCCATCCCGCGGCAATTGAACTGGCTGATCGGCTGGCCGCGGAAGCGCCGGGCGACCTGAACAAGGTGTTCTTCTCCTGCGGCGGCGGCGAGTCGGTGGAAACAGCCTGGAAGGTGGCCAAGCAGTACTTCAAACTGATCGGAAAGCCGTCCAAGACCAAGGTGATCTCACGCTCTGTCGCATATCACGGCACGACCCACGGTGCGCTGTCGATCACCGGAGTGCCAGGCTTCAGGCTTCCCTTCGAGCCGCTGGTGCCGGGCGGTGCTCGGGTGCCGAACACCAACTTCTATCGCGCACCAGACGAGGTAGCGGGCGATGAGAAGCAGTTCGGGCTGTGGGCGGCTAATCGGGTTGAGGAGGCGATCCTCTACGAGGGCCCGGACAGCGTAGCGGCTGTGTTTGTCGAGCCAGTGCAGAACGCGGGTGGCTGCATTCCGGCGCCGCCTGGATATTTCGAGCGGCTGCGGGAGATCTGTGACGCTTACGAGCTGTTGCTGGTCTCCGATGAAGTGATCTGCGCCTATGGGCGGCTGGGGACGATGTTCGGTGCGCAGAAATACGGCTATCAACCCGACATCATCACCACTGCCAAAGGTCTGACGTCGGGCTACTCACCGCTCGGCGCGGCCATCATCTCCGACGCCGTCTTCGAGCCGTTCGGCCGTGGGAACACTGCATTCCCGCACGGCTACACCTTCGGCGGTCATCCGGTGTCGTGCGCGGTTGCCGTCGCCAACCTTGATCTTTTCGAGCGGGAGGATCTGCTCGGCAACGTCCTTCGCCAGGAGAACAGTTTCCGGAAGACGCTGGAGCGGCTCTACGACCTGCCGATCGTTGGGGATGTGCGCGGAGACGGCTACTTCTATGCCATCGAACTGGTGAAGGACAAGGCGACCAAACAGACCTTGGACTCAGCGGAGGTCGAAAGGGTGCTACGCGGTTACGTCTCAGGGGCGTTGTTCGAGAACGGCCTGTACTGCCGCACAGATGACCGTGGCGACCCCGTCGTCCAGGTCGCTCCCCCACTGATCTGTGGCCAGGCCGAGTTCGACGAGATGGAGCAAATCCTGCGCCTTGTGCTCACGGAGGCCTGGACCAAGCTCTAGCTCTCAACGCCAAAAACTGACGCTGGTTTACGCGACACGCCGTGTACGCAGACTACGCGAAACCGTCACTTCTTTGGGGACTTGGCCCAGCCCCCGCTGCTACACGTTGAACCGGAACTCGACGACGTCCCCGTCCGCCATGACGTAATCCTTGCCCTCCAGTCGCACTTTGCCTCGAGCGCGGGCATTTTGCATCGATCCGGCAGCCACAAGATCATCGAACGAGACGACTTCGGCCCTGATGAAACCCTTCTGAAAATCGCTGTGGATGACGCCTGCCGCCTCTGGAGCAGTTGCACCTTTGCGAATCGTCCAGGCACGCGACTCCTTAGGACCGGCCGTCAGAAAGGTCTGTAGCCCGAGCGTGTCGAAGCCGACGCGAGCCAGAAGCTCCAGACCAGACTCATTGATGTCCATCTCCGCAAGGAACTCCCGTGCCTCATCGGGTTCCATTTCGACCAGTTCAGATTCGATCTTGCCATCGAGAAAGATCGCCTCGGCCGGGGCGACGAGGCCGCGCAGCCGCTGCTTGAGCGGTTCGTCGGCCAGTTCGTCGGAATCGCAGTTGAAGACATAGAGAAATGGCTTCGCAGTCAGCAGAAAGAGATCACGTAGTGGTCCACGGTCCAAGCCGGCAGCGAAAATCGTACGTCCGTTTTCGAGGACCTCCTGTGCCTGCTTCACCGCCGCAAGCGCCGCGAGCTTGTCCTTGTTGATCCGCGCTTCCTTCTCCAGCCGCGGCAGCACCTTCTCCAACGTCTGCAGGTCTGCCAAGATCAACTCCGTCTCGATGGTCTCAATGTCACTCGCCGGGTTGACCGCACCGTCGACATGTGCCACGTCCGGGTCCTCGAAGACGCGTGTCACCTGGCAGATGGTGTCCGCTTCACGAATGTGGGACAGGAAAGCATTGCCCATCCCCTCACCCTTGCTCGCACCCCGAACGATTCCTGCGATATCGACGAAGCTCACGGTCGCCGGCACTGTGCGGTCTGAACGGAAGAGCTTCGCCAGGACCGCCAGCCGCGGGTCCGGCACGCCGACAACTCCGACGTTGGGATCGATTGTTGCGAACGGATAGCTGGCAGCCAGCACGTCGTTGCGAGTGAGCGCGTTGAACAACGTCGACTTGCCCGCATTCGGAAGCCCGACGATGCCGATGGTGAGTGCCACGGGCGACAAGCCTAGGGTGTCGTAGCGATCTTCAGCTTTCGCCGGTGAGGAATGCTTCCATCGCTCGAGTCAGGTGGAGTGGGTCATCGGTACCGGCGAGCTCGCGGGCCGAGTGCATGGAGAGCGTGGCAATGCCTACGTCTATCGTGGCGATTCCCAGCCTCGTGGCTGTCAGTGGACCGATGGTCGAGCCGCAGGGCGTCGCATTGTTCGATACAAACTCCTGCGTAACGACGCCGGCCTTGCGGCAGACGCGCCGCCACAAAGCCGCGCCGCGTCCGTCGGTGGCGTAGCGCTGGTTTGCGTTCAGCTTCAGAAGCGGGCCCGAATTGAGTAGCGGCTGGTTCGCAGGATCATGCCGGTTGGGATAGTTCGGATGGATTGCATGGCCGGTGTCTGCCGACAGGCAGAACGTCTCAGCGAGGGATCGATGCCGTTGGTCAAGCGTGGCACCGAGACTGTCGGAGATACGGGTCAAGATGTCGGCAAGCAGCGGACCGGACGCTCCGCTACGAGAAGCGCTGCCCAGCTCCTCATGATCAAAAGCTGCGATCATCTGGATAGCATCGCTATCGCCTGCGTTGATCATGGCAACGATGCTCGCGTGCATGCTGCTCAGGTTGTCGAGTCGGCTCGAGGCGAGGAATTCCTGATGGGGTCCGAAGATCGCCGGCTTGGCGGTGTCGTACACCCTGAGGTCGTAGCCATCGATGTCGACAGCCGAGCAGCCTGCTGCCGTTGCCACGTGATCGAGAACAGCGATGCCCGGATGACCAACGCTCCAGACGGGGGCGGTGTGGAGCTGCTTGTCCAGCCTGAGGCCCTCGTCGTTCACACTGCGATCAAGATGGATGGCCAACTGCGGTATCCGCATGATCGCCTCGGTGCGCACCAGCTGCGTGGTGCCGTCGGTGAGGACTAGCCGACCTGCCAAACCAAGCTCGCGATCCAGCCAGGAGTTGAGCAACGGAGCGCCGTAGATCTCTATACCGAGTTGCTGCCAGCCGTAACCGCTCAGGTCGGGCCGGGGCTTGAGGGTGAAACCCGTCGAATCCGTGTGCGAGCCCAGGATCCGGAACGGCATGAATGATCGTGAGGTATCGGGGATCCGCCACGCGATCAATGCGCCGTCGCGTACCACGTAATGGCCGCCTGGTTCAGAGCTCCACTCCGCCGACTCCTCCTGTGCCGTAAAGCCTTCCACGGCCAACCGGCGGGCGCCCTCCGCGGCGGCATGGTGGGACGACGGTGACGCTTCCACGAAGGCGGCCAAGTCGGCGACATGATCAACCTCGGACGACATGGTTACAACCTAAGTCACAACCGGCAAGGTGCAGATCGATGTACGGATGCGGTGGTTAGCGGAGCCGCCTCCAAGGTTTTGTCGTCCGGCCCGGGCAAGATCTCCACCATGGATGGTGTCACGGTCATTGCGCTGATCTGTGGCCTGGTGGTGGGAATCCTGCTCGGGAGCATCGCGGGCTTGGTGATCGCGCGTGCCCGCCAGCAATCCGACACGGCACATGGCCAGATGTTGATCGCGCAGTCGCACAGTGACGCGGCTACCGCTCGCGCCGAAGCTGCGCAGGCGCGAGCAGAAGCTGCCCGGGCCCGCAGCGACGTGGCGGAGGCCCGAACCGAGGCAGCCTCTGCGCATGCGAAGGCCGCAGAGGTATCCGCCGAAGTGGCCAGCGCAGTCGCCCAACGCGACGCTGCGCTGGAACGGGCCAGAGAGATCGCCGCAGATCGAGAGTCCATGATCAACCATTTCAGGGTGCTGTCTGTCGAGACGCTGGACAGGCAGGGCCAGACCGCCGATGCCCAGGCCGAAGTACGACTCAGAGCGACCGAACAACTGATCATCCCGGTCCGCGAAAGCCTCGACAGGTTCAACGCCCGGCTCACCGAAGTGGAGAAAGAACGGGCCGCCATGTCGGCGGAGCTGCGTACTCAAGTCAGCCATGTCCAACAGACTGGGGAAACGCTACGCCGCGAGACCGCTGCCTTGGTGACTGCATTGCGCAAACCACAAATCCGCGGCTCGTGGGGAGAGACACAGCTCAAAAGGGTTGCCGAGCTGGCCGGGATGATCGAACGCTGCGATTTCGATCTGCAGTACACGACCAAAGCCGACGATCGCGTGATGCGGCCGGACATGCGCGTCAACCTGTCCGGGGGTAAGCACATATTTGTCGACGCGAAGGTCCCGCTCAACGCTTTCCTCGAGGCCGCCGAGGCCGATGACCCCGAGGTCAAGGCGGAGGCCCTGACGCGCTACGCACGGAACGTCCGGACGCACATCGATCAGCTCTCCTCCAAACAATATTGGAAGGCCGGGGAGACACCGGAGTTCGTGGTGCTCTTCTTGCCGAACGAAATGTTCTTCGCCACCGCTCTTGATCAAATTCCGGACCTCTATGACTACGCCGCTGCACGTGACGTCGTATTGGCGACGCCGACGACGCTGATCGGGATGTTGCGCGCGGTGGCGTACGGCTGGCGGCAGGCGGCCCTTGCGGAGAGCGCTGCCGAAGTGTTCCGCCTCGGCCGTGAGCTGCATGAGAAGCTCGGCCTCATGGGGAATCGCTTCGACAAACTGGGTCGCGCCCTGCGTAGTTCGGTGAACGCCTACAACGACACGATCGCGACAGTCGAGGGCACCGTGCTGGTCCGCGCCCGGAAGTTCCGCGACCTCAAGGTCAGTGAGAAAGAGCTGCCCGGACCGACCCAGATCAATGAGGCGGTACGTCAGATCCAGGCCGCCGAGCTGGTTGATGATGCGGTCCAGGTCGAGCCAATGGTCGGCCGCGGCCGCCGACGCCGATCGGCCGTCGTGCCGGAGGCCGCCGAACTCTACCGACCTGACCCGGATCTGACCGAGTTGGTCGAGGAGAGTTCGCCCGCCCGATCAGATCAGACGGCGCAGTCGTCCTGAGCTTCAATCACTGACTTCGCCCTGCCGCAGATCCTTCCGCAGCTCAGGCGGCAGTGCGAAGACCAGCGACTCCTCGGTGAGCCGCTCCTCACGGGCAACGGGAAAGCCCCGGTCGACCAGATAGTCCAATACGCCCTGTACGAGATCTTCCGGCACCGAGGCTCCGCTGGTCACGCCCACCGAGTCGACACCAGCCAGCCATTCGGGATCAATCTCTGTTGCGTTGTCGATCCGATGGGCTGCCTTGGCCCCTGCCTCGAGCGCCACCTCCACCAGGCGCACCGAGTTGGATGAGTTGGCCGAGCCGACCACGATGACGAGATCGCTGTGCGCAGCAATCTGCTTGACCGCGAGTTGACGGTTTTGCGTGGCGTAACAGATGTCATCGCTCGGCGGATCTTGCAAGAGTGGGAACTTCTCTCGGAGCCGGTTGACCGTTTCCAAAGTCTCGTCGACACTCAGCGTGGTCTGGCTGAGCCAGGCAAGTCGTGACGGATCGCGTACTTCGAGCCGTTCGACATCCGCCGGTGATTGCACGAGCGTGATGTGCCCGGGGGCCTCACCGGTGGTCCCCTCCACTTCCTCATGCCCAGCGTGTCCGATCAACAAGATTTGCAAGTCGTCCTTGGCGAACCGCTTGGCTTCGTGGTGCACCTTGGTGACCAGCGGGCAGGTCGCATCAATCGCCTTGAGCCCTCGCGCCTTGGCTTCCAGCTGGACTGCCGGGGACACCCCGTGTGCCGAGAACACCACCGTCGAGCCCTCCGGGGCCTCCTCGAGCTCCTCGATGAAGACGGCCCCACGCTCCTCTAGGTCCTCCACCACGTGCCGGTTATGCACGATCTGCTTGCGGACATAGATCGGCGGCCCGTAGGTCTGCAGCGCTTTTTCGACGGTGATCACCGCACGGTCCACACCAGCGCAGTATCCCCGGGGCGCCGCGAGCACGACCTGCTTGCGGCGGCTCGGCGCAGCTGCCTGGCCCGTCTCATCCACCCGGTCAGTGTAGGTGGTCAAGCCGGCGGTCGGATCGGCCCGCAATCGGCAAGACAGCGGTACTACGCTCGCGGCGTGGCCCTGCAATCGTCGCCGGAGAACCCGCAGCCCCTGCGGGTGATCGCGCGCGCCGTCCGCGGCTGGGTTGAGCGGCTCGGGGCAGTTTGGGTGGAGGCGCAGCTGATCGAGGTCAACCGCCGCTCAGGTACCCGGACGATTTTCCTCACCCTGCGCGACAAGCTCGCCGAGGTCTCGGTGTCGGTGACCACATCACCGACAACCTTGGACTCAGCCGGCCCCCTGACCGAAGGTGCGACGGTCGTGGCCCGGATCAAGCCGTCATACTACGAGAGTTCAGGTCGCTTCATCTTCACCTGCGATGCGATCACTCCCATTGGTGAGGGACGGCTACTCGCCCGTCTGGAGCAGACCAAGCGACTGCTCCAGGCTGAGGGACTCTTCGATCGGTCATTGAAGAAGTCGCTGCCCTATCTTCCGAGCGCGGTCGGGCTCGTCACCGGGGAAGGCAGCGCGGCGGAGCACGATGTCATGGAAAACGCGCGGAGGCGCTGGCCGGCCGTACGGATCGTCACCCGATACGCCCTGGTGCAGGGACCCCAGGCTTGCGAGCAGCTCATCGCTGCGGTGCAACACCTGGACCGCCAGCCTCAAGTTGATGTCATCATCATCGCCCGCGGCGGCGGCTCCGTGGAAGATCTGCTGCCCTTCTCCGACGAGGGGCTCGTTCGAGCCGTAGCTGCCTGCCGTACTCCGGTGGTGAGCGCCATCGGGCACGAGTCCGATAGCCCGATCCTCGACCTCGTCGCCGACTATCGCGCCTCAACACCGACTGATGCCGCCAAACGCGTGGTTCCCGACGTAGCCGACGAAAAGACTCGAGTACAGCAGGCTCGGCACCGCATGATCCAGGCGGTATCGCGACTGATCAGCCGACAACAGGAGCTGCTCGACGGGTTGCGTACCCGTCCGGTGCTGACTGATCCCACAGCAACGTTTGGTCGGCGTTACGAGCAGCTAGCAGAACTGAGGCATCGCGCCAACCGGGCCGTTGGCTCGACCATCGACCGCGAGTCAGCTCTGGTCGCCCATCACTTGGCGCGGATACGGGCGATGTCACCCCAGGCCACGCTGGATCGTGGGTACTCGATTCTGCTGGGTCCAGACGGTGTCGCGGTCCGATCGGTCGACCAGGCCAGCGTCGGGGATGATCTTTTAGCACAGCTCACAGACGGCCAGCTGGCCGTCAAGGTGATGCAGCTGAGACCGCGAGGAGGAGAATGACGGATCCAGCAGCCACACGGGAAACACTCAGCTACGAGCAAGCGCGCGACGAACTGGCCATCATCGTTCAGCGCCTGGAGTCAGGCGGCGCTTCGCTGGAAGAGTCACTTGCGCTGTGGGAGCGCGGTGAGCGCCTTGCTGCCATCTGCCAGGCTTGGCTTGACGGAGCCAAAGCGAAGGTGGACGCCGCCCAAGCGAAAGATCCCGCACTTACTGAGGAGATCTGATCGGCTCGGCTCTGCTGCATCGGAAGGCGTCCGGTGCCGAGACGCCGGCTTTGCTCAGCCGGTGCTGGACAGGGTTGAGGCGTACGCCTCCAACGCCTCATAGGGCAGATCGGCGGACACGATCGCCGTTGCGACCGGGCCATGCAGCACCAGCGACCTGGTGCGGCCGTCAGGGCTGACCAGCCGTTGCCAGGTCTGGCCCGCGATAACACTCTTGCCGTCGGGGGTTCCCTCCCGCGACTGCTGATCAACCATATCTTGGGCCCGCATGTCGCCCTGATTGAGATCGATGTAGACGTCCTCTGGGGTAAGGAACCCGATCTGCCACAAATTACGCGGCGACGCCTCGCCGTTGAGGTACGGCCTTCCCAGTGGCACCCAGTTCACGCGCGTGGCACGCCAGCCCTGTGGAAGGTTGGTCGGTGCGAGGACCTCATAGGGTGCCTGCTGCCGCGCCGTGGCAAGCACGGGCTTCCAGTCCACTTCCTTGACAGGACGGTCATCCGGCACGTTCGTGAAGATGATCGCGATCACCACCAGCGGGATCACGATCAAAGCGAGCGAGCGGATCATGTCACCCGCTGTCGCCTGTCTTGTCGTACGCGCCACATCCTTATCTTCACAGACTGCGCCAACTCGGACCCGCCGCGGCCGGTGCGGGACACTATTCGCTGATGGAGACGATCCAAACGATCGCCCGCCACACGGGGCCGCGAGGTGAAGTCGTGTTGCGACGGCGACTCGGTGCGGGCACGCCCGTTGAGGAGTTGATCATCAACGGCGCCTTCGCCATGGACAACAGCGAAGGCAGCTCCGAATGCCTGCTGGGTGAGCTCGCATTACCGAGCGGTCGGGCGCGACGGGTGCTGGTCGCCGGGCTGGGCCTGGGCTACACCGTCTCCGCCATCTCGGCCAAAGATGTCGGTGTGATCGATGTCGTGGAGATCGAGCAATGCCTGATTGACTGGGCCTACCAAGGGTTGACAGCGACACTGGCCGCGGTGTCGTCGGATCGGCGTGTGCACCTCCACGCCGCAGATGTTCAGCGTGTCCTAGCCGGGCTGAGCGGTAGGCCAGCTGGGCCGTGGGACGCAATCGTGCTCGACGTCGACAACGGACCGGACTTCTTGATCCATGAGGAGAATCGTGCGCTCTACACCGAGGCGGGACTGCGAGCTGCGTACGGCCGACTGACGCCGGCCGGCACACTGGCGATCTGGTGCCAATCTCCCGCGCCAGACCTGCGCGCCGTGCTGGAACGAATTGCACCCCCAGCGCGCGAGCACATTGTCGAAGTCACTCGTGGCGAGCGCAGCTTTCAGTATGCGATCTACACGGTGTCCAGGCCCGCGGACGCTCGGGGACCGGCTAGGCAAGAATGTGGCCCATGACCCAGTCAACTGATACGGGGGAACATCGCATCGAGCGCGACACCATGGGCGAGGTCAAGGTGCCGGCTTCGGCCTTGTGGAAGGCGCAGACCCAACGCGCTGTTGAGAACTTCCCTATCTCTGGAATCCCGATCAACTCGGAGTTGATCGCCGCCCTTGGACTGATCAAGGAGGCGGCCGCCAAGACCAACGCTGCGCTTGGTGTATTGAAGCACGAGTACGCCGCCGCGATCGAGAAAGCTGCTGGCGAGATCGCGGAAAACCAGCACGATGCCGAGTTTCCGATCGACGTCTTCCAGACTGGATCGGGCACCTCCAGCAACATGAACGCCAACGAGGTGATCGCTTCCCTCGCCACTGCCGAACTGGGCGAAGCCGTGCATCCCAATGATCACGTCAATGCGTCACAGTCGAGCAACGACGTCTTTCCCAGCGCCATCCACGTCGCGGCGACCTACAACCTCGTCTACACCCTGGTGCCGGCGTTACGGCATCTGGAATCGACGCTCAGCCTCAAGGCCACAGAGTTCGCTCAGGTAGTCAAGTCCGGTCGTACGCACTTGATGGACGCCACCCCGGTGACGCTCGGTCAGGAGTTCGGCGGCTATGCCGCCCAGATCGGTCGTGGCATCGAGCGGGTGGAAGCGGCGCTGCCCCGAGTCGCTGAGCTACCGCTCGGCGGTACGGCGGTTGGCACTGGAATCAACACCCCGGCAGGCTTCGCCGAGTCTGTGATCTCCTTGATTGCCGACAAGACAGGCCTGCCACTGACCGAAGCACGTGATCATTTCGAGGCGCAGGGCGCCCGGGACGGCCTGGTCGAGGCCTCGGGTGTACTGCGGACCATAGCGGTGAGCCTGCACAAGATCGCCAACGACCTGCGCTGGATGGCCTCGGGTCCACGCGCTGGGCTCGGCGAGATCACACTTCCTGACCTGCAGCCCGGATCCTCGATCATGCCGGGCAAGGTCAACCCCGTCATTTGTGAGGCGACGCTCATGGTCTGCGCGCAGGTGATCGGCAACGACGCTGCGGTCGCCTTTGCGGGCGCGAGTGGCAACTTCGAGCTCAACGTCATGCTTCCTGTGATGGCTCGAAACACCCTGGAGTCGATCCAGCTATTGGCCAATGTCAGCCGACTGCTTGCCGACCGTTGCGTAGCGGGCATCGAGGCTAATGTCGAGCACTGTAGGACGCTGGCTGAGTCATCACCGTCAATTGTGACCCCGCTGAACCGCTACATCGGTTACGAAAACGCTGCCGCTGTCGCGAAGCAGGCGCTCGAAGAGGGCAAGACCATTCGCGAGGTGGTGATCGAGAACGACTACGTCGCAAGCGGCAGCCTGACCGAAGAGGAACTAGATAAAGCTCTCGACGTGCTGGCAATGACCCGTCGGCCAGGCTAACTCAGCATCCGCTACTCAGACTGCCCAGCGGACGAGACCGCTCAAGCGGTCTCGTCCGCGAGTTCGCGCTCCGGAACCTCGGCCACCTCCGGCTCGATGGCATTCGAGTCATCCAAGACCTTTGCGTTGCGGTAGCGGCCCGCGAACATCAGCGCGACCCCGACGAGCGCCCACCCCGCGAGCACCAGCCACGGCATCGTCGCATCCGCCTCGGGGAAGTAGGAAAGGTCGCGCAAGAGCGTGACGGATGCGCCAGGCACGAACCACTGACCGATCGCGCCCCACGGTTCCGGCAGGAACTCGAGCGGCTGGGCGGCCGCGGAGATGGGATTGCCGATCAGCAGCGTGAGGATCGCGCCGACTGCGATGCCCGGAGGACCCATCAGCGCGGTCATACCGACGATGAAGGCGCCCGTCGCGAATAGCGAGAGGGCGATCGCGGAGGCGTTCGCCAGGTAGTCCCCCTGCAACACCCCGAACCAAGCCTGCATGATGGCGGCGAGTCCCGCGCCAGCGATGACCGCATAGGCAGTGAGGGAGACGAGGCGGCGCCAGACTCCAGCGACGCGCAGGGACACGACGATGCCGCCGAGCATCCCGCCGAGGACCATCGGGAAGGCGGCCGCGGTCAGCCCCGTGCCGCGCTCGTCCGTCGATGCGAGCGGCACGACATCGGTGACCGTCACGACAATCGGGTCGGGCGCCGGAGCGCCGGCTTGCTGCGCCGCGGTGGTCTGTCGGGCCACGATCGCATTGACTTGCTGCTGCAGCTGGCCGGCGATCTGGCTCATGATCTGACTGGTGACGGCGCCGTTGGCCGACGCCATCAGCACCTCCGGCGCCTGGCCCAGGATGACAGCCCCGTAGACCTCGCGCTCCTCAATGCTCTGCACCGCAGCATCCCGATCGGCGGCCTCGGTCACGTTGAATCGGCCGGAAGCGTTCTCGTCGATGGCGCCCGTGAACGCGGTCACCTGCTCGCTCGGACCGGCCACGGCGATTGGGAAGTCCTTGACCGTCGAGGTGATCGCCGGCCACATGAACGCAAGCACGACGACCGCAACGAGGAGTGCCGCACCGACGGCGATGCCGATTGCACGGCCCCAGCTCGTGTGAGGACGCGCGGAGACTGAAGTGGACATGTCAATGCTCCTGACTAAAACGAATGAATATTCTTTATTGTGAGTTCGCCTTTGTTCCTTGTCAAGAACGAACGTTCTTTTTTATTGTTGACCGATGCCCAAGATTTCGGAGGAGTACCGGACGGCCCGGCGTAGCGAGATCGCCCGGGCCGCGCTGCGCTGCTTCGCGCGCAAGGGATTCGATGCCACGTCCATGGCCGACATCATCGCTGAGTCCGGCCTGTCGGCGGGCGCCATCTACGGTCACTACAAGAGCAAGAACGAACTGATCCAGCTCACCGTCGCCGACCTACTCGAAGCCCGGTTCGAGGACCTCAGCGGCGTCCTGTCCGCCGAACAACTCGTCCCGCCGGGAGAACTCATTGGTCTCTTCCTACGCGGCGTCCAGTCGGAGATCGGCGATGTCAGTATCCTCGTGCAGCTCTGGGCGGCGGCCGTACGCGATGTGGAGCTCCGCCGGATGGCGTCGGGGATCGCCGCGAGGATCCAGGGCATGTTCGCCCGCTACCTGACCGCGTGGCACGAACAACAGGGGATGCCACCGGCCGAGGCGCAGGATCGCGCCACCCGGGAGTCGGCGATCTGCATCGGCATCGCCCAGGGGTATGTCGTGCAGACCGCGATCCTCGACGACTTCGACGGCAACGCCTACATCGCGTCGGTGCAGTCCGTCTTCCGCTGAACGCCCACGGATCGAGGCTTCTGGCGCAGGACGCTCCCAGGCCGGGAATCGGGAAGCTCGCCGGGTTCGGCATTGTGAAGGCCGTCGAAGTCTGGACGGGTGAAGGACGGCTGCCTCATGGCGGTCGAGATGCTACGACAAGATCACAAGGGCGCCTCGACCATCGAGACGTACGCGCCCACTGTTCTCCGCGATTCGCCTGATGTTCAGTACCAACCGTTGGCCGCCTTGAAGCTCCATGCGCCACACGGACTGCCGTATCGGTCCTCCATGTACTTGACGCCCCAGATGATCTGCGTCGCCGGGTTGGTCCGCCAGTCACTGCCTTCACTCGCCATCCTCGAGCCGGGCAGTGCCTGAGGAATCCCGTACGCACCCGAGCTCGGGTTGGTCGCGTCTACCTTCCACTTGCTCTCGCGCATGATGATGTTGTCGAAGCACTCGAACTGGTTGGAGCCATAACCAAACTTGTTCTTCAAGATCTGACGGGCAATCTCTCTGGGGTCGGTGACGCCCGGCTGGTAGCCACGATTGGCAAGCGCTCGGGCGCGAGCGGCCTTCTCCTCGGCCGCCTTTCTCGCAGCAGCTGCCAGCGCGGCCTTGATCTTGGCTTCCTGCGCAGCAATGGCTTTCGTCTGCTTGCCCAAGGACTTGGCCCGCTTCGCCGCTTGTTTAGCTGCAATGAGTTTGACTCTCGCGGCCTCACGATTCCCACGTGCCTTGGCCGCCGCCCGTTCAGCGGCGAGCTGGTCAGCGGCCGACGCGAGTTCTGGGGCGGCAATGACGGCAGGCGCCGGCACGGCAACGGCAGTCGTTAGTTGACCGGGGCTACTCAGTCCAGCGAAGGCTGTTGTTGCGACAAACGCTGAGAAGCCAACCCCGACTATGGCATGCTGAGCGAGTCGACGCACGGAGGAAACGATGCCACATGTCGTTATCCAAATGAAATCATCTTGAGATCATTTCGTTCTTTTTCGTTCATCCGAATCTCTCAGACGGCGACGTCTTCTAACATCTCGGTCACGAGGGCTGCGATTGGTGATCGCTCGGAGCGGTGCAACGTGACATGAGCGAAGAGTGGATGGCCTTTCAGCTTCTCGACGACCGCCACAACACCGTCGTGCCTGCCCACCCGGAGGTTGTCTCGCTGGGCGATGTCGTGGGTTAAGACCACTCGCGAGCCCTGCCCGATCCGGCTCAGCACGGTGAGCAGCACGTTTCTTTCCAATGACTGCGCCTCGTCGACAACAACGAACGCGTCGTGCAGCGAACGGCCCCGGATATGCGTGAGGGGCAGCACCTCGAGCAGACCGCGTGCCAACACTTCCTCAATGACCACCTTGGTGGTGAGTGCACCCAGGGTGTCGAAGACTGCCTGGGCCCAGGGCGCCATCTTCTCGCCCTCAGTACCCGGCAGGTACCCGAGTTCCTGGCCGCCAACCGCGTACAGCGGACGGAAGACCACCACTTTGGAGTGCTGTTGACGTTCTAAGACCGCCTCAAGTCCGGCGCACAGCGCGAGAGCTGACTTACCGGTGCCGGCCCGGCCGCCGAGAGAGATGATGCCAATGGAGGGATCCAGTAGCAGATCCAGAGCCACCCGCTGCTCCGCCGAGCGGCCATGAATTCCGAACACGTCGCGGTCAGCCTTGATCAGCTTGATCTCCTTGCTGGGCATGACCCGGCCGAGGGCCGATGCGTTGCCGCTGAGCAAGACGACCCCGGTATGACAGGGCAAGTCTCGAGCCTCGTCCAGCTCAAGGAACCCCTGCTCATAGAGGCGGTCAACATCACCGCCGTCCACTCCGATCTCGCTCATCCCAGTCCACTCGGTTTCGACAGCGAGCTCAGCGCGGTACTCCTCCGCCTTGAGGCCGACGGACGATGCCTTGACTCTCATCGGGAGGTCCTTGGACACCAGCGTGACGGCGCACCCTTCAGCTGCGAGGTTCAGCGCGACAGCCAGAATGCGCGAGTCATTGTCGCCCAAGCGGAAGCCGTCTGGCAGTGCAGCTGGATCGGTGTGGTTCAGCTCGACGCGAATGGTGCCGCCCAGACTATTGATCGGAACGGGGGCGTCCAGGCGCCCGTGAACCATCCGGAGCTCGTCGAGGTACCGCAAGGCGGTACGGGCGAAGTAGCCCAGCTCGCTGTGGTGACGCTTGCCCTCAAGCTCGCTGATCACCACAACCGGAAGCACGACATCGTGCTCGTCGAATCGGCGCATCGCGTGCGGGTCGCTCAGCAAGACGGAAGTGTCAATGACGTAGGTGCGACGGCTTGATGAAGAAGACACAGGTCTGCCCTTCTTGGGGGCCGTACGCGATCCGCGCCCGGCCCCACAGTTACGTGGCTGGCCGGGATGGATGACCGGCATTGAGCTGAGCCGGTTCGCAGTACGTCGAGTGACGGTGCATGCATCGCCTCCCAGGCGGACCGCTTATTTGCGTTCCGCACCTCGACGGTACGTCGAGAGGTGGGCCGAAGGCGAGAGCCACGCCGCATTTTTGAAAGCTGCTCGCGCATCGCGCTTTTTGGATCCGCCGCCGTCGTCGTCGCTCGCAGAGAAAAGACGCTCTCGCTCCTCCTCCGTGCGGCGGCGCGCGATTCCCGACGCTCGCAGCTATTTCACGGATCGTCGTACGCAAAGCGGGGTTGCGGCGGCGCACCTGGGTGAGCGGCCGCCCGCTGATCTGCGGCCGTGGTGGAATACCTCTCGGCGACCAGGAGGTGGATCATGCGCGCCAGGCTGGGCGTAGACGTCGGGGGGACGTTCACCGATCTCGTCGCGCTGGTCGACAGCACCCTAGTGACCGCGAAGACCCCGTCGACCCCAGCCGACCAGGCCCGGGGTGTGCTCCAGGCGGTCACCGCCGTCGACCTGGCCGCGGACAGCGTTGGCGCGTTCGCCCACGGCTCGACCGTGGCCACCAACGCGCTGCTGGAACGGCGCGGCGCCCGCACCGCCCTGGTGACCACCGAGGGCTTCCGCGATGTGATCGAGATCGGCCGTCAGAACCGGCCAGCACTCTACGATCTGACCCGCGATCGCCCGGCCGCACTGGTCCCCCGGGATCTGCGGTTCACCGTGCGAGAACGGACGGGCCCGCGCGGCGTCATCACCCCACTGGACGAGAAGTCGGTGCACGCCGCCGTGCGCCGGTGCCGGGAGGCCAATGTCGAGGCGGTGGCGGTGTGCTTGATCTTCGGTTTCCTGTACCCCGACCACGAGCGGCGGGTCGGGGAGGCGCTTCGGTCCGCGATGCCCGGGGTGCACGTGTCGCTCTCCTGCGAGGTGCTGCCCGAATTCCGCGAGTATGAGCGGTGTTCGACGACGGTCTGCGACGCGTATCTGACCCCGCTGCTGTCGCGGTACCTGCGCAGCCTGGGCACCCAAGTGGCGGCGCACGGGCTACCGGCGCCGGTGGTCATGCAGTCATCTGGCGGCGTCGCAGAGATCCGGTTCGCCGCCTCGCACGCCGCCGGCTGCCTGTTGTCCGGACCGGCCGGCGGGGTGGTCGGCGCCGCCTGGGTGGCAGGCCTGTCAGGCGAGGCCGACCTGCTCACGTTCGACATGGGCGGCACGTCCACCGACGTCGCCGCGGTCCGCGACGGGCAGGTCCAGATCACCACCGAATCTGTGATCGCCGGGGTACCCGTGAAGCTGCCGATGGTGGACGTACACACCGTCAGCGCCGGCGGCGGCTCGATCGCCTGGGTCGACTCCGGCGGAGCCCTGCGGGTGGGACCGCACTCGGCCGGCGCCGAGCCCGGACCTGCCGCGTACGGCCGGGGCGGTGACCAGCCCGCCGTCACCGATGCCGACCTGTACCTCGGATATCTGGCCGATGGAGTCGAGCTGGGCGGCGAGGTACGGCTGGACCGCGCGGCCGCGCAGGCGGCTCTGCTGCGGGTCGGTGACCGCATGGGGCTCGACGCGCACCGCACCGCGCTCGGGGTGATCCGGGTGGCCGAGGCGGAGATGATCCGCGCCCTGCGGGTGATCAGCGTGCAGCGCGGCCTGGACCCGCGGGAGTTCACGCTGGTGGCCTTCGGCGGGGCGGGCGGCATGCACGCCTGCGCACTCGCGGAGGAGCTGGGCATCCGGCGGGTCCTGGTGCCCCGGGCCGGCGGCGTGCTCAGCGCGCTCGGCCTGGCCATCTCCGACGCCCGACGCGACGAGGTGGTGCCGTTCCTGGCCGACCTGGCGACGGCCGATCCGGCGGCCCTGGCGCGGCGCTACGCCGAGCTGGCCCGGCAGGCGACCGCCCAGCTCGGCCCCGGGGCGACCCCGCCGGAGGCCACCCGGCTGGCCGACCTGCGTTACCACGGCCAGTCGTTCGAGCTGACGGTCGCCGTCGACGGGCCCGGCCCGAAACACGAGGGCGGCATCCACGCCGGCGGCGAGGGTGGGCCACATGCGGCTGGCGGCGCCGCGCCTGACCTGGCGGCGCTGGCCCAACGCTTCCACCGAGAGCACGAACGGCGGTACGGCTACCGGATGGACGATGAGCCGGTGGAGCTAGTGAACCTACGGCTGGTTGCCACCCGGCCCGGGTCCCGGCCAGTGCTGCGGGAGGATCCGGCCCGGGCGGCGCCCGATCCCGGTACCCGCCGGGCCAGCTTCGACGGCGAGTGGCAGGAGGTGGCGGTGTACCGACGCGACTCCCTCGGTGCAGGGAGCACGGTGCACGGACCGGCGGTTGTGGAGTTCGCCGAGTCCACATGCGTGCTGCGCCCCGGCTGGATCGGCACCGTCGACGGTGTCGGCACGCTGCTGGTCACCCAGTACGAGGGGAACGCGGCGTGACCGCGGGGCGGCCGGCGGGCCGCATCGGGGCCCGAGGGGGGCAGCTGGACCCGATCACGCTGTCCGTGCTGACCAGCGCGCTGTCCGGGGTCGCCGAAGAGATGGGCACGGCGCTGGTGCGCAGCGCGTACTCCTCGAACATTAAGGAGCGCCGGGACTGTTCGGCGGCGCTGTTCGACGCGCGTGGCCGGATGGTGGCCCAGGCCGAGCACATTCCGGTGCACCTGGGAGCAATGCCCGAGGCGGTGGCCGCGGTGATGGAGCGCGAGCCGGGGCCCGGCGACGTCTTCGTGCTCAACGACCCGTTCTCCGGCGGCAACCACCTGCCCGATATCACGATGGTGTCCCGGCTGGGCACCGACGAGCAGACCTGGGGGTACGCGGTCACCAGGGCGCACCACTCGGACGTCGGCGGGATGCAGCCGGGATCTATGCCGGCCGGCTCGCGCGACATCTGGTCGGAGGGTCTGGTTATCCCGCCGGTACGGCTCGTGCGCGCCGGCGACTACGTTCCGGACGTGCTAGAGCTGATCTTGGCCAATACGCGCACGCCGCGGCTGCGGCGGGGCGACTTCCGGGCCCAGATCGCGGCGAACCGGCTGGCCCAGGACCGGCTGGCCGACCTGATGGCCCGGTGGGGCGAGGCCACCGTCTTCGCCGCGTTCGAGGAGGTCCTGGCGTATACCCAGCGGCGTACCCGCGAGGTGGTCCGCGCGCTGCCCGACGGCGAGTATCTGGCTTCCAGCCAGATCGAGGGCGACGGGGTGACCGACGAGGATATCCCGATCCGGGTCGCCGTGCGGGTGGCCGGCGACCGGATTGTGGTGGACTTCGGCGGCACGGCCGACGCTGTCGGCGGCAACGTCAACTGCCCCATATCGGTGACCCGCTCAGCGTGCTTCTTCGCGCTGCGGGTGCTTTTGCCCGACGACATCCCGGCCAACTCCGGCACGTACGCCCCGCTGGAGATCGTTGCCCCGGAGGGCAGCCTGGTGAACGCCCGCCGCCCCTCGGCTGTGGTGGCCGGAAACGTCGAAACCAGCCAGCGGCTCGCCGACACGGTGCTCGACGCGTTCGCTCTGATGACCGATGTGCCAGCCGCCGGACAGGGCACCATGAACAACGTCAACATCGGTGGTCGGGGCTGGACGTATTACGAGACCATCGGCGGCGGCCAGGGCGCCGCCGACGGACATCCGGGCTCGTCCGGGGTGCACGTGGGGATGTCGAACACGCTCAACACGCCGGTGGAGGCGTTCGAGCAGGAGTACCCGATGCGGGTCGAGCGCTTCGAGCTGGCCTACGGCAGCGGCGGCGCCGGCCGTTTCGCCGGCGGGGACGGGATCGTACGGGCGATCCGGGTCCTGGAACCGGCAAGCCTGTCCCTGCTGACCGACCGGCGGCGACACCGGCCGCCCGGGCGCGACGGCGGCAGCCCTGGCGCCTGCGGGCACAACGAGCTCAACGGCGACCAGCTGCCGGCCAAGGTGAGCCTGTCGTTGGCCGCCGACGACGTGGTCACGATCACTACGCCGGGCGGGGGCGGCTACGGGGCGTCCGGCGACCCGCCGGTCAGCTGAGGTACGCGCGGTACCGGCAGCCCCGGTCGCAACAGGCGCCCCGGTCGGCCAGGAAGCCGCCGTGATCACGAACCGAGCGGTGGGGTGATCGTACGGTCCAGCGATGACGTCGTTGTTCGTGAGCACCAGGCCGGCCGCGGGAGCGGCACGTCCTATACGACTTGTCAGAACCTGAGAGGGCTGCCGGTCCCTGAGGTTCTGACAAATCGGCGTCACCGGCCGAAGCGGCGCTCCCGCTGCCCGTACGAGCGCAGCGCCCGGATGAAATCCACCTTCCTAAAGTCAGGCCAGAGCGCCTCACAGAAGTAGAACTCGCTGTGGGCCGACTGCCACATCAAGAATCCCGACAACCGCTGCTCTCCGGAGGTCCTGATGATCAGGTCCGGGTCGGGCTGGCCTTTGGTGTACAGGTGTTGGGCGATGTGCTCTATGTCGAGGGTTTGTGCGAGCTCGTCGATCGAGGTGCCGTTCTTTGCATGCTCGGCAAGCAGGGATCGGACAGCGTCCCGCAACTCATGCCGCCCGCCGTAGGAGACGGCAATGTTCACCAGCATGCCGTTGATGTCGGCAGTATCATGATCAGCCATCTTGAGCCGCTTGGCAGACTCAGCCGGTAACAGGTCCAACGCTCCCACAGGATGGACTCGCCAACGCCTGGTCGCCGCGAGATCGCCCACCATCTCCTCGATCACGCCGAGCAGCGGCTCGATCTCCTCGCGCTTGCTGCGAGAGAAATTCTCGGTCGACAGCACCCACAACGTGACGACCGGGATACCGATCTCATCGCACCACTCGACAAACTCTTTGAGCTTGTCGGCACCGGCTTGGTAGCCCGCCACGAGCGGCTGCCCAGGCGCGTTGGTACGCGCCCAACGGCGATTCCCGTCAGCGAGTACTGCGACGTGGCGCGGCAACCTGTCGCGGTCGAGCTCGGCGATCAGCCGATGCTCATAGGTCGCATACAACAGCCCTGACGGGTGTAGACGATCCACGAACTCGCGCAGCCGATCGAGACGTGCCACAACTGGCAGCGTATCCCGCGCCAATGGAGAAATCCGGCCTTGTGGCATAGATCAGGAAGGTTGAGAATGCGTAGCCAAATGGCCTCAGGCCCCAATCTTGGTCTTCGCCGATGCGATCACCTAACCTGAACCTACCCATCGGTAACGTCCCACGAGCTAGATTCACGCCTCGGCGTCGGAAGGAGAAGCCCTGCCCGCCGTCCGCCTCGGGGAAAACAAACTGTCCCAATCCGGAACTCAACGCGATACCGAGAATTCACTCACCGGCGTGCTTGAGGCAGTCAAGCCTCGGCTTCGTGGTTGGCTGCATGCCGGGATGGCTCCCCTCGCACTCGCGGCCGGCATCGTGCTCATATCCCTGGCCGCAACGCCTGCCGGCGTGATCGGAGGGGCGGTCTTCCTTACGGCATCCGTGCTCCTTTTCGGCACCAGCGGTGTCTACCATCGCGGAACCTGGGGAACTCGCGGGCACGCAATTCTCCGCAGGGTGGACCACGCCAACATCTCTGTCTTCATCGCGGCGACCTATACGCCACTGGCGTTGATCTTGCTCGACGGGCCTTCGCGAGTGACACTGCTCTCGCTCGTCTGGTCAGCTGCCATTGGTGGCCTGTGCTTCCGCCTGTTATGGCTATCAGCTCCGCGCTGGCTCTACACCGTGCTTTACATCGTCATGGGCTGGGCCGCCCTTGGCTGGCTCACGGCCTTCTATCATGCTGCCGGCGCGGCGGTCGTGCTCTTGATAATCGCCGGCGGCGTTTGCTACACCCTGGGCGCAGTGGTCTACGGCCGAAAGCGTCCCAACCCCTATCCCGCCTGGTTCGGCTTTCACGAGATCTTCCACGCCGCCACCATCGCAGGTTTCGTCTGTCACTACATCGCGATCTCTATGATCACGATCTGATTTTGAGCTGCAACGTTTGACTGCTCGCTCCCGCTCGCGACGCGCGCCCCTGGCATCCGTCTATGTCGCTTGCAGCTGGCTGGCTAGGTCATTGACTGAGGTGACCGGCAGCCGGCACACAAAGTGCCGGCAGACGTATGCCGTGGGCAGGTCGTTGATCACGGACCGCTCGGCCAGCAGTGCGAGACCAGGTTGGTCGGGCATGCCAGCCATCACGACTGATCCGGCCGGAGCGAGCTGGTGAGCGGTGTGGACGAGCGCGGCTCGAGCTGCATTGTCGGGTCCGACCACGGCGACCTGAACCGGCCCGCGACGCGATGTTTGGCTGACCGCGTCGGCAAACAGCCAGCCCGCAAACCGTGGCGCCCGGCGGACCAACTCGCTCGCGCTGGCGGCTGCTCGGTCGGCGCGGACCGTGTAGCGGTCCAGGCCGGTCAGTTCGGCCATGAGTCGGAGCGCATGAACAGCCGCACTCAACCCCGACGGGGTGGCGTTGTCAGTCGGATCCTGGGGTCGGGTGTAGAGCTGCTCGGCATCGGCCGCGGTGTCAAAGAATCCCCCACCGGCGTCGGTGAACTGCTCCATGATCACCTCGAGCAGCTGCTCGGCGCGGTTCAGCCAGAGAGGCGCTGCATGCACAGCTGCCAGCCGTACCGCCGCAAGGGCAAGTGCTGCGTAGTCCTCCAGGATGCCCAATGCTTCCCCGGCTACGCCATCCCGAGAGGTCCGGCGTAGCCGGCCGTCTCGCCAGTGCAACCGCCAGACGTGCTCGGCCGCGTCGGTTGCGATCTGCAGCCACTCCGGGCGAGCGAAGGTCATAGCCGCCTGCACCAACGAATCCACCAGCAGTGCGTTCCAGGCCGCAACGACCTTGTCGTCGCGACCGGGGCGCGCCCGCTGACCACGCGCGACTCGCAGCCGATCCCCAACGTCTGCCAGCCGGACTTGATCATGGTTGGACTGCAGCTGCAGCGTTGAGGCACCGTGATCGAAGGTGCCGGCTGGTGTCACCGAGAAGACCTCTGCCGCCCAGCCTGCGTCGTCTTCGCCGAGCACTGACAGGAGTTGATCACGGTTCCAGACATAGTAGGCACCCTCGCGGAGCTCACCGTGATCATCTTCGGAGTCAGCGTCCAGGCTCGCCGCGAACGCCCCCTGCTCGGTGCGCATCTCAGATAGCAGCCAGGCCACTGTTTCGGTGACAATGCGCTCGGCCAGCGCGTTCGGTGTTCGGCGCCACCAATGGGCGTACACGCCGAGCAGCAACGCGTTGTCGTAGAGCATCTTCTCGAAGTGCGGCACCACCCATGCCGCGTCGACGCTGTACCGCGAGAAACCGCCACCTATCTGGTCGTAGATGCCACCCCGCGCCATTGCCTCCAGTGTCCGCCGTGCCATCGGCATCGCTGCTTCGCCGCCGTCGCGAAGTAACGCCTCCAGCACCATGGACGGTGGGAACTTGGGCGACCTGCCGAAGCCGCCGTTCGTCGGGTCGAACTCCCGTTGCAGGAGCAACAGCGACTCCGCGCAGTCGGCCGCAGTGAGTGGCTCCACGCCAGTCGGTGTTTGCGGCGTCGACAATCGGCGAGCGATCTCGGATGCGCTAAGGAGAATCTCTGATTGCCGGTCCCGCCAAGCTTCGATGATCGCCTGCAACACCTGCTGGAAAGAGGGCAGACCGTGCCGTGGCGTGGGCGGGAAATAGGTTCCGGCGTAGAAGGGCTTGCGATCAGGCGTTAGAAAGACACTCATTGGCCAGCCGCCCTGGCCGGCCAACGCTTGGGTGGCTTGCATATAGACCGCGTCGACATCCGGACGTTCTTCACGGTCAACCTTGATCGAGACGAAGTGTTCGTTGAGCACGGATGCGGTTTGCTCGTCCTCGAAGGACTCGTGCGCCATCACGTGGCACCAGTGGCATGCCGCGTACCCAACGGACAGAAAGACCGGAACCTGCCGCTCAGCCGCCGCACCAAAGGCCTCGTCCGACCATGGCCACCAGTGGACTGGGTTGTCGGCGTGTTGGAGCAAGTATGGGCTGTTCGCCAAGCCGAGGCGGTTGCCGCCAGTCATCCTCAGACTCTATTCGTGGCCGCGAGCGTCGCGTGGGCGAGCAGCTCATGACTAGCGCTGCAAGCGGTTGCAGCTGGGTTGGTCGGTCTCAGCTTGACGTACTGGGCGGCCGATCCGATGCGGACTCCTCAGCGTTATCTGGCTCGTCGTCGTCCGGCGTGCGAATCTTTCGGAACTGTTTTCGCATGCTCAAGTACAAGAACACCATGGCGACGGCCAAGAGCAGCGTGATGAGCAAGGGCGTCCACCCCGGCTTGACCACATTCGGGTCGACTTCCAGGAGGATCATGCTGAAACTCTACTCGCCGCAGTCTCGGCGACTCCTGCGAATAGATCGTCCTCAGGGATGCTCGTCTCAACCGAGCTACGCACCAGCTCCCATTCTTCGGTTGGCCACGCGGATTTATGCACCGCCAGTGGCACAGTAAACCACGGACCGTCTGGATCGATCTGGGTCGCATGCGCCAGGAGCGCGCGATCACGTACCTGGAAATACTGGGCACAGCGAACCCGTGTTGTGATCCGCGCCGCGCGCTGTGGGTCCTCGGGCCAGTCACGGAGCCGTTCGGTGTAGGGCGACTCGAGGCCACGCGCCACCATCGCCTTATCCAGCGCCACCGTCCGCTCGCGATGGAAGATGCTCGAGTAATAGAGCTTGAGCGGTTGCCAGGCCGGGCCTAGGTCGGGGTATGCATCCGGGTCGGCGGCCGCCTCGAAGGCCGCAACGCTGACCTTGTGACACATGACGTGGTCGGGATGTTCGTAACCTCCGTCGTTCTCGTTGTAGGTGGTCATCACATGAGGACGGAACGACCGAATGATCTTGACCAACGGGGCAGTCGCTACAGCGATGTCCGTGCGGGCAAAGCAACCATCGGGAAGTTGCTGATCATCGTCCTCGGGTAGGCCGGAGTCCACGAAGCCGAGCCATAGCTGCTCGATTCCCAAGATCTCCCGGGCGCGATCCATTTCCTGCCGCCTGATGTGGGCGATGTTGGCCAAGATGTCGGGTCGGTCCATCGCTGGATTGAGGATCGAGCCGCGCTCACCGCCGGTACAGGTGGCGACCACAACATCGACTCCCTCGGCCACATATTTCGCCGTTGTCGCCGCCCCTCTGCTCGACTCATCGTCTGGATGGGCGTGCACGTGCAATAGCCGCAACCGCTCGCCCTGAGGGTCGACACGAAGCGCGGGACGAGACATGACCGCCATGCTGCCACCGCACGCGTTGCGATTGCCGCTACCTCCCGTCTACCGAGATGGTCACACGATCCCCTCGACATGCTGCGAGCGCGACGTGCGGTTCGCGAAGAGAGACGACGACGTCAGCTCCCGGCGCGACATGCGCGAGAAGCGCCAAATAGATTGTCGGGGTGGCCGATGCTGCCGAGCGGCTTCGCCGCCGCTATCCCAAGCCTCGGATGCCCCGTCCCATGCTGGTGGGTTTGATCAGCGTCGGCGCAGTGCTTGCCCTGACCTGGCTGATTTGGACAGCGTTGCTGCACTCCCGACCGGTGGTCGCAGCCCACGTAGTGACTTTTCGGATTGATTCCGATACGTCGGCCTCGGCCACCGTTTCTGTTGAGCGTCGCGATCCATCTATGCCAGTCACCTGTCGCGTGCTGGCGCAAGCTGCGGATTTCCAACCGGTCGGCGAGCAGCTGGTGCCCATTGCCGCTAGTTCCGACCATGTGGTCGACGTAAGTGTCATCCTCACCACACTGCGACGAGCGACCGCTGTAGTGGTCAGAGGGTGCACCGTGAACTGATTTGGATTGGCATGCCCTTGATAACCTTTGGAGATGTCTGAAAACTCCGCCACCCAGACGATCTGGCTGACCCAGGAGGCCTACGACAAGCTCGGGAAGGAACTTGACTACCTCTCAGGGCCGGGACGTGCTGCGGTCACGGCAAAGATCGCCGCGGCGCGCGAAGAAGGCGACTTGAGTGAAAACGGTGGCTATCACGCCGCGCGTGAGGAGCAGGCTCACCAGGAGGCCCGGATTCGTCAACTCATCGACATGCTGAATCGAGCTCAAGTCGGTGAGGCGCCGGCAAACGCTGACGAGGTCGCCCCCGGTACCCAGGTGACGATCGCGTTTGACGGGGACGAGTCTGATACGGACACGTTCTTGCTGGGATCACGGGAGTTGCTCGGACTTGACGACAGCGTCGACGCCACCAATGTCTACAGCCCACAGTCACCGCTGGGCTCGGCCATCCTCGGCAAGAAGACGGGCGATGCAGTCTCATACGTCGCTCCTAATGGGCGCTCGATCAACGTTACGGTGGTGAAAGTCGAGGCGTTTCGAGGCTGACCGGTTATCTCAAGTTCTACGTGCACAAGCGCCCGGACATCCGGGCGCTTGTGTGATCTGGACCAACCCGCATCTATAGGCGAGTGATCAACTCTTGGGCCTCGTCTGGGGTCAACGCTCCGGAGGCCACCTCGGAAAGAATCTCTTCGCGGGTCAAGGCAGCTTGGGGTTCAGGCGTCTCGGCGAGGCCAAGCTTCTCCAGTAACCCTGCGAAACGTAGCCGCGCTGTCGGATAGGAGACGCCCAGGTGCTTCTCCACCTCACGGAGATTGCCCCGAGAAGTGAGGAAAACGCGGAGCATCTCGGTCTCTTTTTCGTTCAGCGCGCAGAACTCACATGCCCGAAACACGCCGCCGATTTCGGTGCCGCATGAGGCGCAACCCAACCGAATGACCGCGAGCTCATCACCACACACCGGACAGTCGCTCGGTGCTCGGTGTTCAAGTCGCTCTTGCGGTCTGATCGACCGTTGCGTCATCCGACGCCCGCTTCGCTGCTCAGCTCGGAGCCGACTCGAATCTGGGCATGACCCATGACGACCTCGATCTCAAGCTTTGCACTGCCATTGCCCATCACGACCTCGTCGCCGGCGCCGCTGTGACCGCCCGCCCAGCTGATTCTGCCGAGCTGCGCCTCACCAGTGACGGTGACGTTGGAGTCATCAGCCAAGGTGATCGACAACGTTCCGGACTCGGCCCGGACCCGGTTGCGGCCGGTCGTGATCGTGCCTTTGATGGTGGCCTGCCCAGCCTGTACCAGAGCATCGTTGATCTCTTCGACGTCCAACAGCTTGGCAGCTCCAGCGGTGACCCGCACCTTGCCGAGATGCGGCACCCGCTCGGTGTTCAAACTGCCTGCCGTGACCTCCACGTCGACGATCACATCTGGGTTGACACGGAGAAAGAGCTCCTTGCCGAGACCCAGAGAGCGGAAGTCATCGAGGCTACGCGGGGCACTTCGCAGGATGCTGAACCCGTCCAGCGAGGCGCCCAACTCACCGTCGCTGGAGACCTCAAGGACCGAACCGTTGCGCCGCAGCACGTGCGGTCCGTCGGCGGACAGCGTAGCCACTGAGGTCTCGCCAAGAATGCGAACCCGTCGACCAACCGCCCGGACTGAGATCCGTTCAACGCCGCCAACGTTGACCGGCTTCGTGTTCACGGGCTCTTCGGCTGAGGCCTCGGACCGCGGAGTTGTGGAACCGTAGCCGGCCTGCGGACTGTCCGTGGCGGCTGCCCAGGCGTCGGAGTCAGCTTTTGATCCAGCCAGCTCCTCGTTGGTCGGTTCAGGTGGCGCCGTCTCTGATGTCGACTGGGACGTCTTCAGGGCGTCGATCCGGCGGGCCGCCTCGGCGGCATCAATGCGTCCTGCGGCAAGTTCCTCGAGTATTGCCTTCATGTCTGGAGTGGTCATGTCGTGAATGTAAACCCGATCTTTCTAAAACAGAAGACTCCTTTTCTATTTTCAGGGTTGCATGGGGTCATCCCCGATCCACGAGGGAGGAGGTGTGAGCCGCAAGGACGTCGCCGATGGGATGTTGGCGTGTAGGTGCACACCTTGCTGGCGGCCTGCACAGGTTGCAACATATGCAGAGCGACCGCCGGTCCGTGCATGTGGGTTTCGACAGTCGGGGACAACAGTCGAGACTAATTGTGTGCAGCATGCAAGTAGTTATATGCTTGATGCATGCAAGTTTCTGCGGAATCGCCGTCCGCCTCACGTGCAGCGTCGGTGGAGTCGCTGATGCACGCCTTATTGGGGGTCGGGCGGCTCATGCGGCAACGAGGTCAGGGCGAGACGCTCGACACCGGCTCATTTTGGCTGTTGAAGACCCTCTCAGCATCCGGACCGCTACGCGTTACCGACCTTGCCGCCTGCGCAAACCTGGATGCGTCGACCGTTTCCAGGCATGTCGCCCAACTTCATGGTGCGGGGCTGATCGAGCGGACACCCGATCCAATCGACGGGCGCGCCCAACGCGTCAAGCTGAGCGACGCGGGCGCTGACCGAATCGAGGCCGCACTACGCGCCCGCCGCGTCCTGCTCGAGAAGTCCCTCGAGGCATGGGACCCCCGTGATCTCGATCAACTTGACCGGCTACTGACACGCTTCGCCGCCGATGTCGAGGCTCTGACCCAGACCATGGAGAAAGCATGACCAGAAACCAGCCGCGTCGCGCGCTGACTGAGGACGAGTCCCCGAC